>NZ_JBAKHO010000008.1:0-188371 GCF_036902735.1 Micromonospora lacuserhaii | reverse complement strand
CGGCGCGGTGGCCGCCCTGACCGACCCGGCGGGCGCCGCCGCGGTGGCCGCGGCCGGGCTGCCCGCCCTGGTGGTGGCCGACCCGCGGGCGGTGCTCGGCGACCTCGCCGCCGCCGTCTACGGCGAGCCGACCGCCGGGCTGACCGTGATCGGGGTGACCGGCACCGCCGGCAAGACCTCCACCAGCTATCTGATCGAGTCCGGGCTGCGCGCCGCCGGGCACGTCACCGGCCTGATCGGCACCGTGGAGACCCGGCTGGGCGACCTGGTCGTCGACAGCGTGCGGACCACCCCGGAGGCCACCGACCTGCACGCCATGCTCGCGGTGGCCCGGGAGCGCGGGGTCACCGCGGTGGTCATGGAGGTCTCCAGTCACGCCCTGGCCATGGGCCGGGTCGGCGGGGTGCGCTTCGCCGTCGGCGGCTACACCAACTTCGGCTCCGACCACCTGGACTTCCACGCCGACGAGGCGGACTACTTCGCGGCCAAGGCGAAGCTCTTCGACGGCCGCTGCGGGGTCGAGGTGCTCAACGCCGACGACCCGGCGCTGCGCCCGCTGTTCAAGGCCGGCACGGTCAGCTACTCGGCCGCCGGTGACCCGGCCGCCACCTGGTGGGCCGACGGGATCGACGGCGAGGGGTACGCCCAGCGCTTCACCGTGCACGGCCCGGACGGGGTGGTGCTGCCCACCGGCGTGGCGCTGCCCGGCCGGCACAACGTGGCCAACGCGCTGCTGGCGATCGCCACCCTGGTCGCCGCCGGGGTGGACCCGGCGACCGCGGCCGCCGGGGTGGCCGCCTGCGGGGGCGTGCCCGGCCGACTGGAGCTGGTCAGCGGCGACGCCCCGGTGCGCGGGGTGGTCGACTACGCGCACAAGGCGAACGCGATCGAGGCCGTGCTGGCCGCGCTGCGCGAGCTGAGCACCGGCCGGTTGATCTGCGTGATCGGCGCCGGTGGCGACCGGGACCGGGGCAAGCGGCCGGTGATGGGCGCCGCCGCCGCGGAGGGGGCCGAGGTGGTGCTGGTGACCGACGACAATCCGCGCACCGAGGAGCCGGCCGCGATCCGGGCCGAGGTGCTCGCCGGGGCGTACGCGGCCGGGGCCGCCGCCCGGATCATCGAGGTGCCCGGCCGGCGGGCCGCCATCGTCGAGGCGGTCCGGCTCGCCGAGCCCGGAGACATCGTGGCGCTGCTCGGCAAGGGTCAGGAGCGCGGCCAGGAGATCAACGGCGAGGTGCTCCCGTTCGACGACCGGGTGGAGCTGGCGGAGGCGCTGCGGGTGCGCTTCGGGGACCTGGCGGGCAGCCGGTGATCCCGCTGAGCCTGGCCGAGGTCGCCTCGGCCGTCGACGGCCGGCTGGTCGGCGCCGACCCGGACGCTCGGGTGACCGGCCCGGTCGAATTCGACTCCCGCAAGGTCACCGGTGGGGCGCTCTTCGTCGCGTTCCCCGGGGAGAAGGTCGACGGGCACGACTACGCCGCCGGGGCGGTGGCGGCCGGCGCGGTCGCCGTGCTGGGCACCCGGGAGGTGCCCGGGGTGCCGATGGTGCTCGTCGACGACGCGCTGGCCGCGATGGGCCGGCTGGCCCGCGCGGTGGTGGACCGGCTGCCCCAGCTCACCGTGATCGGGTTGACCGGCTCCTCCGGCAAGACCACCACGAAGGACCTGATCGCCCAGCTGGCCGTCCGGCTCGGCCCGACGGTGGCCCCGCCCGGGTCGTTCAACAACGAGCTGGGGCACCCGTACACGGCGTTGCAGGCGACGGCTCAGACCCGCTACCTGGTGATGGAGAAGGGCGCCCGTGGGGTGGGGCACGTGCGCTACCTGTGCGACGTGGTGCCGCCCCGGATCTCCGTGGTGCTCAACGTCGGGGTCGCGCACATCGGCGAGTTCGGCTCGGTGGAGAACATCGCGCTGGCCAAGGGGGAGCTGGTCGAGGCGCTGCCGGCCGACGGGCTGGCGGTGCTCAACGCCGACGACCCGCTGGTCGACGCGATGGCGTCGCGCACCTCCGCCCGGGTGGTCCGGTACGGCGAGGCGGAACGGGCCGACGTCCGGGCGGTCGACGTGATCATGGACGACCGGGGGCGGGCCGCGTACACGCTGGTCACCCCGGAGGGGACCGCGTCGGTGCGGCTCGGGCTGACCGGGCGGCACCAGGTCTCCAACTCCCTCGCCGCCGCGGCGGTCGCCCGGGAGCTGGGCATGCCGCTGGGCGAGCTGGCGGTGGCGCTGGGCGAGTTGGGGCTGGTCTCCACCCGCCGGATGGACGTCTTCGACCGGCCCGACGGGGTGACCGTGATCGACGACTCCTACAACGCCAACCCGGCGTCCATGGCGGTGGCGCTGCGGGCGCTGGTCGGCATGCGCCGGGGTGGGCGTACCTTTGCCGCGCTGGGCTACATGGCCGAGCTGGGCGCGTTCGAGGACGAGGGGCACCGGGAGGTCGGCCGGTTGGCCGCCGAGCTCGGTGTCGACCGGCTGCTCGTGGTGGGTGAGCCGGCCGCGCCGATGCACGAGGGCGCGACAGCGGTAAGTGACTGGGGAGGAGGGTCGGTGCTGCTCACCGATCAGGCGGCGGCCGTCGAGGTGCTGCGGAGCGAGCTACGGCCGGGCGACGTCGTCCTGGTGAAGGGCTCCCGGTACCGCACCTGGGAGGTGGCCGACGCGCTGCGCGCCGACGCCGCGGCCGGGACGGAGGTGACCGCGTGAGGGCGGTCATCGTCGCCATCGGCGTGGCGTTCCTGATCTCGTTGCTCGCCACCCCGATCGCGATCAAGGTGTTCACCCGGCTCAAGGCGGGCCAGCCGATCCGGGCCGAGGGCCCGGCGATGCACCAGACCAAGAAGGGCACGCCGACGATGGGCGGCGTGGTCTTCATCCTGGCCACGGTGATCGCGTACGTCGCCGGCCACCTGGCCCTGACCACCCTGCCGGACGCCCAGATCGCTCAGGTCGAGCCGACCATCACGGCGCTGGTGCTGCTGGGGCTGATGGTCTTCTCCGGGGCGGTCGGCTTCATCGACGACTTCCTCAAGGTCCGCAAGCGGCACAGCGGCGGCCTGAACAAGCGCGGCAAGCTCTTCGGCCAGATCCTGGTCGGCGCGATCTTCGGCGTGGTCGCGCTCTACTTCCCGAGCAGCATGACCGACGCCGGCGGCACCAGGACGAACACCGAGACCGTGGGCAGCAGCACGCTCAGCTTCATCCGGGACATCCCGGCGCTGGAACTGACCAAGGTCGGCGCGGTGATCGTGATCATCCTGGTGGTGATGGCGGCGACCAACGGGGTCAACCTCACCGACGGCCTGGACGGCCTGGCCACCGGCGCCTCGGTGATGGTGCTGGCCGCGTACGCGCTGATCGCGTTCTGGCAGTACCGGCACTGGTGCGCCGACCCGACGTACACCGCCGACCCGAACAACTACTGCTACGCCGTCCGGGACCCGCTGGAGATCGCGCTGATCGCCGGGGCGGCGGCCGGGGCCTGCGTGGGCTTCCTGTGGTGGAACACCTCGCCGGCCCGGATCTTCATGGGCGACACCGGCGCGCTCGGCCTGGGCGGCCTGATCGCCGGCATGGCGATGTCCACCCGGACGATCCTGCTGCTGCCCATCCTCGGCGGCCTCTTCGTGATCATCACGATGTCCGTGGTGATCCAGATCATCTCCTTCCGTACCACCGGCAAGCGGGTGTTCCGGATGTCGCCGCTCCAGCACCACTTCGAGTTGGCCGGCTGGAGCGAGGTCAACATCGTCGTCCGCTTCTGGATCATCGCGGGGATCGGTGTGGCGATCGCGCTCGGCCTGTTCTACAGCGACTTCCTGGCCAGCATGGGCTGACCGGGGCGACCCGGCGGGGACTCCTCCTAGCGGAGGGGTCCCCGCTTCGCATTCCGACACGCCGAGCGGGCCGAACGGCCGGAACGGGCCACCCACAACCGCGATGATGGTCGGGTGGGGGAGGACCGAGGCGCGACCGGCACGACAACGACAGCGGAGACCCAGGTACGACGGGGGGCGGGCGCGGGGCGTACGACGGATCCACCGGTAGGGCTGGTCGGCCTGGACGCGGCCGGCGGCCTGGCGGCGCTGCGCGGCCTGCTGGCCCGCCCGCTGGCCTCCTACTACCTACTGCTCTCCAGCGCCAGCCTGCTGCTGCTGATCGGCCTGACCATGGTCTTCTCGGCCACCAGCGTGCGCGACTACGCCGAGGACGGCGACGCGTCGGCGTCGGTGACCAAGCAGGCGGTCTTCGCGGTGATCGGCATCGTGGCCTTCTGGGCCTGCCAGCGGCTGCCCGCCCGCACCTACCGGGTGCTCGGCCGGCCCGCGCTGGCCACCGCGGTCGGCCTGCTGGTGCTGCTCAACCTGCTGCTCGCCTTCGCCCGGCTGACCGGCCAGGAGTCCGCCCGGATCGGCCCGGTCGAGGCCCGGCTGCTCTGGCTCTTCATCGGCGGCATCCAGTTGCAGCCCGGCGAGCTGGCCAAGCTCGCGCTGGTGCTGTGGGGTGCGCACGTGATCGCCCGCAAGGGCGCCGCGCTGGGCTGGTGGAAGGAGCTGGCCACCCCGCTCTTCCCGGTGGTCGGGCTGCTCTTCGTGCTGGTCGGCTACAACGACCTGGGCACCATGCTCTGCCTGCTGGCCATCGTGGTCGGGCTGCTCTGGGCCGCCGGCGTGCGGATGCGGGTGTTCGCCGTGCTGTCCGCCGTGGGTCTGCTCGGCATCGGGCTGCTGGTCGCGGTCGCCTCGCTCGGTGCCGGCTCCGGCGAGCGGGGCGAGAAGAACTACCGCTTCGCCCGGCTGATGTACTTCATCGACCCGCCGGACCCGGAGCAGTGCAAGCTGGCCGACTGCTACCAGACCTTCCAGGGCCGGCTGGCGATCGAGCACGGCGGCTGGTTCGGCGTCGGACTGGGCCAGGGCAGCCTCAAGTGGGACTGGCTGCCCGAGGCGCACAACGACTTCATCTTCGCGGTCATCGCCGAGGAACTCGGCGTGGTGGGCTGCACCGTGGTGCTCGTCCTGTTCGCCGTGCTGGCGTACACCGGGCTGCGGATCGCCCGGCGGGTCGAGGACCCGTTCCGCCGGCTCGCCGCCGCCGCCGTCACCACCTGGCTGGTCAGCCAGGCCGTGATCAACATCGGCGGGGTGACCGGCCTGCTGCCGATCACCGGCCTGCCGCTGCCGTTCATCTCCGACGGCGGCAGCGCCCTGGTGGTGACCCTGGCCGCGGTCGGCATGCTGGCCTCCTTCGCCCGCGCCGAACCCGATGCCGCGAGAGCCCTGCATGCCCGTCCGCCCGCCCGATGGGTCCGACTAGTCTGGGCCCCGTTGCCGCCGCTTCCCGGCCGGCGGCGCCGCCCGGCGCCGCCACCGGCTGCCCGAGGGTCCGTACCCCGGTCGCGGACGCGGCGGGAGGACGAGCAGGCCGCCCCGCGCGGCGGCCGGCAGGGCCGGACCCGGGGCGGGTCGGCGAACGAGAGGAGACGCTGATGGGTCCGCTGCGTTCGGTGGTGCTCTGCGGAGGGGGCACGGGTGGCCACATCTACCCCCTGCTCGCCTTCGCCGACTGCCTGCGCCGACACGACCCGGGCGTCCGGATCACCTGCCTGGGCACGCCCAAGGGCCTGGAGAACGAGCTGATCCCGCCGGCCGGCTACGACCTGCGGCAGATCCCGGCGTACCAGCTGCCCCGCTCGGTCAACATGGGCCTGGTCCGCACCCCGGACCGGATGTGGAAGGCGGCCCGCGCCGCGGGCAAGGTGATCGACGAGGTCCAGGCCGACGCGGTCGTCGGCTTCGGCGGGTACGTCTCGGTGCCCGGCTACCTCGCCGCCTGGCGGCGTGAGATGCCGATCGTCATCCACGAGGTGAACGTCCCGCCGGGCGTGGCCAACCGGCTCGGCATGAAGTTCACCAAGAACATCGCGGTGGGCTTCCCGCACCAGCCGGCCCAGTCCGAGGCGCTGCGCGACGCCCGGGTGGTCGGCGTGCCGCTGCGCCGGGGCATCGCCGGCCTGGACCGGGCCGCCATGCGCGACGCCGCCCGGGCCCACTTCGGGCTCCGCCCCGACCTGCCGGTGCTCTTCGTCGCCGGCGGCTCGCAGGGCGCCCGCTCGATCAACCTGGCGGTCTCCGGCGCGGCCAAGGAGCTGGCCCGCAACGGCGTGCAGGTGCTGCACGTGATGGGTGCCCGCAACGAGCCGGTGCCGGTCCCCACCGACCTGCCGGTGCCGTACGTGGCCCTGCCCTACCTGTCCGAGATGGAGCTGGGCTACGCCGCCGCCGACCTGATGCTGGCCCGGGGCGGGGCGATGACCTGCGCCGAGGTGGCCGCGATCGGGCTGCCCACCATCTACGTGCCGTACCCGCACAGCAACCAGGAGCAGAAGCGCAACGCGCTGCCCGTGGTGGAGGCCGGTGGCGGGCTGCTCGTCGATGACGCCGAGCTGACCCCGGACTGGCTGGAGCGCACGGTCATCCCGCTGGTCCGGGACCCGCGCCGGCTGTACGAGATGGGCGCCGCCGCCGCCGCGTACGGCCGTCGGGACGGCGACGTCGCCCTGCTGAACTTCGTCTACGAGGCGGTGGCCCGATGAAGCTGGCCACCGCGACGGGAAGGTACCTGGCATGAACACCGCGCAGTTCACCCCGGCCGGCACGCTCACCGCCGAGGACCTGGGCCGGATCCACCTGATCGGGGTGGGCGGGGTCGGCATGAGCGGCCTGGCCCGGCTCTTCCTCACCCGGGGCCTGCCGGTCTCCGGCAGCGAGCTGCGGCAGTGGCCGTCCCTGGCCGGCCTGCGCGCGCTCGGCGGGACGATCCACATGAGCCACGAGGCGTCGAACCTCGACGGCGTGGACACCGTGGTCTATTCCTCGGCCATCCCGCAGGACCACCTGGAAATGGTGGAGGCCCGCCGGCGCGGCCTGCGGGTGCTGCACCGCTCCGAGGCGCTCGCCGCCGCGATGACCGGCCGCCGGACGGTGGCGGTCGCCGGCACCCACGGCAAGACCACCACCACCTCGATGGTCACCATGGTGCTCCAGCAGGCCGGCGCGGACCCGTCCTTCGTCATCGGCGGGGAGATCTCCGAGGTCGGCTCCGGTGCGCACCACGGCACCGGCGAGCACTTCGTGGTCGAGGCGGACGAGAGCGACCGGTCGTTCCTGATCTACCGCCCGTACCTCTCGATCATCACGAACATCGAGGCCGATCACCTCAACACCTACGGGGACCTGGCGAACCTGGAGGCGACCTTCGCCGAGTTCGCCCGGCTCACCGACCCGGACGGGTTCATCGTCACCTGCGCCGACGACCCGGGCGGCCGGCGGCTGGCCGAGACGCTGCGCGCCGAGGGGCGCCGGGTCTGGACGTACGGCGAGTCCGCCGACGCCGACCTGCGGCTGAGCGAGATGGTCTCCTCCGCGAAGGGGGTGCGCTACCTCGCCGAGATCGACGGCCGCTCGCTGGGCGAGATCCGGCTGCCGGTACCGGGCCGGCACATGGGGCTCAACAGCGCCTCCGCGGTGCTCGCCGCGTACCTGCTGGAGCTGCCGGTGGCGGCGGCGGAGGCGGCGTTGGCGTCCTTCCCGGGGGTGCGCCGGCGCTTCGAGCGCAAGGGCGTCGCCGACGGCGTGCTGGTCTACGACGAGTACGCCTACCACCCGACCTCCATGACGCTGGCGTTGCAGACGCTGCGCGAGGTGGCCGGGGAGGGCCGGCTGATCGCGGTCTTCCAGCCGTACCGGCTCTACCGCACCCGCGACCTCCAGGCGGAGATCGCCGCCGCGCTGGGCATCGCCGACGAGCTGGTCCTGCTGGAGGTCTTCGGCCCCGGTGAGCTGCGCCAGCCGGGGGAGGGGGCGGCCGCACTGATCGAGGCGGTCCCGCTGCCGGCCGCGCAGAAGGTGTTCGTCGACTCCTGGGACGACGCGCCGGCGGAGGTGGCCCGCCGGGCCCGCCCCGGTGACGTGGTGGTGACCATGGGCGCCCCGCCGATCTCCCTGATGGGCGACCAGCTCCTCGACGCCCTGGCGGCCCGTACCGGGGGCCCCGCCGCCGGTACGACGGGCCTCGGCGAGGCCGTCGACCCGGACGGCGCGGCCTCGACCGCCGGATGAGCCCGGGTCCGGCGCGGGGCCGTACCACCGGCGCCGACGGTGGCGGTCCCCGTCCGGTGCGGCGCTGGCGGCTGGTCCGGGCCGGCAGCGACGCGGTGCCCGCGTCGACCCGGCGGTTCATGGCCCGGGCCCGGCAGCGGCGGATGCGGGCGGCGCTGCCCTGGGCGGTGGCCGCCGGGGTGCTCGCCCTGGCCGGCCTGGTCGCCTGGACGGTGCTCGGCACCGGCCTGTTCGGCGTCCGGGAGGTGCGGGTGGTCGGGGCGCGGCTGGTCACTCCGGTGGAGGTGCGTGACGCGGCGGCGGTGCCGGACGGCGTACCGCTGGCCCGGGTCGACCTGGCCGAGGTGGGCCGCCGGATCGGCGCGCTGGCCCCGGTGGAGCGGGCCTCGGTCAGCCGGGACTGGCCCGGGACGCTGGTCGTCACGGTGGTCGAGCGCACCGGCGTGGCCGCGGTGCCCCGCGACGGGCAGTACGTGGTGATCGACCGCGAGGGAGTGGTGTTCCGGACCGCGCCGCGCGTCCCGGCGGGGCTGCCGGTGGTCCGGCTGACCGCCCCGGGCCCGGCCGACCCGGGGACCCGGGCGGCGTTGCAGGTGCTGTCGGTCCTCACCCCGCAGTTGCGCGGGGAGCTCACCGAGCTGACCGTCGAGGGGCTGGCCCGGATCAGCCTGACCCTGCGCGGTGACCGGACGGTGGTCTGGGGCGACGCCACCCGGGGTACGGACAAGGCCAGGGTGGCGACCGCGCTGCTCGGTCGGGAGGCGGACACGATCGACGTGAGCGCCCCGGACGTGGTCACCTTCAAGTAGGGAACGTGAGTCGGCCCGCTCCGGGCGGCGACACGCCGAGCAGGTCCTTGGCTCATCGGGCGGCGGCGCTTACGTTGCCCCGAAGAGGATCAGTGGTTGACATAACTCTGAGCCTCTAGTAGAGGGTGAGGGTTCAGCCCTGATCCTCCACTGGTGACAGACGTCGTCGACGCTGGTCAGGCCATGCCGTGCCGGGTCGACCGATGCCAATCTCGAAGGGAAAGGACCGGAGATGACACCTCCGCACAACTACCTGGCGGTCATCAAGGTCGTCGGCATCGGTGGCGGCGGCGTGAACGCCGTCAACCGGATGATCGAGGTTGGGCTCAAGGGCGTCGAGTTCATCGCGATCAACACCGACGCGCAGGCGCTGCTGATGAGCGACGCCGACGTCAAGCTCGACGTCGGCCGGGAGCTGACCCGGGGGTTGGGCGCGGGCGCCAACCCGGACGTCGGCAAGAACGCCGCCGAGGACCACCGCGACGAGATCGAGGAGGTGCTCAAGGGCGCCGACATGGTCTTCGTGACCTGCGGCGAGGGCGGCGGCACCGGCACCGGCGGCGCGCCCGTGGTGGCCAACATCGCCCGCAAGCTCGGCGCGCTGACCATCGGCGTGGTGACCCGGCCGTTCTCCTTCGAGGGCAAGCGCCGCCAGGTGCAGGCCGAGGCCGGCATAGACGAGCTGCGCAACCAGTGCGACACGCTGATCGTCATCCCGAACGACCGGCTGCTGGCGCTCGGCGACCGCAACATCTCCATGATGGACGCCTTCCGCACCGCCGACCAGGTGCTCCTCTCCGGTGTCCAGGGCATCACCGACCTGATCACCACGCCGGGTCTGATCAACCTGGACTTCGCCGACGTCAAGAGCGTGATGAGCGGCGCCGGCAGCGCGTTGATGGGCATCGGCAGCGCCCGCGGCGAGAACCGCGCGGTCGAAGCGGCCGAGGCCGCCATCTCCAGCCCGCTGCTGGAGCAGAGCATGGACGGCGCGCGCGGCGTGCTGCTCTCCATCGCCGGCGGTTCCGA
Source organism: Micromonospora lacuserhaii (assembly GCF_036902735.1). Lineage (NCBI taxonomy): Bacteria > Bacillati > Actinomycetota > Actinomycetes > Micromonosporales > Micromonosporaceae > Micromonospora > Micromonospora lacuserhaii. The sequence continues at coordinate 178,407 of NZ_JBAKHO010000008.1, read as the reverse complement.
CCTGGGTCTGTTCGAGATCAACGACGCCGCGCAGTTGGTCACCGACGCGGCCCACCCGGACGCCAACATCATCTTCGGCGCGGTCATCGACGACGCGCTGGGCGACGAGGTCCGGGTCACCGTCATCGCCGCCGGCTTCGACGGGGGGACCCCGTCGTACAAGGCGGTCGAGACGCCGCGCAAGACCAACCAGAACCAGCCGACGCCGCAGACGCCGCCGGTGACCCCGCCGGCCACCATGCCGGCCCCGCAGCAGTCCCCGCGCCGGGTGCTCTTCGACGACGTCGACGTGCCGGACTTTCTCAAGAACGGGTCCTGAGCCCCACCGATGACCGATTACCCCGCCCCGGTGCGGCCCGACCGGCGTGCCGACCTCGCCGCCGGGCTGGCCCGGGTCCAGGCCCGGATCGCCGATGCCTGCGTCCAGGCCGGCCGGGACCGCTCCGAGGTCACCATGATCGCGGTCACCAAGACGTACCCGGCCGGCGACGTGGTCGCGCTGGCCGGGCTCGGGGTCACCGACGTGGGGGAGAACCGCGACCAGGAGGCCGCGCCGAAGGCGGCCGAGGTGGCCGCCGCCGGGGTGGACGTGCGCTGGCACTTCATCGGCCAGCTGCAGCGCAACAAGGCCCGATCGGTGGTCCGCTACGCCGACGTCGTGCACTCGGTGGACAGCGTCCGGCTGGCCCGGGCGCTGGACGCCGCGGCGACCGGCCGGGACCGCCCGCTGGACGCCCTGGTGCAAGTGAGCATCGACGGCGACCCGGCGCGCGGCGGGGCGCTACCGGACTCCGCCGACCCGGACCGCGGCCTCGGTGCGGTGGCCGAGGCGCTCGCCGGGGCCGGCGCCGTCCGGCTGGCCGGGCTGATGGCGGTGGCGCCGCTGGGCTGGGAGCCGGAGCGGGCGTTCGCCCGGCTGGCCGAGGTGGCCGCCGGGTTCCGCGCGGTGCATCCGGAGGCGGTGGCGCTCTCCGCCGGAATGAGCGGCGATCTGGAACAGGCCGTGGCGTATGGCGCGACACATGTCCGCGTCGGCAGCGCGTTGCTCGGAATGCGTCCCACGCTGCGGTAGCCTGACCGCGGAAGAAGCAAATTACATCTGTGTTGTTTGGGGAACGGCATCCCGTTGTCGGGGGCCACGGCGAGCGGCCGCGAATCGTTCGCCAGGGGATTGCCGAACCGATCGGATGGGCATGGGTTGCCCATCGTGATCAAGCGACACGGCACGGGGGTGCGTGCCGCACGGCGGACGGAAGGGCGCGGGATGGGTGCACTGCGCAAGGCGGGGGTCTGGCTCGGTCTGGTCGAAGAGGACGACGAGCGGGGCTACGACGAGGGTGGCTACGACAAGCCCGGCTACCGCGACTCGCGGTACCGGTCCAGCCGGTACGCCGAGGAGTTCGCCGACGACGACGAGGAGTCGGAGGAGCCGCCGGCTCCGCGACCGCGCCTCGGTGAGCGGGGGCGGCTGAGCGAGCGCGCCTCGGCCCGTGCGGCGGACGCCGAGCGCGCCGAGGACGACCGTGCGGAGCGGGTCGAGCGGTCCAGCGTCCGGTCGATCACGAGGTCCGGCGCGGGGGAGACCTCGGGTGCCCTGACCTACCACACCCGGGACAATCTCGCCCTGGCCCCGCAGGTCCAGCAGCGTGAGCGCGCGGTGGTGGCCGAGGAGGAGCAGCGTTACCAGATCACCACGCTGCACCCGACCACCTACCGCGAGGCCCGGACGATCGGCGAGCACTTCCGCGACGGCGTGCCGGTGATCATCAACCTCACCGAGATGGACGAGGCCGATGCCCGCCGACTGGTCGACTTCGCTGCCGGGCTGGCGTTCGGGCTGCGCGGTACGATCGAGCGCGTGACCAACCGGGTGTTCCTGCTCTCACCGGCCAACGTCCAGGTCACCGCGGAGGACAAGGCCAAGATCGCTGAGGGCGGCTTTTTCAGCGTGAGTTAGTCCGCCCGACCGAGGGACGTCACCTGCCGTGTTGTCGATCGTGCTGCAAGTGCTCTATCTGATCCTGTATATCTTCCTCATTGTGCTGTTGGCCCGATTCGTCCTCAGCGCCGTCCTCCAGTACGGTCGCCGGTGGCAACCGGGACGGGGAGCATCGGCGGGACTGGAATCCGTGTGGAGCGTCACTGATCCGCCTCTCAAGGCGTTGAGGCGTGTGATCCCTCCACTGCGAATTGGTACCGTGAGCATCGACCTGGCTTCCCTTGTGCTCCTGGTTATCCTGTTCGTGCTGATGGAGTTCGTGTTGAAGCGGTTGATCATTGGATGAACATCTGGTGGCCCAGCCCGCTACGCGGCCGCAACTGACCCGAGGAGTTTCGATGCCGCTGACCCCGGCCGACGTCCACAACGTCGCCTTCAAAAAGCCGCCGATCGGCAAGCGGGGGTACGACGAGGAGGAAGTCGACGCCTTCCTGGACGAGGTCGAGCGTGAGCTTGCCCGTCTGATCGAGGAGAACAACGAGCTGCGCGCCCAGGTGGAGCGTGGCGGCCGTGGTGGCGCGCCCGCCGGTCCCGGTGGCGACGCCCGTCTCGCGGCAGAGCTCAACGACGTCAAGGCCCAGCTCGACCGGGTGCAGCGCGACAAGGCCGCCGCCGAGCAGGCCGCCCGCGCCATGCAGGCGGAGCTCGAGCAGGTGCGCACCACCGGCGGCGGCCCCGCCAACGCCGGTGACGGCGAGCAGCAGGCCCTGCGCGTGCTGATGATGGCCCAGCGGACCGCCGACGACCACGTCTCCGACGCCCGTCGCGAGGCCGACCAGCTGCTCTCCGAGGCCCGTTCCAAGGCCGAGGAGGTCACCCGCGAGGCCCGCGCCAAGGCCGACGCCCTGGAGCGCGACGCGCGCCAGCGGCACCAGGAGGCCATGGGCGGCCTGGACGCCAAGCGGTCCGCGCTGCAGAAGCACATCGAGGAGCTCAAGCAGTTCGAGCGTGAGTACCGCACCCGGCTCAAGGCGTACCTGGAGAGCCAGCTGCGGGACCTCGACGGTCGCGGCCAGGGCCTGGAGGCCGAGATGACCCGCTCCGAGAGCGGTCGTTCCGGCTCCGGCTCCGGCAACGGTCTCGCCGCCGCCGGCCTCGCCGGCTCGTACGGTGGCGGGCGCTCCGGCGCCCTCGAAGCCGGTCGCTGATCCACGGCCGACGACCGTCCCCGGACGGTCGTCGGCCGCGCCTGACCGACACGACGCGGCGGGGGTGAGCCGTGATAGTCGCAAGCCTGTTGCTCATCCTCGTCGCGGTCGTACTGCTGGTGCTCGGCCTCGCCGACGGCTCCAGCACCCTGCTGATCAGTTCCATCGCGGCCAGTGTGCTGGCCGCCGTCGCGCTGGTGACCGGCGCCCGCCAGGCGGCCGCCACCCGGGCGGCGACGGCCGGTGCCGGGTCGCGCGACCGGGCCCCCCGGACGGCAGCCCCGCCCGCTCCCGGCGGCTCGGGGCGGGAGATCCCCGTTCAGCACGTACGCACGACGTTCGGCACCGGCGGCGACGGGCGGCGGCAACCGCCCGGGCCGCCGGTGACCGCGGACGTCGCGAACCGCACCGACCCCGCCGACGACGGGCCACGGCCGTTCCCGGCCGCCGCCGGATCAGCCCCGGACTCCCGGCCCGCGCCGGCCCGCGACTCCGAGGAGTCCCGGCCGACGCCCGGCGCGGCGCTGTGGGAGCCGGACGGCGGGTCGACGACGACCGCCCCGGCCGCGACGGCCGGCGGCCCCGACCCCGGTGGAACGGCGACGGCGGAGAGCGCCGGCACCGGCCGGGCGTGGCCACCCACCGCCGGGTCGTCCTGGGAACGCGACGCCGGGACGCCGTGGGAGCCCGAGACGGAGACGCCATGGGTCCCCGAGGCGGAGACGCCGTGGACCCCCGACGCCGAGCCGCCGTGGGACGACGCCGACCCGACGCCCACCACCGGTGGCGGCTGGCGCGACGAACCGGATGTCCAGCGGGTACGCCCGGCCGACGCCGCCCGGCTGGAGCGGCTCGACGCGGAGGTCCAGGTGATCGACGGCCGGCCCCGGTACCACCTGTTCTCCTGCGTCCACCTGATCGGGCGGGAGCACGAGGCGCTGCCGGTCTCCGAGGCGGTCTCCCTCGGCTTCACCCCGTGCGCCCGCTGCGCGCCGGCCACCACCCTGCTCGCCGACGCCTTCCCCGGCTGAGGTGGCGCCCCACCATGTCCACGGACGATCCGCTCACCGTCGCCGTACGGGTCAAGCCCGGGGTGTCCCGGGCCCGGGTCGGCGGCCGCTTCGACGGCCCGCACGGCCCCGCCCTGGTGATCGCGGTGAATGCGCCGGCGGTCGACGGCCGGGCCACCGAGGCGGCCCGCCGGGCGCTCGCCGGGGCGCTGGGCGTACGCCCCGCGGCGGTCTCGCTGCGCGCGGGCGCGGCGAGCCGGGACAAGCTCTTCCTGGTCGACCGCCCGATGCCCGGGCTGGCCGACGCGCTGCGCCGGCTGCGCGACGGATCGGCCGGGTGAGGGTGCTCCGGGTCGGGCGCCCGTGACGCCCGGGCTCGACCTCGCGCTGCTGCTCGGCGCCGCCGTCCTGCTGGTCGCGGTCGGCGCGGTCCGCTTCTCCACCCGGCTCGGTGTGCCGAGCCTCCTGGTCTACCTGGCGCTCGGGGTGGCGATCGGGGAGGCCGGTCTCGGCATCCGCTTCGACGATGCCGAGCTGACCCGGGTGCTCGGCTTCTGCGCGCTCATCGTGATCATCGCCGAGGGTGGCCTCACCGCCCGGTGGAGCACCCTGCGGCCAGTCCTCGGCCTGGCCGGGGCGCTCTCCACGGTCGGCGTGGCGGTCAGCATCGTCGTCGTCGGCCTGGTGGTGCACCTGCTGCTCGGGCTGGACTGGCGGCTGGCCCTGCTCTACGGCGCGGTGCTCTCCTCCACCGACGCCGCGGCCGTCTTCGCCACGCTGCGCCGGCTGCGGCTGCCGCCCCGGCTGGTGGCCACGCTGGAGGCCGAGTCCGGCATGAACGACGCCCCCGTGGTGATCGTCGTCGTGCTGCTCTCCCGGGCGTCCGGCCCCGCCCACCCGTGGTGGTACGAGGTCCTGCTGGTCGGCTACGAGCTGGGGGTGGGCGCGGCGGTGGGGCTGGCCGCGGGGATCACCGGCCGGTTCGCGCTGCGCCGGGCGGCGCTGCCGTCGTCGGGGCTCTACCCGATCGCGGCGGTCGGCTTCACCGTGCTGGCGTACGCCGCCGGCGCGGTGCTGCACGCCTCCGGCTTCCTCGCCGTCTACGTCGCCGGGGTGCTGCTGGGCAACGCCCGGCTGCCGCACCGGCAGGCCATCCTCGGCTTCGCCGACGGGCTGGCCTGGCTGGCCCAGATCGGCCTGTTCGTGCTGCTCGGGCTGCTGGCCACGCCGAGCCGGCTGGACGCCGCCGTGCTGCCCGCGGTGGTCACCGGGCTGGCCCTGCTGCTGGTCGCCCGGCCGCTGTCGGTGCTGGTGGCCGCGCTGCCGTTCCGGGTGCCGCTGCGCGAGCGGGCGTTCCTGTCCTGGGCGGGGCTGCGCGGGGCGGTGCCGATCGTGCTGGCCACCATCCCGCTGTCGGAGCGGGTGCCGGGGGCGGACCGGCTCTTCGACGCGGTCTTCGTCCTCGTGGTGATCTTCACGCTGCTCCAGGCCGGCACCCTTTCCCCGGCGGCCCGCCGCCTGGGGGTGACCGCGCCGGCCGAGGCGGCCGAGATCCGGGTGGAGACGGCGCCGCTGGAGCGGATGCGGGCCGACCTGCTCCAGCTGGAGGTGCCGGAGGGCTCCCGGCTGGCCGGCGTGCACGTCGACGAGTTGCGGCTGCCGGTGGGCGCCTCGGTGACCCTGGTGCTGCGCGACGGGGCGGGTTTCGTGCCCGGCCCGGACACCCGGTTCAAGACCGGGGACAGCCTGCTCATCGTGGCCACCGCCGCGGTACGGGACGAGGCCGAGCGGCGGCTGCGCGCGGTCAGCCGGCGGGGTCGACTGGCCCGGTGGTTTGGCGAGTACGGCGAGGATCGGGACGGCTGATCTGCTAGCGTTCCTTTTGCCCTGTTCAGGGCTTACTAGGGGCTGAATGGCGGAGCGTCGGTGCGGCACGTTGTCGGACGCCTGTACGTTCCGTATTCTTGCCAACCTCCGGAGTGCGCGGCGGAAGTAGCCGTGCGCCCGTTTGTGTACTTGGGGGACGCCAGGCCGGCGACCCCTGTCCGGTGCACCGCCGATCCGCCGCGTCGCCGCGGCCGAGGGAGCTGACGATGGCGAAGCCAGCCGACACCAGGACCGCCGGCCGCAAGCCGGTGGCGAAGGCCACCCGCAGTGCGGCGGAGACCGAGAAGATCCGGGCGGCCCTGGCGGCCCGCCGGGACGAGCTGCGAGCCGAGTACGATCAGACGCTGAGCGAGATCACCGAGCTGCAGCGCGACCGGCTGACCGACTCGGCCGGGGACGACCAGGCCGACACGGGCACCAAGACGTTCGAGCGCGAGCAGGAGATCTCCCTCGCCAACAGCATCCGGGAACGGATCACCCAGGTCGAGCGCGCGCTGGAGCGGCTCGACGAGGGTGGCTACGGATGGTGCGAGCGGTGCGGGAACCCGATCCCGGTGGAGCGGCTCGCCGCCTTCCCGTCGGCGACCCTCTGCGTGACCTGCAAGCAGCTGGAGGAGCGGCGCTGACGTCTGCTCCCCGGTGACCGCGCGAGACGGCGAACCTTCGCTGTCGGAACAAGTCGATGGGGAGTAGATGACCACAGCACCGTCCGCCGGATCCGGCACCGCTGAGCCGGGCGGGGGCACACCCCGCCGCCGGGCGCTGCGGGTCCTGGTCGGCATCGCGTTGACCGCCCTGGTGGCCGACCTGCTCACCAAGCACCTGGCGCTGCTGTTCCTCGACGACCGCGGCCCGGTACGGCTCCTCGGCGGGGTGGTCTACCTCACCCTGACCCGCAACAGCGGGGCGGCGTGGAGCATCGGCTCCGGCCACACCTGGGTCTTTCCGGTGATCACCATCGGCGTGGTCGGCTGGATCGTCTGGATGGCGCTGCGGCTGCGCTCGCTGCCGTGGGCGGTCTCGCTGGGCCTGGTGCTGGGCGGCGCGCTCGGCAACCTCACCGACCGGATCTTCCGCGCCCCCGGGCACTTCGTCGGGCACGTGGTCGACATGGTCAGCCTCTTCGACCCGTACGGCCAGGTCTGGCCGGTGTTCAACCTGGCCGACAGCTGCCTGGTCTCCGGGGTGCTGCTCGCCGTCCTGCTGGAGCTGACCGGGCGGCAGCGGGACGGCCGGCGGTCCGGTGACGCCGACGCCGCCCCGGCCACCGCGGCCCCGGCCGACGTCGACTCGCGGGAGCGGGCGTGACCTCCGCCTTCGCCGCGGGCGGCGACCACCGTTCCCTTCCCGTCCCGGACGGCCTGGACGGGATGCGCCTGGACCAGGCCGTGTCCCGGCTCTTCGGGCTCTCCCGTACCGCCGCCGCCGCGCTGGTCGACGCGGGCGACGCGCTGGTCGACGGCGTGGTCCGGCAGAACTCGCACAAGGTCAAGGCGGGCTCCTGGCTGGAGGTGACCCTGCCCGCGCCGGTCGCCCCGCCGACGGTGGTGCCGCAGGCGGTGCCCGGCCTCGACGTGGTCTACGCCGACGACGACATCGTGGTGGTGGACAAGCCGGTCGGCGTGGCCGCCCACCCGAGCCCGGGCTGGACCGGACCGACCGTGATCGGCGGCCTCGCCGCGATCGGGCACCGGATCTCCACCAGTGGCGCCGCCGAGCGGCAGGGCGTGGTGCACCGGCTCGACGTCGGCACCACCGGCATCATGGCGGTGGCCAAGAGCGAGCAGGCGTACACGGCGCTCAAGCGGGCGTTCAAGCACCGCGAGGTGGAGAAGCGCTACCACGCCGTGGTCCAGGGCCACCCCGACCCGTCGCGGGGCACCATCGACGCCCCGATCGACCGGCACCCGCACCACGACTACCGGTGGGCGGTGGTCTCCGGCGGCAAGCCGAGCATCACCCACTACGACACCATCGAGGCATTCCCGGCTGCGAGTCTGCTCGACGTGCGGCTCGAGACCGGCCGTACGCACCAGATCAGGGTGCACTTCTCGACGCTGCGGCACCCGTGTGTGGGCGACATCACCTACGGCGCGGACCCGACGCTCTCGGCCCGCCTCGGGCTGAGCCGGCAGTGGCTGCACGCCCGCTCGCTGAGCTTCCTGCACCCGCGCACCGGCGACGAGGTCACCTTCGTCAGCGAGTACCCGGACGACCTGGCGCGGGCGCTCGCCGTGCTGCGCGACTGACGTCATCCGATCCGATCCGAGGGGGCCAACGCCGGTGAGCGCCGCCGATCCGCCGCCGGCGACCGGCCGGCCCGACCGGGCCGGTCGGCCGGGCTGGCTGGTCTGGGTGGCGCTCCTCGCGGTCGGCGCGGTGCTGCTCACCGCCGGCTGGGCGGGCCGCCACGACGCGCCGGTGGGCGACCGCACGGTGGGCGAGGTGACCCGGGTGGGGGTCGCCACCGGCGACCCCATCCCCGGGTACCTGCGGGCGGCCGCGTCGGAACTGGCCGCGCTGCCCGCGACGGGAACGCCGTCCGGGACGTACGCCCTGGTCTCGTTCGACGCGTATCTGCCGCCGGGCGGGCTGCCGGCGGTGCTCGCCGGGGCGCCGGTCGCCGAGGTGGTCGCCCGGGTCCCGCTGCCCGACCGGCAGACCGAGGTCGTCCACCTGGCGGCGCAGCGGCTGCCGCAGGACGTGGTCGCCGGGATGGCTGCGGTGGCCGACCGCAAGGACCGCGAGGCCGCCGACCAGCGGACCCGGGCGGCCGGGTCCGCCGACCCGGAACTGCGCCGGGGGTACGACACCGGGGCGCAGGTCGCGGCGGCGGAGGCGGCGGCCTACCGGCGCGGGTGCGACTGCGTGTACGCGGCGGTGGTCCGGGCGGTGCCGGCCGTGCTGCGGGAGTTGGCGGGCCGGTCCGGGGTGCGGGTGGTGGATCCGGCGCCGGAGGTCGGCCGGCTCGACCGGACGGTCTTCACCCCGCCGCTGCCGGACCAGCGGGACGTGGTGCGGCCGCCGGCCGACGCCGGTCCCGGGGCGACGGGTTCCGGAATGGGGGATTCGTCGGAAGCTGCACGGGGTGTGATCGACCCCTCACCCGGCGGGTGGGCCGCCGGGGTAGGTCCCCGACGGGCGGCGACCGCCCCGACCTCGCCGGACAGCGGTCGCGGCGGGTAGACGACGTGGTCGCGTTGAGTATGTCCACCGGGGGATGTGCGCAGACCGGTGTGGTCCGAATAGGGTTTCGTTCGTAGCCTGTCAGGCGGAGATCGATGGCGCGGGGAGGGCGAGCCTTGGACGGCACCGAGTCCGGCTGGGGCCGGTCGGCCGAACCGGCACCGCGATGGCGGGCCCTGCTCGACCGTGCCCGCCTCAGCGGCCGCGCCGCGGAGCAGGGCGAGGCCGACCGCCGGGCCGACGAACAGTCGGCCCGTGAGTCGATGCCTCGGCGCGCGTCCGGCAACGGCTGGTCCGGTCGCGCCTCGGCCCCCGTGCCCCCGGCCGAGCCCGGATACACCCCGGACCCGTCGTACCGGGCCGAGGCCTCGTACCGGGTCGACCCGGCCTACCGGGTGGAGCCGAGTTACCAGCCCGAGCCGACGTATCAGCCGGAGCCGACGTACCAGCCCGAGTCGGGTTACCAGCCCGAGCCCCGCTATCCGGTGGAGCCGCCCGATCGGGTCGAGTCCCGCTACGCGCTGCTGGACAACGGCTACCGGCACGAGCCGCGGCCGGCCGAGTCCCGCTACGCCGCACTGCTCGACGGCGGCTACCGTCCGGGCTCCCCGACGACGTACCCGCAGCAGCCCGGCCACCCCGAGCCGGCGTACCCGGCCGAGCAGCCGGGCTATCCGGTGGAGCCGGCGTACCCGGAGCCCGCCCGGCCGGCCGAGCCGGCGTACCAGCCGGAGCCGGCCTACCCGCCGGCGGTGACCACCGACCGGGGCTACCCGGCGCGGATCGAGCCGGCCCGGATCGAGTGGCGCGCGCAGACGCCGCAGGACGAGCAGGAGCGGTCCGCCGGCATCCTCCGCCGGGACCTGGGCACCCCGCGGGTGCTGGCCTTCGCCAACCCCAAGGGCGGGGTGCACAAGACCACCGCCACCGTGCTCGCCGCGGCCACCGTGGGCAGCGTCCGCGGCCGGGGCGTGCTCGCCTGGGACGACAACGAGCTGCGCGGCACCCTCGGCCTGCGCGCCGGCAGCGCCCGGCACGCCCGGACCATCCGGCACCTGATCAGCGACCTCGCCCACATCGAGATCCGCGAGGGCGCCGAGCTGCTGGAGTCGCTCGACGACTACCTGCGGCACGCCTCCGACGGCTCGTACGACGTGCTGGCCGGCGAGGAGAGCCCGCGGTTCGCCCAGCGGCTCGACCAGTTCACCGTCAAGCGGGTGCTGGAGCTGCTGCGCCGCACCCACGACGTGGTCTGCGTCGACACCGGCAACAACGTGGAGAGCGCCAACTGGCGCACCGTCATGCAGGCCGCCGACCAGTTGGTCGTCACCACCGTCCCGCGCGAGGACGCCGCGTTCAGCGCCGACTGGATGCTGGACCTGCTGCACGAGGTGGGCATGGGGGAGCTGGCCGACAACGCGGTGACCCTGATCTCCTGCCCCACCCCGGGCCGCTCCGCGCTCCAGGACGACCTGGAGAAGCACTTCGCCACCCGGACCCGTGCGGTGGCCGTGGTGCCGTACGACCCGGCGCTGGAGACCGGCTCGTCGATCGAGTACCACCAGCTCCAGGCGGAGACCCGCCAGGCGTGGCTGCGGGCCGCCGCGGTGATGCTGGAGCCGTTCGCCCGCTGAGGGGAGTGTGCGGCCACCGCCGCTCCGCGGCGCGGCTGCGCCTGAGAGGATCACCGGGTGAGCCCGGACACCCCCGATCCGTACCGGCCCGTCGGCCGTCCCGACGCGCCGGACCGCACCGCCCCCGCAGCCGAGGGCGCCCCGATCCCGGCCGAACCGGCGACCCGCGTGGACCGGCCCCGACGTACCCCGGTTGCCGTCGTCGCCACGGTGCTCGGGCTCACCGTCCTCGGCGCGCCACTCGGGCTGCTCTGGGCGGCGATCGCGCCGGACACCCCGGTGCTGAAGACCGCCGAGGGGGCGGTCTACGCCCAGCCGCAGCCGGAGCAGCCGATCGCCGCCGACGGCTGGTTCAGCCTGCTCGGCCTCGGCTTCGGTGCGCTCGCCGCGCTCGGCCTCTGGGTGCTGCTGCGCCGCCGCCGCGGGCCGGCCGGGCTCGTCGCGGTGGCGCTCGGCTCGTTCGGGGCCGCCCTGGTGGCCTGGCAGCTCGGCCGTCGGATCGGCCTCTCCGGCTACCAGCGGCTGCTGGCCACCGCCCCGGACGGCACCCCGTTCGCCAAGCCGGCCGACCTGCGCGCCGGGGGGATCCGCTGGTTCCTGGACGTGCTGCCGCTGCCCTTCGGCGACCTGCTGCTGCCGGCGTTCGCCGCGGCGGTGACGTACACCCTGCTGGCCGGCTGGTCGCGCTGGCCGTCGCTGCGCCCGGAGCCGGCGCTCGACGGCCCGTGGCCGCCCGGCGGTCCGGGTGCGGTCAGTTGGGCGACGGGGGCGACGCAAGCTCCGACAGCGGCACCGGAACCGCCCGGACCTGGCGCAGCAGAGCCGCCTCGCGGTTGAGCAGCCGCAGCTCGGCGCGGAGCCGGGCGGTGGTGTCGTCGATGGCGAGCAGCTTCTGCCGGTCGGCCACGGTCAGCGCGGCCGTGGCCGCGACCAGGTGGGACAGCACCGTCGGGTCCTCCGGCAGCTGCTCGGAGATGTCCTCCGGGTCCGGCCGGATCAGGCCGAGGTACTGCCGGAACACCGCGATCACCCGGGCGGCCAGCAGGTCGGCCGTCTCGTCGGTGCCGGCCGGTTCGGGCAGCCACTCCACCTCGGCGGTCAGGTACGGCGTGGCGGTGTCGTCGACGTCGGCGATCCGGAACCGCCGCCGGCCCACGGTGACGATGTCGAAGCCCCCGTCGTCCAGCTCGGTCACCTGGCGCAGCTCGGCGGTGCAGCCGACCTCGTGCAGAGTCACCCCGCCGCCGCCCGGGGTCGGCGTCCCGCTGCCCGGGGCGACCTCCCAGCCGGCCGCGATGGCGACCACGCCGAACTCCCGCGGGGCGCCCTCGGGCAGCCCGACCAGGTGGCGGACCAGGGCCCGGTAGCGCTCCTCGAATATGTGCAGTGGCAGCACCAACCCGGGAAAGAGCACCGTTCCGAGCGGGAACACCGGCAGCCGTGCGGTCACGTCGTCGAGCCTAGCGGGAGCCCGCCCGTCCGGCGTGGCTCGGCTCACGCCCGCCGCGATGCGGGCGGCGCGGGTGGTCCCCAGGCGGGCCGCCTAGACTCGCAGGGGTGTTGAATCGGATCGACCTGCGCGGCGGTGTCCGTGACCCGCGCCGCCTGCTGCCCCGTGCCCAGCTCGACGTCTCCGTGGCCGTCGAGAGGATCCGTCCCCTCGTGGAGGCGGTCCGGCACCATGGGTACCCGGCGATCCGGGAGGCCAGCGAGCGCTTCGACGGGATCTCCCCGGACGTGCTGCGGGTGCCGGTCGAGACGATCGCCGAGGCCGAGGGGACGCTCGACCCCGAGGTACGCGCCGCGCTGCTGGAGTCGATCACCCGGGCCCGCAAGGTCCACGCCGACCAGCGCCGCACCGACCACGTCACCCAGGTGGTGCCGGGCGGTGTGGTGACCGAGCGCTGGGTGCCGGTCGACCGGGTCGGCCTCTACGTCCCCGGCGGCCTGGCGATGTACCCGTCGACCGTGGTGATGAACGTGGTCCCCGCCCAGGCGGCCGGGGTCCGCTCGCTGGTGGTGGTCAGCCCGCCGCAGCAGGACAACGGCGGCCTGCCCGACCAGCGGGTCCTGGCGGCCTGCGCGCTGCTCGGCGTCGACGAGGTGTACGCCGTCGGCGGCGCCCAGGCGGTCGCCATGCTGGCGTACGGCGCCGCGGTGGACGCCGAGGGCAGCGCGCACTGCGATCCGGTCGACATGATCACCGGCCCGGGCAACATCTGGGTCACCGCCGCCAAGCGGCTGCTGCGCGGGGTGGTCGGCATCGACGCCGAGGCCGGCCCGACCGAGATCGCCATCCTGGCCGACGACACCGCCGACCCGGCGCACGTCGCCGCCGACCTGATCAGCCAGGCCGAGCACGACCCCCTCGCCGCCAGCGTGCTGGTCACCCCGTCGGTCGAGCTGGCCGACGCGGTGGAGCGGGAGCTGGCCCGCCAGGTGCCGGCCACCAAGCACGTCGAGCGGGTCACCACCGCACTCAGCGGCGAACAGAGCGGCGTCGTGCTGGTCGACGACCTCGACGCCGGACTGCGGGTGGTCGACGCGTACGCGGCCGAGCACCTGGAGATCCAGACCGTGGACGCCCGCGAGTGGGCACTGCGGGTACGCAACGCCGGGGCGATCTTCGTGGGCGCCTGGTCGCCGGTGTCGCTCGGTGACTACTGCGCCGGCTCCAACCACGTGCTGCCCACCGGTGGCTGCGCCCGGCACTCCTCCGGGCTGTCGGTGCAGTCCTTCCTGCGCGGCATCCACCTGGTCGAATACACCGAGGACGCGCTGCGCGAGGTGGCCCCGCACGTGGTGACCCTGGCGAACGTGGAGGACCTGCCGGCGCACGGGCAGGCGGTCCGCGTCCGCTTCCCCGGGGACGCGTCGTGACCGGCCTGGACGACCTCCCGATCCGCGACGACCTGCGCGGCCTGACGCCGTACGGGGCGCCGCAGCTCGACGTGGCGGTACGGCTGAACACCAACGAGAACTCCTACCCGGTTCCGGAGCCGGTGGTGGAGGCGATCGGCAAGGCTCTCGCGGCCGAGCTGCGCGACCTCAACCGCTACCCGGACCGGGACGCGGTGGCGCTCCGCGCCGACCTGGCCGAGTACCTCGGCCACGGGCTCACCGTCGACCAGGTGTGGGCGGCGAACGGGTCCAACGAGATCCAGCAACAGCTGCTCCAGGCGTTCGGCGGCCCGGGGCGCAGCGCGCTCGGCTTCGTGCCGGCGTACTCGATGCACCCGCTGCTGGCGCTCGGCACCGGCACCCGGTGGATCCCGGCGCGGCGCGGCGTCGACTTCGGACTGACCGCCGCCGAGGCGGTCGCCCAGGTCCGCGAGCACGCCCCGGACGTGGTCTTCCTCTGCTCGCCGAACAACCCGACCGGCACCGCGCTCGACCCCGAGGTGGTCGCCGCGGTGCTCGACGTCGCGCCCGGCATGGTGGTCGTGGACGAGGCGTACGCCGAGTTCGCCCGGCCCGGCACGGTCAGCGCGCTCGCCGTGCTGCCCGGCCACCCGCGGCTGGTGGTCAGCCGGACGATGAGCAAGGCGTTCGGCTTCGCCGGCGGCCGGCTCGGTTACCTGGCCGCCGACCCGGCGGTCGTGGCGGCGGTGCAGCTGGTCCGCCTGCCCTACCACCTCTCGACGCTCACCCAGGCCGCCGCCCGGGCGGCGCTGGCGCACCGTGACGCGCTGCTCGGCACCGTCGACGCGATCATGCTCCAGCGGGACCGGATCGTCACCGAGCTGCGCGCCCGGGGCCACCGGGTGGCCGACAGCGACGCCAACTTCGTGCTCTTCCGAGTCGACGGCGACCAGGCCGCCGCCTGGCGCACCCTGCTCGACGCGGGCGTGCTGGTCCGCGACGTCGGCCTGCCCGGCTGGCTGCGGGTCACCGCCGGCACCCCCGCCGAGACCGACGCATTCCTCACCGCGATGGAGAAGGTCCGTGAGCGCGAGGAGTGAGCCGCTCCTGCGAGCCCCGCAGTCGCGAACGAAAGGTTGCACAGCATGAGCCGGACCGCCCGGGTGGAGCGGATCACCAAGGAGACCAAGGTTCTCGTCGAGCTCGACCTCGACGGCACCGGCAAGGCCGAGATCGGCACCGGGGTGGGCTTCTACGACCACATGCTGAACCAGATCGCCCGGCACGGCGGCTTCGACCTGACCGTGCGCACCGTCGGCGACCTGGAGATCGACGCCCACCACACGATGGAGGACACCGCGCTCGCCCTGGGCGCCGCGTTCGACCAGGCGCTGGGGGACAAGGCCGGCATCCGGCGGTACGGCTCGGCCACCGTGCCGATGGACGAGGTGCTCGTCCGGGCCGCGGTCGACCTCTCCGGCCGGCCGTACGTGGTGCACGACGAGCCCGCGCTGGCGCCGTACATCGGGCCGGTTTACCCGACCAGCATGACCCGGCACATCTGGGAGTCCTTCGGCCAGGCGGCCCGGATCACCCTGCACGTGGACGTGCTCCGGGCGGCCCGCCCCGGTGGGCACCCGGACGCGCACCACGTGGTGGAGGCGCAGTTCAAGGCGGTCTCCCGGGCGCTGCGCGAGGCCACCGCGATCGACCCGCGCAGCGCCGGCGCGATCCCCAGCACCAAGGGCGCGCTCTGATGGGGCCGGTGCTGCCGACCCTGCTGCTGATCCTGGCGGGCGTGCTCGTCGGCGGGGCGTGGTCGTTGTACCGGCAGGGCGCCCCGCGCGGCACCGTGGTGATCACCGGCCTGCTGGCCGCGTTGGCCACCGTCGCCGGGGTGCTCTGGCTGCTTCCCGGGGAGGGCTGATGACGAAGCGGATCGTGGTGCTGGACTACGGCTCGGGCAACCTGCGCTCGGCCGAGCGGGCGCTCGAACACGCCGGCGCGGACGTCACGGTCACCGACGACCTGACCGCCGCCGCCGAGGCGGACGGTCTGGTGGTGCCGGGTGTCGGCGCCTTCGCCGCCTGCATGGCGGGGATCGAGGCGCTCGGCGCGGGCCCGGTGATCGCCGAGCGGGTCGCCGCCGGCCGCCCGGTGCTCGGCATCTGCGTGGGCATGCAGATCCTCTTCGAGCACGGCGACGAGCACGGCGTGGTGAGCAAGGGTCTCGGGCTGCTGCCCGGCGCGGTGACCAAGCTGCCCGCCCAGCGGCTGCCGCACATGGGCTGGAACACCGTCGCTCCGCCGGCCGGTTCGGTGCTCTTCGCCGGGCTGCCCGCCGAGAGCCGGTTCTACTTCGTCCACTCGTACGGCGTGATCGAGCCGGCGGCGCTGGCCGCGGCCGGGGCCCGGGTGACCACCGCCCACCACGGCACGGACTTCGTGGCCGCCGTGGAGCGCGGTTCGCTGTCGGCCGCCCAGTTCCACCCGGAGAAGTCGGCCGAGACCGGGGCGGCGCTGCTGCGCAACTGGCTGGCCACGGTTGACTGAGCCCGCGCGAGCTGAGGTGGGACGGTGAGCAAGGAGCGGGCCCGCCGGCGCGTGGTGCGCGAGGCCGAGGCGGCCCGGGCGCGGGCGGTCCGGCAGCGCAAGCTGGCCCGCCGCCAGCGCCGGGGCGAGTTGGTCCGTCGGGTGACGCCGCGGTGGCGACGGGGCCGGACCGGCCGGCTGGGCCGGCGCAGCCGGTCGGAGCGCGCGGCGATCCTGGCGCTGACCCTGACGGCGCTGCTGCTGATCTGGACGTTCGTCGACGACCTGGCCCTCCGGCTGGTGCTGGTCGTCCTGCTGCTGCTGGTCCTGCCGGCGATCGTCGTGATCGCCCTGGACCGTCGGATCTGAATACGAGGAGACGAAGTTGAGCCTGACCCTGTTGCCCGCCGTGGACGTCGCCGACGGCCAGGCCGTCCGGCTCGTGCAGGGCGCCGCCGGCAGCGAGACGACCTACGGCGACCCGCTGGAGGCCGCGCTGGCCTGGCAGGCCGACGGCGCCGAGTGGATCCACCTGGTCGACCTGGACGCGGCGTTCGGGCGGGGCACCAACGCGCACCTGCTCGCTGAGGTGGTCCGGCAGCTCGACGTGAAGGTCGAGCTCTCCGGCGGCATCCGGGACGACGAGTCGCTGCGCGCGGCGCTGGGCACCGGCGCGGCCCGGGTGAACATCGGCACCGCCGCGCTGGAGAACCCGGAGTGGTGCGACCGGGTCTGCGCGGAGTTCGGCGACCGGGTGGCGATTGGGCTGGACGTGCGCGGCCGTACCCTCTCCGCCCGGGGTTGGACCCGCGACGGCGGTGACCTGTGGGAGGTGCTGGAGCGGCTGGACAAGGCCGGCGCGTCGCGCTACGTGGTGACCGACATCACCAAGGACGGCACCATGCGGGGGCCGAGCCTCGACCTGCTGCGCGAGGTCTGCGCCCGTACCGACGCGCCGGTGATCGCCTCGGGTGGCGTGTCGACCCTGGACGACCTGCGGGCCCTGGCGACCCTGGAGCCGTTAGGCGTGGAGGGCGTGATCGCCGGCAAGGCGCTCTACGCGGGCGCGTTCACGGTGGCCGAGGCGTTGGAGACGCTGCGGACCGCCGGATGACCGTGACCCGGCTCGGCTCGGGCGGTCCCTGGGAGGCCGCCTACGGCTACAGCCGGGTGGTCCGGGCCGGTGACCTGGCCTGGACGGCCGGCTGCACCTCGACGGTCGACGGGCAGGTCGCGCACGTCGGGGACGCGGCGGCGCAGACCGCGCAGGCGTTGCGGATCGGCCTGGACGCGCTGGCCGAGGTGGGTGCGGAAGCGGGCGACGTGATCCGGACCCGGATGTACGTGACCGACCGGATCTACGCCGACGAGGTGGGCCGGGCGCACAACGCGGTCTTCGGCGCGGTCCGCCCCGTGGCCACGATGGTGGTGGTGGCCGGGCTGATCGACCCGGAGCTGCTGGTGGAGGTCGAACTGGAGGCCTGGCTCGGCGATCGGTGACGCCGGCCGCCCCGTCCGCCGACGGTGGGGGCGGCCACACCGCGGCCCGATCGGTTGTGCACAACTTAATTGTGGGCTACCGTTCTCGACGTGACCGATGATCTGGTGCTGCGTCGACAGGTGTGCTTCGCGCTCTATGCCGCGTCGCGTGCCCTCACCGACGTCTACCGGCCCATCCTCGACGAGTTGGGCCTGACCTACCCGCAGTACCTGGTGCTGCTGGTGCTCTGGGAGCGCGGCGACGACGCCCCCACGGTCTCCGAACTCGGCGCCGCGCTGCGGCTGGACTCCGGCACGCTCTCCCCGCTGCTCAAGCGGCTGGAGGCGGCGGGCCTGGTGGTCCGGACCCGGTCGGCGCGCGACGAGCGACGGGTGGAGGTGGGGCTGACCGGTGACGGCGCGGCCCTGCGGCAGCGGATGGACGAGGTGCCGCTGCGGGTCGCCCGCGCCACCGGCCTCACCGAGGCCGAGCTGATCGGGCTCCGCGACACCCTCACCCGGGTCACCGAGACGATCCACCGACAGAAGGAGCAGTGACCACCATGCAGGTGCTCTACACCGCGTCCGCGCAGGCCACCGGCGACGGTCGGGACGGCCACGTCCGTACCTCCGACGGCACCCTCGACCTGGACCTGGCCATCCCGAAGGAGATGGGCGGCGCCGGCGGCGCCGCGAACCCGGAGCAGCTCTTCGCCGCCGGCTACGCGGCCTGCTTCCACTCGGCGCTGCGCCTGGTCGCCCGCAAGGCCAAGGCGGACGTCTCCAGCTCGGTCGTCGAGGCCGAGGTCGGCATCGGCCCGAACGGCAGCGGCGGCTTCGGCCTGACCGTCGCCCTCGTGGTCGACCTGCCCGCCGTCGAGCGGGCCGCCGCCGAGCAACTGGTCGAGGCCGCGCATCAGGTCTGCCCGTACTCCAACGCGACCCGCGGCAACATCGAGGTCGCCCTCACCGTCCGCGAGGCCGCAGCGGCCTGATCCCCGCCCGGCCCGTTCCTCGCGTACGAAAGGACGAACTCCATGAGCACCAACCGTGAGATCCACCTGGCCTCCCGCCCGCAGGGCTGGCCGACCGACGACAACTTCCGCCTCGTCACCACCGAGGTGCCCACCCCCGGGCCGGGCCAGATCGTGGTCCGCAACCAGTTCATGTCGGTCGACCCGTACATGCGGGGCCGGATGAACGACGTCAAGTCGTACGTGCCGCCGTTCCAGATCGACGCGCCGCTCGACGGCGGGGCGATCGGCGAGGTGGTGGCGAGCGAGGCCGACGGGATCAAGGTCGGCGACACCGTGCTGCACGGCCTCGGCTGGCGCGAGTACGCGCTGGTCGACGCCAAGGCCGCCCGGCGGGTCGACCCGACCCTCGCGCCGGTCAGCGCGTACCTGAGCGTGCTCGGCATGACCGGGCTCACCGCGTACGCGGGGCTGCTCGAGGTGGCCGGGATGAAGCCCGGCGAGTCCGTCTTCGTCTCCGGCGCGGCCGGCGCGGTGGGCAGCATGGTCGGCCAGATCGCCAAGCTCAAGGGCGCCGCCCGGGTGGTCGGCAGCGCCGGCTCGGCGGCCAAGGTCGAGCGGCTCAAGGCGCTCGGCTTCGACGCCGCGTTCGACTACCACGACGGCCCGGTGCGCGACGCGCTGAAGGCCGCCGCCCCGGAGGGCATCGACGTCTACTTCGACAACGTGGGTGGCGAGCACCTGGAGGCCGCCATCTCCTCGATGAACCTGCACGGCCGGGCCGCCATCTGCGGCATGATCTCCCAGTACAACGCCGACCAGCCGCCGGCCGCCCCGCGCAACCTGGCGCTGGTCATCGGCAAGCGGCTCACCCTGCGCGGCTTCCTGGTGGGCGACCACGGCAACCTGCGCGACGAGTTCGTGCGGGACGTGGCCGGCTGGCTGCGCGACGGCAAGCTCTCGTACGACGAGACGGTCGTCGACGGCATCGAGAACGCGCCGGCGGCCTTCCTCGGCCTGATGCGCGGCGAGAACCTGGGCAAGATGCTCGTCCGGGTGTGAGTTCCGATCCGACCCGCGGCGGTGGCCGGCCTCACAGGTCGGCCGCCGCCGCGTGCCCGTTGGATAGGCTCGCGGCATGACGGTGGCGGTACGGGTGATCCCGTGTCTGGACGTGGACGCCGGTCGGGTGGTCAAGGGGGTCAACTTCCTCGACCTGCGCGACGCGGGCGATCCGGTGGAGCTGGCCGCGGCGTACGACCGGGCCGGCGCGGACGAGTTGACCTTCCTGGACGTCACCGCCTCCTCCAGTGACCGGGGCACCATGCTCGACGTGGTCCGGCGCACGGCCGAGTCGGTCTTCATCCCGCTGACCGTGGGCGGCGGCGTCCGCCAGGTCGCCGACGTCGACACGCTGCTGCGCGCCGGGGCGGACAAGGTCGGGGTGAACACCGCCGCGATCGCCCGACCCGAGCTGATCGCCGAGATCGCCGACCGGTTCGGCCGGCAGGTGCTGGTGCTCTCGCTGGACGTACGGCGGGCCCCGGCCGGCACCACCCCGAGCGGCTTCGAGGTGACCACCCACGGCGGTCGCCGGGGCACCGGCATCGACGCGGTCGAGTGGGCGCGGCGCGGCGCCGAGCTGGGTGCGGGGGAGATCCTGCTCAACTCGATGGACTCCGACGGCACCAAGGCCGGCTTCGACCTGGCGCTGATCCAGGCGGTGCGGGCCGTGGTCGACGTGCCGGTGATCGCCAGCGGCGGCGCCGGCGAGGTGGCGCACTTCCCGCCGGCGATCGGCGCGGGCGCCGACGCGGTGCTGGCCGCCAGCGTCTTCCACTTCGGTGAACTGACCGTCGCGGAGGTCAAGGACGCGCTGAAGGCGGCCGGCCACCCGGTCCGCTGAGGCCGCCGCGGCCGCCGTGGCCCCGTGCCGCGGCCGGCACCGTGCCGCCCTCGCCGTGGCCCTGTGCCGCGGCCGGCGGGTGTGCCCGTGCCGTTTCGCCGCGTGCCGCTCCCGCCGCCGGTGTCCGTGCCGCTCTTGCCATCTGTGCTGCTCGTGGCCAGTGCCGGGCTGATGCATGGCGGTGGTGACCGATGCATGGCGGTGGTGACCCGCGCGCGACTCCGCCACATGGGCGTGTCGCGGGACGGGGGATGATTCCGTGGAGAGCGACATGACGCAGAGGCATAATTATGACTCACCGTCATATCGCTCTTTACGAAATTGTCTTCCGGCCAGGGCCACCGGCCACCGGCCAGGGCCACCAGGCGGCCCGGGTGGGACCGCTGCGACCGGGCGTCAGCGGCCGCCGCGTCCCTCGGGGGAGCGGCGCGGGGCCGGAATCGACCGGACGACGTACTCCTGCACGGCGGCGGCGTGGTCCTCCTCGGCCAGGTGCCAGTCGGCGCTCCCCGGGGCGTGTCGGCGGACCAGGATGCCCTGCACGGTGTCCACGGTGGTCGCCCCGCCGGCGCTGGGCCGGGTCCGCCAGAGCCGTTCCCCGTCGGCGGTGATCCGGAACCAGCCGTCGGAGACGCTGACCAGGCCGGCGCCGACGAGCCGTCGCACCGCCGCCTCCACCTCGTGCCGTTCCGGGATCGCCTCGTTGAGGTGGTCCGCGGTGGAGATCACGTCAGCCAACCGGACGCCCTCCGGGCGTCGGGTGTCGGCCGCGCGGCGGTGCCGCCCCGCGCCGCTCGCGATCACCAGTGACACGAAGATCCAGGCGTCCGTCCAGCGCCATCCGTTCTCCCCCATGCAGGAATGATGCCCGTAGGTGTCCGTGGTGGAAACACCTACGTGCCCCCTATCGCGTCAGCGCAGCTCAGCAAGGGTGGCGGTCGGAATGTCCGGGGTGGACTCGGCGGGAGTCGCGAAGATCGGGATGAAGAACTGGGCCAGCGGGCCGATGGCGAGCGCGTAGCCGACCGTGCCGAGACCCACCGTGCCGCCGAGCAGCCAGCCCAGCGACAGCACGGTCACCTCGATGACGGTCCGGACGAGCCGTACCGACCGGCCGGGGCGGCGGGCCGCGAACCCGGTCATCAGCCCGTCGCGCGGGCCGGGGCCGAGCTGGGCGCCGAGGTAGAGGCCGGTGGCGGCGCCGTTGGCGACGATGCCGGCGACCAGCAGCACGATCCGTGCGGCCAGCGGCAGGTCGGCCGGCAGCAGTGCCAGCGCGGTGTCCACCACCAGGCCGATCACCACCACGTTGCTGACCGTGCCGAGCCCGGGCCGCAGCCGCAGCGGGATCCAGAGCAGCAGCACGGTCGCGCCCACGATGATCGAGACGGTGCCGATGGAGAGATGGGTCTGCCGGGAGACCCCCTGGTGGAACACGTCCCACGGGTTCAGCCCGAGGCCCGAGCGGATCATCAGGGCCATGCTCACCCCGTACAGGACGAGCCCGGCGTAGAGCTGGGTGAGCCGCCGGACGGGCCGGTACCGGAGATTGCCAATCGGAGCCATGCATGCCACCCTAGGGGCCAATCCCGGCGGGAGAAGAGCCAATTTGGGAGGGGTGGCGTGACCAGTCAGGTGCGGGGTGCCCAATTGGCCCGACTGCTCGGCCAGTGGCACGCGCTCCCGGGCCGCCGCCGCAGCCCGGACTACGCCGCGCTCGCGGCCGCGGTCCGTGGCCTGCTCGCCGACGGCCGGCTCCCCTTGGGGGTACGCCTGCCGGCCGAGCGGGAACTGGCCGAGGCGCTGCGGATCAGCCGGACCACGGTCACCGCCGCCTACCGGGAGCTGCGCGAGAGCGGCCACCTGGCCAGCCGGCGCGGCGCGGGCAGCTGGACCATGCTGCCGGGCACCCACCGGGTGGCCAGCACCGGCCTCTGGACCCCGGTGGACGACCGCGACATGATCGACCTGGGGGTCGCCGCGCTGGCCGCCCCGCCGCAGCTCGTGCCGGCTGCCCGGGCCGCCGCCGAAGATCTGCCGCGCTACCTGGGCGGCGCCGGCTACCACCCGACCGGGATCATCGAGCTGCGCGAGGCGGTCGCCCGGTCCTACAGCGAGCGGGGCCTGCCCACCAGCGCCGAGCAGATCATGGTCACCAGCGGTACCCAGCACGCGCTGGACCTGGTGCTGCGCCTGGCGCTGGCCCCCGGCGGCAGCGTGCTGGTCGAGTCACCGACCTACCCCAACGCGCTGGCCGCGCTCGCCGCCCGCCGGGCCCGGATCGCCACCCACGGGCTGGCCACCGACGGCGCCGGCTGGGACGCCGACCTGCTGCTGGGCAGCGTCCGGCAGACCCGGCCCAAGCTTGCCTACCTGATCCCGGAGTTCCAGAACCCGACCGGCCACCTGATGCCGGCCGAGCTGCGCGAGCGGCTGGTCGCCACGGCGCACGCCGCCGGCACCGACCTGGTCGTCGACGAGTCCTTCGTGGACCTTCCGCTGGACGGCACCGAACTGCCCCCGCCGGTGGCCGCCTTCGACCGGCACAGCCGGGTGGTCAGCATCGGCGGGATGAGCAAGCCGTACTGGGGTGGGCTGCGGATCGGCTGGGTGCGGGCGTCCGCGCCGCAGGTGCAGCGGCTCGCCGCCGCCCGGGTCGGGGTGGACATGGCCAGCCCGGTGCTCGACCAGCTCGTCGCGGTCCACCTGCTCGCCGACGCCCCGGTCATCGTCGCCGCCCGCCGGGTCCAGCTCGCCGCCCAGCGCGACGCCCTGCTCGGGGCGCTCGCCGACCGGCTGCCTGACTGGCGGGTCAGCGTCCCGAGCGGCGGCGTCACCCTCTGGGCGGAGCTGGACGGCCCGATCTCCAGCGCCCTCGCCCGGGCCGCCGAGGAGGTGGGCGTACGGCTGGCGCCCGGCCCCCGGTTCGGCCTGGACGGCACCCTGGAACGCTTCCTGCGGCTGCCCTTCACCCTGCCCGCCGCGGACCTGGTCGAGGCGGTCGGCCGGCTCGCCGCGGTCCGCTACGACCTGGACCGGGCGGGTCGTCCGCAGTGGCGGGAGCCGTCGGTCATCGCCTGACCGGCTCGGCGCGCCGCCACGGGTGTCCCGGCGCGGCGCGCGGCTGCCACACTGTGCGCCGTGACGAACGGCGGCACGGCGCGGCGGGCGCCGCGGATGCGGGTGATGACCGAGGGTGCCACGGTCACCCCGCTGGAACTCTTCTTCGACCTGGTCTTCGTCTACGCGCTCACCCAGGTGACCGCGCTGATGGCGGCGAACCTCACCTGGTGGGGCATGCTGCACGGGCTGCTCGTGCTGGCCCTGCTCTGGTGGTGCTGGTGCTGCTACGCCTGGCTGGGCAACACCGTCCGCGCCGACGAGGGCGTGGTACGGGTGGCGCTCTTCGCGGTGATGGCCACCATGTTCGTGGTCGCGGTGACCATCCCCGAGGCCTTCAACGACCTGCGCGGCGGGCTCTCCGGCCCGGTGGTCTTCGCCTCCGGCTACCTGGTGGTCCGGGTGCTGCACCTGGTGATCTACTGGCACGCCGCCCGGGGCGACACCGGGCTGCGCCGGCAGTTGCTGCGCGCGTCCCTGCCGATGCTGGGCGGGGCGACCCTGCTCTTCACCGCCGCGCTGCTGCCCCAACGGCTCACCGACACCCCGAACGGTGAGGACACCCTGCGCACCGCGCTCTGGGGGCTCGCCCTCGCCATCGACTACGGCGGCATCATGGCGATCGGGGCGGCCGGCTGGCGGATCTTCTCGGCCGCGCACTGGACCGAGCGGCACGGGCTGATCATCATCGTCGCGCTCGGCGAGTCGCTGGTGGCGATCGGGGTCGGGGTGACCGCGCTGCCGATCTCCTGGCCGATCGTCGTGGCCTCGTTCCTCGGCATCGCGGTCGCCGCCGCGCTCTGGTGGGCGTACTTCGACGTGGTGTCGATCGCCGCCGAGCGGGTGCTGCACCGCGCGGAGGGCGCCGAGCGGGCGGCGCTGGGCCGCGACTCCTACACCTACCTGCACCTGCCGATGGTGGCCGGCATCGTGCTGCTCGCCCTCGGGCTGAAGAAGGTCCTGGCGTACGTCGGTGACGGCACCCACCACAGCCTCACCGACCCGCTGCACGGGCTGGGCCTGCTCGCCCTCTACGGCGGCGTGATCAGCTATCTGCTCGGCCACCTGGGCTTCCGGCTGCGCAACATGGGTTCGGTCAACTGGCCCCGGGCGGTCGCCACGGTGCTGCTGGTGCTGCTCGTTCCGGTCGCCGACCGGCTGCCCGCGCTGGCCGCGCTCGGACTGCTCGCGCTGGTCTGCGTCGGGATGATCACCGTCGAGGTGGTGCTCTTCGGGGAGGCCCGCCGCCGGCTGCGCGACTCGTTCCTCGACGAGCACGGCGCCGGCCAGGCGCCCGGCCACTGACCGTGGGCGGCGGCTCGGGGTGATGTCGGTGATCGACAGTCGGCGGGCCGGTGCGGTTGGAAGACTGCCGGTGTGGGCAGCGGTGGTCTCCGGTGGACGCGCGGGGTACGCCCCGGCGCGCCGGGCACCCGTACCAGCCGACTGGAGCTCTTCTACGACCTGGTCTTCGTCTTCGCCTTCCTCACCGTCACCAGCCTGACCGCCGGTGAGCCGACCGCGAGGAACCTGGTCGGCGCGCTGCTGGTGCTCTGCCTGCTCTGGTGGTGCTGGACCGGCTTCGCCGCCCTCGGCAACGCGGTCCGCACCGACCAGGGCGTGCTGCCGGTCGTCGGGTTCGTCACCGTCGCCGCCACCTTCCTGCTGGCGCTGAGCATGCCGGGGGCGTTCGTCGATCGGCCCGGCGGGCTGAACGGGCCGCTCTTCTTCGCCGGCTGCTACTTCCTGGTCCGGGCCTGCCAGCTCGCGGTCTTCGGGTGGGTCGCCTGGCCGGACCGGGACCGGCGGCGGCGCTGGCTGGTGCTCGCCCTGCTGCCGGTGGCCGCCACCGCGCTGCTGGTCACCGCCGCGGTGGCGCCGCAGCGACTGCTGCCCGGGGACGGCGCCCAGGGCCTGCTGCGGCTGGGCCTGTGGCTGGCGGCCCTGCTCGTGGAGTACGTCGCCGGTGTGCTGCTGGGGAGGGCGTACTGGGTGGTGGTCTCCGCCGGGCACTGGGCGGAACGGCACGCCCTGATCGTGCTGGTCGCGCTCGGCGAGTCGATCATCGCGCTGGGGTTCGGCCACAAGTTCGTCAGCGAGTTGCCGCTCACCTGGCCGGTGGTGGCGGCCGCGGTCCTCGGCATCGCCATCGCCTCGGCGCTCTGGTGGGCCTACTTCGACACCCTGGCCCTCGCGGTCGAGCAGGCGCTGCACCGCACCCGGGAACCGGTGGCGCGGGCCCGGCTGGCCCGGGACGCCTACACGTACCTGCACCTGCCGATGGTCACCGGGATCATCTTCTTCGCCCTCGGGCTCAAGGACCTGCTCGCCGAGATCGCCGACCCGGCCAGCCCGTCCCGGGGCGTACCGCTGGGGGGTTTCTGGGTCCTGGTGCTGCACGGCGGGGTGGCGCTCTACCTGCTCGCGCTGGCGGGGGTGGGGTGGCGCGCGCTGCGCGGGGTCCGCTGGGCGCCGCTGGTCGCGGTGGCGGTGCTCGCCGCGCTCT
The DNA here is from genome assembly GCF_036902735.1 of Micromonospora lacuserhaii. Lineage (NCBI taxonomy): Bacteria > Bacillati > Actinomycetota > Actinomycetes > Micromonosporales > Micromonosporaceae > Micromonospora > Micromonospora lacuserhaii. The sequence goes on along the minus strand of NZ_JBAKHO010000008.1, from coordinate 152,164 downwards.
CCCCGGTCTCGGTGGGCGTGCCGGAACTGGACGCGCTGGCGCTGCTGGCGGTGGTCGCGGTCGTCTCGACGGTGGTGCAGACGGTGCTGGACGGCCCGCGCCGGCGCCGGACCCGCCAGGTCGCGCTGGAGGAGCAGCTCGCGGGCGAGGCGGAGCAGTCCCGGTGGCGCGGGGAGCACCTGTGAACGGCCGGTGGCCGTGTCCCGGGACGGAGGGACACGGCCACCGGTGTGGCACCGGCCGGCTCAGATCTCGGCGAGCGTGCCCTCGTACATCTGGTCGATCTGGGAGGCGAAGTTGGTCTCGACGCCGCGCCGCTTGATCTTCAGCGACGGGGTCATCTCGCCGTCCTCGATGGTCAGGTCGCGCGGCAGGATGGTCACCTTCTTGATGGTCTCCCAGCGGTTGAGCTTGGCGTTCAGCCGGGCGACGTGCTCCTCCACCATCGCCTGCGCCTCGGGGCTGGCGACGACCTCGGCGTAGTCGCGCCCCTCCAGCGGGCCGCCGGCCGCCCAGCCCTGGATGGCGTCCGGGTCCAGGCTGACCAGCATGGTGCAGTAGTTGCGGGCCTGCCCGATCACGATCGCCTGCGAGGTGTACGGGCAGATCGCCTTGAACATGCCCTCGATGTGCGACGGCGCGATGTACTTGCCGCCGGAGGTCTTGACCAGGTCCTTCTTCCGGTCGGTGATGCGCAGGTAGCCGTCGTCGTCCAGGCTGCCGATGTCGCCGGTACGGAAGAAGCCGTCCTCGGTGAACGCGGCCGCCGTCTCGGCCGGCAGGTTGTGGTAGCCGCGCATCACCGGCTTGCCGCGGACCAGGATCTCGCCGTCGGTGTCGATCCGGCACTCCAGGTCGCCCATCGGCCGGCCCACGGTGCCGATCCGCAACCCGTCGGGCGGGTTGACGAAGTTGCCGGCGCTGGTCTCGGTCAGGCCGTACCCCTCGGAGATGGGCAGGTTCGCGGCGGCGAAGAAGGTGGCGATCTCCTTGCTCAGCGGCGCCGCGCCGGAGACCAGCACCCGGATCCGGCCGCCCAGGCGGGCCTGGAGCTTGCTGAAGACCAGCTTCTCGGCCAGCCCGTACTTCAGCTTCAGGCCGGCCGGGACCGGCTGTCCGGCCTGCTCCAGCGCGACCTTCTCCTTGCCGACCCGGACGCCCCAGGCGAAGATCTTCGCCTTGAGGCCGCCGGCGCCCTGCGCGGTGGTGACCGCCTTGTTGTAGACCTTCTCGAAGACCCGGGGCGCGCCGCACATCAGCGTCGGCTTGATCACGCCGAGCATGTCGACGAGCTTGTCGACCCGACCGTCGACGTAGGTCGGCAGGCCGACGTGGGTGGAGCCGCAGAGCAGGGTCTTGCCGAACGAGTGGGACAGCGGCAGCCACAGGTAGTGCACGTCGTCCTCCCGCAGGAGGCTCGTCTCGGCCTGGACGACCGCCTCCCAGCACCAGCCGCCGTGCAGCAGCTCCACGCCCTTGGGGCGGCCGGTGGTGCCGGAGGTGTAGATCAGGGTGGCCAGGTGCTCCGGGCCGATCGGGGCGACCAGCCGGTCGATCAGGTCGGGCTCGGCGGCGAGCGCCCGGGCACCCTGCTCCTCCAGCTCGGCGAGGGTCAGCTGGGGCACGGCGGCGGCCGGGTCGGCGGCGCCGTCGAAGAGGACCACGTGGGTCAGCGCCGGCAGCTCGGCGCCGGCGATCTTCGCGGCCTGGGCCGGGTTCTCCGCGAACAGCACCTTCGAGCCGGAGTCCGTGATGATGAACGTCGCGTCCTCGGGCTCGGTGGTGGGGTAGACCGTGGTGGTCGCCCCGCCGGCGCACATGACGCCGAAATCGGCGATCACCCAGTCGAGCCGGGTGTTGGCCAGGATCGCCACCGGATCCTCCAGGCCGACGCCGAGGCCGTGCAGGCCGGCCGCGACCGCCTTGGCGCGGTGCCCGACCTGGTCCCAGGTCAGCCAGACCGGTCCGGAGTCGTCCGGGGCGGGGTGGGCGAATGCGTGCTGGTCCGGAGTAGCGGCCACGCGCTGGAGGAACATGTCAGGAATCGAACGGTACGGTACATCGAGAGCCATCGCTGTAGCCGCCTTCAGGGGTGGATGGCGTGACGGGGGTCACGTCGGTGTGCGGTTACCGAAGGGTATTGCCTGCCCGGGGGCGTCGGCTAGCCCCGGTACCTGTGAGCCCGCTGAGTCCCGCAAGGTGGAACGGCCCCGGGGTCAGGCGTACCGGTCGGCGCGCAGCGACCAGTCGTAGGTCGCGCGCACCCACGCCCGGCGGACGGCCAGGTACGGCCCGAGCGCGTCGTCCCCGCGGGCGGCCACCGCCGCGTCCCGCACCACGTACCGGGCCAGGCCGTCGTTGAACCAGTCGGTGGCCGTGCGGAACGCCGCCTCCGGTGCCCGCCCGGTCTGCGCCGCGATGACCGTGACCAGGTTGTGCGGGTCCGCCGCCGCGCCCCGCTCCTTTCGGTAGGAGAAGAGGTCGTTGCACCAGCAGATCAGGTCGGCGGCGAGGTCGTCGAGCGCGACCACCGCCGGGTCGGCCCGCCGGCCGGCGCCGGGCAGCCCGTCGTACGCCAGGTCGGTGAGGGTGACGCTCGGGCGGACCCCGCCCGTGTGCCGGCGCATCTGGAGGTACTCCGTCAGGTCCGGCACCCGCCGGTGCTGCCGGTTCGCCGCCTCCCAGAGCAGCGCGAGCAGGTACTCCCGCAGCTGACTGACCAGGCGGAGCAGCAGGCCGGGCCGGCGGTGGGCGCGGACCCGCAGGCAGATGTCGGCCAGCGCGTCACCGAGCGGGCCGGCGGGCGACGGCGGGCCAGTCGGCTCGCCGTGCCGGTCCAGCACGTCCAGCAGCGCGGCGACGGTCGGCGCCAGCCGGGCGGGCTCGGCCCCCAGCCCGTCGTCGTCGCAGGCGTCGTCCATCACGAACAGCCAGGAGATCAGGTCGGTGAGCAGCCGTAGCCGGTCGAAGGGCGCCTGCGGGCCGGCCCGGCCGGCCAGCTCCGCGGGTTCGGCCCCGCGCAGCCGGCGCAGCCGGCGACCGTCGTCGACCAGGTCGAGCCGGCGGGCCCAGGCCAGGCTCTCCCCGGCCACCTCGTCGGTGGCCGGATGCCGTCCGGAGGCGAAGGGAGGTTCGACCAGCGCCGCGACGTCGAAGCTCCGCATGTCGTCCCCTGTCCGGCCGCCCCGGGCGGGACTGGCGCGCAGGAGAGTACGACAGAAAGCATCGGCGAGGATCACTGGTAACTGGATCGCGCCGACCGGTTCGGCACCCGCCGTCCACCGGCGCGGGCGGGGGTGATCAGAGACCCAGGCGGGCGCCGCGCAGCCGCTCGGCCAGTGCCGGCGGGCCGTCGATCTGCACCCGGGCCACCCGCTGCCGCCCGGACAGGAACAGCACCAGCTCGCCGGGCGCGCCGACCAGCCGGAGCCGTTCGCCGCCCCGGCCCGTGGACAGCTCGCCGTGGCCAGGCGCCTGCACCAGCAGGTCGGCCGGGAACCGGCGCAGTGTCGCCCGGGCCAGCAGGCCCGCCGGCTTCCACAGCCGCGCCTGCAACCCAGCCGCCACCTCGCGCGGCTGCCAGCCCGGCCGGGCCCGGCGGACGTCCTCGTGGTGGATGAAGAACTCCATGGTGTTGGCGAGCTCGTCGGTGAGCGGGTTGCTCAGCGGGCTCCACACCGGTGGGCGGCGGACCCGCCCGACCAGCTCGGGCCAGGACTGCCCGGCGATCCGCAGGCGCACCCGCTCGGCGTACCCCCGCAGCGGCGGGAGCACGATGCCCCCCGCCGCGTCCGGCCGGCGCTCCCGCACCACCAGGTGGGCGGCAAGGTCACGGGTGGTCCAGCCCTCGTTGAGCGTCGGGGCGTCCGGTCCCAGGTCCAGCATCAGGTCGGCGAGCGCCTCGCGCTCCGCTCGGGCGTACCGCGGCATGCAGAGGATCGTAGGGCCGCGCGGGCCGGACGGCGCGCCGGGCGCGGCGCGGACCGGCGCGCCGGACGGGTGACGGTGGACATACCGGCCGGGTTCGGCGTAGGTGGCCGCGACCGGTAAGGATGAGGGAGAGAATTGTGGCCTTACGGCGGGGGAGAGCGTGGCGAGCGGGACAAGTCGGGACGTGCTCGGCAGGGGGATGTCGGTCCTCGGCCGGGCGATCCGGGAACAGCCGCGGATCTTCGCGGTCGCGGTCACCGGCAGCGTGCTCTTCGGTCTGATGGTGATCGCCAGCGCGTTCGTGGTCGGCCGGGTGGTCGGCGACGTGGTGGTGCCGGCCATCGAGCGCGGCTCGGTGGGGGTGGGCGTGCTGGCCCTGGCCGCCGCCGCGCTGATCGGGATCAGCGTGCTGCGGGTGGTGGGCATCTTCGGCCGTCGGCTCGGCGCGGGTTACATGCAGTTCCGCCTCCAGGCCGCCTACCGGCGCCGGGTGACCCGCCGCTACCTCGAACTCCCGCTGTCCTGGCACCACCGCAACGCCACCGGCACGCTGCTGTCCAACGCCAACTCCGACGTCGAGGCCGCCTGGTACCCGATCGCGCCGCTGCCCTTCGCGGTCGGCACGCTGGTGATGCTGGTCGGCGCGGTCGTGTCGCTCCTCTTCACCGACTGGGCGCTCGCCCTCGTCGGGCTCGCGGTCTTCCCCGCGCTCTTCGCGCTCAACGTGGTCTACTCCCGCCGGATGGCGCCCCGGCAGGCCCGGGCCCAGCGGCTGCGCGCCGAGGTCAGCGGCATCGCCCACGAGAGCTTCGACGGCGCCCTGGTGGTCAAGACGATGGGCCGCGAGGCCCAGGAGACCGCCCGGTTCGCCGACCGCGCCGGCGAGCTGCGCGACGCGCTGATCTCCGTGGGCCGGCTGCGCGGCGTGTTCGACCCGCTGCTGGAGACCCTGCCCAGCCTCGGCACCCTGGCCGTGCTGGTGGTCGGCGCGTTCCGGCTGCAGGCGGGCGCGATCGGCGTCGCCGACCTGGTCAGCGTCGCGTTCCTCTTCACCGTGCTGGCCTTCCCGGTCCGGGCCATCGGCTGGGTGCTGGCCGAGCTGCCGCGCAGCGTCGCCGGCTGGGACCGGGTCAGCCGGGTCCTCGACGCCACCGGCGAGATGCCGTACGGCGACCGCGTGCTCGACCCGGCCGACCCCACGCCGGCCACCCTCGCCTTCCACGACGTGCACTTCGGGTACGAGCCGGCCGAGGCGCACCTGCTCGGCGCGGAGGTGCTCGGCGAGGTGAGCTTCACCGTGCCGGCCGGGAAGACCGTGGCGCTGGTCGGGCCGACCGGCGCCGGCAAGTCCACCGTCACCTCCCTCGCGGTCCGGCTGGTCGACCCGCACTCCGGCGTGGTCACCCTGGACGGCGTCGACGTGCGGGACCTCACCGCCGCCTCGCTCGCCGGCACGGTCGCCCTGGTCGCCCAGGTGCCGTTCGTCTTCGACGACACCGTGCGGGCCAACATCGCCCTGGACCGGCCGGGGATCGGCGACGACGACGTCTGGGCCGCGCTGCGGCTGGCCGAGGCGGACGGCTTCGTCGCCGCCCTCCCCGACGGGCTGGACACCATGGTCGGCGAGCGGGGTACCTCGCTCTCGGGCGGGCAGCGGCAACGGTTGACCCTGGCCCGGGCGCTGGCGGGGCGGCCCCGACTGCTGGTGCTCGACGACGCGACCAGCGCGGTGGACCCGCGGGTCGAGGCGGCCATCCTGGCCGGCCTGCGCGCCCCGGCGTCCGGCCAGGGCGCCGCCGCGTCGATCCTGGTGGTCGCGTACCGGCGGGCCACCATCGCGCTGGCCGACGAGGTGATCTTCCTGGAGCAGGGGCGGGTGCTCGCCCGCGGCACGCACGCCGAACTGCTGGCCACCGTGCCCGGCTACGTCGACCTGGTCACCGCGTACGAGCAGGCCGAGCACGAGCGCGAGCAGAACCGGACGTACGAGGAGGTCACCCCGCTGACCTCCGGCCTGGAGATCGAGGTGGACCGGTGAGCGCGAGGAGTGCAGCGCAGCGGAGCCCCGCAGTCGCGAACGAAAGGCGGGCCCGGTGAGCGCGAACGCCACGGCGGAGGCCGAACCCGAGCAGCGGGCCGAGTCGACCTGGCGGACGCTGCGCCGCGGCCTGGCGCTCTCGCCGGAGCTGCGGACGGGGCTGGCCGGCACCCTCGCGCTGGCGCTGATCTACATGATCGGTCGGGTGGCCGTGCCGGTCGCCGTGCAGCGTGGCATCGACCACGGCATCATCGGCGGCCTGGACCTGGGCGTGGTGTGGCGGGTGGTCACCGTGACCGGCGCCGTGCTGGTGGTCACCACCACCTGCGGCTACCTGATGATGCGCCGGCTGTTCACGGTCAGCGAGACCGCGCTGGCCGGGGTGCGTACCCGGGCGTTCCGGCACGTGCACGACCTGTCGATGCTGCACCAGCAGTCCGAGCGGCGCGGTTCGCTCGTGTCCCGGGTGACCAGCGACGTCGACCAGATCACCCAGTTCCTCCAGTGGGGCGGGGTGATCCTGATCGTCAACCTCGGCCAGCTGGTGGTCACCACGGCCGTGATGCTGGCGTACTCCTGGCAGTTGACGCTGGTGGTGCTCGCCGCCTTCGCCCCGGCCGTGCTGGTGATCCGGCAGCTCCAGCGCCGGCTCGCCGGGGCCTACGGCGTGGTCCGGCAGCGGATGGGCACCCTGCTCGGCACGATCGCCGAGAGCGTCGTCGGGGCGCCGGTGATCCGGGCGTACGGCGTCGCCGGGCGGACCTCGCGGCGGCTCGACACGGCGATCGAGGGGCAGCGCGAGGCGCAGCAGCGGGCCATCCGGATCAGCATCCTGGGCAGCTCGGTGGGGGAGCTGGCGGCCGGCGTCGCGCTGGCCGGCGTGGTGGTCGTCGGGGTCACCCTCGGGGTGGACCGGACCCTGTCCATCGGCCAGCTCACCGCGTTCCTGTTCCTGGTCACGCTCTTCATCCAGCCGGTGCAGATCGCCACCGAGGTGCTCAACGAGGCGCAGAACGCGATCGCCGGGTGGCGGCGGGTGCTCGACGTGATGGACGTGGCCCCCGACGTGGCGGACCCGGGGGAGCAGGGCCGGGAGCTGCCGGCCGGCCCGCTGGACATCCGCTTCGAGAACGTGGGCTTCGCGTACCCGGGCGGCCCGCCGGTGCTGCACGACGTCACCCTGGACATCCCGGCGAAGAGCCGGGTGGCGGTGGTCGGGGAGACCGGCAGCGGCAAGACCACCTTCGCCAAGCTGCTCACCCGGCTGATGGATCCGACCGCCGGGGCGGTGCTGCTCTCCGGGGTGCCGCTGGACCGGGTGCGGTTCTCCTCGCTGCGCTCCCGGGTGGTGATGGTGCCGCAGGACGGGTTCCTCTTCGACGCCACGGTCGGGGAGAACGTCCGCTTCGCCCGCCCGGAGCTGACCGACGAACAGCTCACCGTCGCCTTCACCGAGCTGGGGCTGGCGGACTGGCTGGCCGGCCTGCCGTCGGGGCTGGACACCCCGGTCGGCGAGCGGGGCGAGGCGCTGAGCGTGGGGGAGCGGCAGTTGGTCGCGCTCGCCCGGGCGTACGTCGCCGACCCGGATCTGCTGGTCCTCGACGAGGCGACCAGCGCGGTCGACCCGGCCACCGAGGTGCGGCTGCAACGCACCCTGGACGCGGTCACCCGGGGTCGGACCACCCTCGCCATCGCCCACCGGCTCTCCACCGCGCAGGCCGCCGACGAGGTGATCGTGGTGGACCGGGGCCGGGTGGTGCAGCGCGGCCCGCACGACGAGCTGGTCCGCGATCCGCAGTCGGTGTACGGCCTGCTCTACGCCTCCTGGCTGGAGCAGACCCGGTAGAGCCCGGGGCGGCCGACCGCGAGCGGGCGGCGGCAGGGAGGACCTGCCGCCGCCCGCCCTCAGCCGGGTGGGCCGTCAGGCAGGTCGCCGGTGAGATAGCGCTGCACGGTAGGGCCGATCATGGCGACCAGGGTCTCCGGGTCGGCGGAGGCGACCGGCTCGAGGCGGATCACGTACCGCATCATGGCCAGGCCGGCGATCTGGGTTGCCACCAGCGCGCCGCGCAGCGGCACCTCGGCCGGATCGAGGTCGAGCTGGTCGAGGACCCGGCGCAGGATCTGGGTGACCAGGAACTCGCGCAGCAGGCGGGCGGTCCACTGGTTGCTCACCGCCGAGCGGAGCAGGGCCACTGCGGCGGTGCCGACCGGCGAGTCCCAGACGGTCAGGAAGGTGCGGACCAGCCGCTCGCCAACCTCCTCCCGGCCACCGGCCAGCACCCGCGGTAGCAGCTCGGCCGGGTCGATCGGGATCGACACGGTGGCCCGGAAGAGTTCCTCCTTGGTGCCGAAGTAGTGGTGCACCAGGGCCGGGTCCACCCCGGCGGCGGCGGCGATCGTCCGGATCGAGGCGGCGTCGAAGCCGCGCTCGGCGAACGTGGTGCGCGCCGCCGTGAGGATCGCCTCCCGGGTGTCGGGGTTGCCGGGCCGGCGGCCGGTGCGCCGCGCCATCACCCGCTGCGCCGGCGCAGGGTCGCCGCCGCCAGCACCAGGGCCGTCACCGCCGCGCCGGCCACGATCGCCACGTCCCGCCACATCAGGCCGGTCGGGTCGGCGTGCGCGCCGACCTCCTGGAGCGCCTCGACCGCGTACGACAGGGGGAACACGTCGCTGATCGCCTGGAGCCAGCCCGCCATCTGCCCGCGCGGCACGAAGAGCCCGCAGAGCAGCAGTTGGGGGACGACCACCACCGGCATGAACTGCACCGCCTGGAACTCGGTGCGGGCGAAGGCGCTGCAGAACAGCCCGAGCGCCACGGCCAGCACGGCGTTCACCGCCGCGATCAGGATGACCAGCGCGCTGCTGCCCGCCGTCTCCAGCCCGAAGAGCCAGTACGCCACCGCGGCGGCGACCGTCGCCTGGACCACCCCGGCCAGCCCGAACGCGAGGCCGTAGCCGAAGAGCAGGTCCAGCTTGGCCAGCGGGGTGGTGAGCAGCCGCTCCAGCGTGCCGGTGGTGCGCTCGCGCAGCATCGCGATGCTGGTCACCAGGAACATGATGATGAACGGGAAGAACCCGAGCATGATCAGCGCGACCCGGTCGAAGGTGGACGGCTGCCCGGGCGGGGTGGGCTGGTCGGCGTACATGTAGTAGACGATGGTGAGCAGCACCGTCGGCACCACGACCAGCAGCGCCACGGTCCGCCTGTCGTGCCGTAGCTGGCGCAGGATGCGCCCGGTGGTGGCGGCCAGGATGCGCGGGTTCATGACCTCTCCTCGCCGGCGGCGCCGTCGCGGCCCGCCTCACTCGCCCGGATCAACCGCAGGAACGCCTCCTCGAGATCGTCCACGCCGGTAGCGGCCCGGACCGCGTCCGGGGTGTCGTCGGCGACGAGCCGGCCCTCCCGGATCAGCATCAGCCGGTCGCAGCGGGCCGCCTCGTCCATCACGTGGCTGGACACCAACAGGGTGGTCCCGGTGGCCGCCATGGCGTGGAACCGGGCCCAGAGGTCGGCCCGGAGCACCGGGTCCTGCCCGACGGTGGGCTCGTCGAGGATGACCAGGTCGGGCTCCCCGACCAGGACGCAGGCCAGCGAGGCGCGGCTGCGCTGGCCGCCGGAGAGGGTGCCGACCAGTTGGGTGGCGGCGTCGGCCAGGCCGACGTCGGTCACCGCCCGGTCGGCGTCCGCCGCGTCGTGGCCCTGGAGGGCGGCGAAGTAGCGGGCGTTCTCCCGGACCGTCAGGTCGGCGTAGACGCTGGGCGCCTGGGTCAGGTAGCCGACCCGGTGCCGCAGGGCGGCCGTGCCGGCCGGCTGGCCCAGCACGGTGACCGTGCCCGAGCTGATCGTCTGCACCCCGACCAGCGCGCGCATCAGGGTGGTCTTGCCGCTGCCGCTGGGCCCGAGCAGCCCGGTGACCCTGCCGCGCGGCACCGCGCAGCTGATGCCGTCCAGCACCCGCCGTCGGCCCCGATCGACGACCAGGTCGCGCACCACCGCCGCGTCGTCCATCGCCCACCTCCCAAAGAACTCATCAAGTGTTGAACTCAACGGTAGATGAGTTACCCACGTCGGCGCAACGGTTGACTTCGAGTGCACTCGAACTGGAAGCCTGGCAGGCGTGGACATCAGCACGCAGGAGATGAGCCTCTCCGTGGGCGAGGCGGCGGCCCAGGTCGGCCTGACCACCTACACGCTGCGCTGGTACGAGCAGGAGGGGCTGGTCGCCCCGGTCGGGCGGGACTCGGCCGGCCGGCGGCGCTACACCGAGGGCGACGTCGAGTGGCTGCGCCTGCTCACCCGGCTGCGCCGGACCGGGATGCCGGTACGCGACATGCGCCGCTACGCCGAACTGGCCCGCCAGGGCGACCGGACCCTCGGCGCGCGGCGGGGGCTGTTCGAGGCGCACCGGGCCCGGGTGCTGGCCCGGATGGCCGAACTCGAGGAGGACCTCAAGGTGCTCAACTACAAGATCGACGTCTACCGCAAGGCCGAGGAGGGGCGATGATCCGCCGACGGATGGGCGTCAAGGGCCCCGAGGTCTCGGCCATCGGGCTGGGCTGCATGGGCATGAGCTTCGCGTACGGCACCGGCGACGACGCCGAGTCGACGCGGACCCTGCACCGCGCGCTCGACCTGGGGGTCAACCACCTGGACACCGCCGACATGTACGGCTCAGGCGCCAACGAGCGGCTGCTCGCCCCCGTGCTGCGGGCCCGCCGCGACGAGGTCTTCCTCGCCACCAAGTTCGGCAACCGGGCCCGCGGCGAGGGTTTCGGCGGCGCCGGCACCCCCGGCACGTTCGTGGACAGCAGCGCCGCCTGGGCCCGCGAGGCCTGCGACGCCTCGCTGGGCCGGCTCGGGGTGGACACCATCGACCTGTACTACCTGCACCGGCGCAACCCGGAGACGCCGATCGAGGAGACCGTCGGCGCGCTGGCCGAGCTGGTCGACGCCGGCAAGGTCCGGCTGATCGGCCTGTCGGAGGTCAGCCCGGCGACCCTGCGCGCGGCGCACGCCGTGCACCCGGTCTCCGCCGTCCAGATGGAGTACTCGCTGTTCAGCCGGGACGTCGAGGCCGAGATGCTGGCCACCTGCCGGGAGCTCGGGGTGGCGCTGGTGGCGTACTCGCCGGTGGGGCGGGGGCTGCTCACCGGGGCGATCACCGGGCGCGAGCAGCTCGCCGAGAACGACTGGCGCCGGACCGTGCCGCGGTTCGCCGAGGAGAACCTCGACGCCAACCTCCGGCTGGTCGAGGAGGTCCGGGCGGTGGCCGGGGAGATCGGCTGCACCCCGTCCCAGGCCGCGCTGGCCTGGCTGCTCGCCCAGGGCGAGGACATCCTGCCGATCCCGGGCACGAAGCGGGTGCGCTACCTGGAGGAGAACGCCGCCGCAGCGGACGTCCGGCTCAGCCCGGAGCAGCAGGCCCGGCTCCGCGACGCGGTGCCGGCCGGGGCGGTGGCCGGGGAAAGGTATACCGAGGCAGGAATGCGAACCGTCGGGCACTAGCCCCGCATCGGACAGGGCGTCCGTCATCGGGCATTGCGGCCCGATGGGGCGTACGGCACGATGGCGCGGTGGATCCCGCTCCGTTGCCGGACGGCGCCTTCCTCGACGACTGGACCGCCCGGCTGCGGGCCGCCGCCGAGCGCCCCGTCGTCGGCATCCTGCTGCGCGGAAGTCACGCCCGCGAGGGCGCCACCGCGCACAGCGACGTCGACCTGGACGTCCTGGTAACCGCCGATCACACCTCCGACGACGACACCGACGGCCCCGTCCCACCCGACCAGGCAGGGCGGGGCCGGGCCGAGATGACCCGGCCGTACGACGCCCGGCGGGCGTACCTCGCCGAGGTGGACGGGCGGATCGTGCACGTGTCGGTCGCCGCCCGGGACGTCCGTTCCTGGGTCGACCGGCTCGGCGAGCCGGCGGATTGGGCGTTCGGGCTGCCGGTCACCGCGCCCGCCCGGCTGCTCTGGGCCGACCCCCGCTGGCGGCCCCGGATCGACCTGCCGGTGCTCTGCCAACCGGCCGACCAGCCCCGGCTGGAGGAGCTGGTCGCCACGCTCGGCAAGGTGGCCGGCGCCCGTACGGTCGGCGACCCGCTCGGCGTCCGGCTGGCCGCCGCCGACCTGGCCCGGCTCTGCCCGTCGGTGCTGCGGCTGGCCAACCCGAGCGTCCGGGTGCACTCCCGCCGGACCGCCTTCGCCGCCGCGCTGGACCTGCCGGTCGCCCCGCCCGGCTACCGCGACGACATGCTGCGCTGCCTCGGGCTGCGCCCCGGCTCCACCGGCCAGGTCGGCGCTGCCGCCGCTCGCCTGGTCGCCGGGGTCGTCCCGCTGGTCCGCCCGTACGCCGGCGCGGTCGCCGAGGTGGCCGGGGCGGATCTGGCTGCCGCGCTCGCCGACGGTCGGCTGGATCGGTACGTCTCCCAGTTGGGCCGGGCGGCCTGCGGCGGGGACGCCCCGCAGGTACCCGCGCCGCGTGCGGGACAATGGGTGACTGTGCCCGTAGCTGACCCTTCCCCGAGCGACGGCGGCACCGCCGGCGCGGTCCGCCCGTCCCGCCTCGACCCGGCCATCGCCGAGCGGCTGCGCCGCACCCCGGACGGCCTGGTCGCCGCCGTGGTGCGCCAGCACGACACCGGCGAGGTGCTGATGGTCGCCTGGATGGACGACGAGGCCCTGCACCGCACCCTGACCACCGGCCGGGCGACCTACTGGTCGCGCAGCCGGCAGGAGTACTGGGTCAAGGGCGCCACCTCCGGCCACCACCAGTACGTCCGCTCGGTGGCGCTGGACTGCGACGGCGACGCGCTGCTGGTCGGCGTCGACCAGGTCGGCGCCGCCTGTCACACGGGCCACCGGACCTGCTTCTTCACCGAACTGCTCGTCAGCTCCGAGGGGGCGCACTCATGACCGACGGCGCGCTCAGCCCCGACCTGGGCACCTTCACCGAGCTGGCCACCCGCTGGCGGGTGGTGCCGGTGACCCGCCGGCTGCTCGCCGACGCGGAGACCCCGGTCGGGGTCTACCGCAAGCTCGCCGGTGGCCCCGGCACCTTCCTGCTGGAGTCCGCCGAGCAGGGCGTCGGCTCCGCCGGGATGTCCTGGTCGCGGTACTCCTTCATCGGCGTCCGCAGCGGCGCCACCCTGGTGGAGCGGGACGGCGTCGCCGTCTGGACGGGCACCCCGCCGGTCGGCGTGCCCGCCTCCGGCGACCCGGTCCGGGTGCTCCGCGAGACGGTCGACGCGCTCGCCGGCCCGGTCTGGGACCCGGCCAGCGACATGCCGCCGCTGACCGGCGGCATGGTCGGCTACCTCGGGTACGACCTGGTGCGGCGCTTCGAGAAGCTGCCCACGCTGACCGATGACGACCTCGGCGTGCCGGAGCTGGGCATGATGCTCGCCACCGACCTGGTGGTCCTCGACCACTACGACGGCTCGGCGATCCTGGTCGCCAACGCGGTGCTGCCGCCGCTCGACGCACCGGACCGGGAGCTGCTGGTGGCGGCCGCGTACCACCACGCGGTGGGCCGGCTGGACGCGATGACCACCGCGCTGTCCCGACCGATTCCGCCCATGATCTCCACGGTCGCCCGACCCCCGGTCGAGGAGGTGCGCAGCCGCACCCCGGACGGCGGCTACCCGAAGGCGGTCGAGGCGGCCAAGGAGGCCATCCGGGCCGGCGAGTGCTTCCAGATCGTGCTCGCCCAGCGCTTCGAGCGGGACACCCACGCCGACCCGCTGGACGTCTACCGGGTGCTGCGCACCACCAACCCGAGCCCGTACATGTACCTGCTGCGCTTCGACGGGTTCGACATCGTCGGCTCGTCCCCGGAGGCGCACCTGAAGGTCAGCACCGGCCCTGACGGCGAGCGGCGGGCGCTGCTGCACCCGATCGCGGGCACCCGGCCGCGCGGCGCCACCGGGGCGGCGGACGCCCGGCTCGCCACCGAGCTGCTCTCCGACCCGAAGGAGCGTGCCGAGCACGTGATGCTGGTCGACCTGGGCCGCAACGACCTGGGCCGGGTCTGCCGGCCGGGCACGGTGGAGGTCCCGGAGTTCGCCACCATCGAGCGGTACAGCCACGTGATGCACATCGTCTCGACCGTGGTGGGCACGCTGCGTGCGGACCGGACCGCCTTCGACGCGCTCGCCGCCACCTTCCCCGCCGGCACGCTCTCCGGCGCGCCGAAGGTGCGGGCCATGGAGATCATCGAGGAGCTGGAGCCGGTCCGGCGCGGGCTCTACGGCGGCACGGTGGGCTATTTCGGCTTCGGCGGCGACCTGGACATGGCGATCGCGATCCGGACCGCGCTGATCCGCGACGGGCGGGCGTACGTGCAGGCGGGGGCGGGTGTGGTGGCCGATTCCGATCCTGCCGCCGAGGACCAGGAGACACGGAACAAGGCCGCCGCGGTACTCGCCGCGATCGCCGCCGCCGAGACCCTCCGGCCGGCCCGGTGAGCGCGAGGAGTGCAGCGCAGCGGAGCCCCGCAGTCGCGAACGAGAGGCGGGCCCGGTGAGCGCGGGGGACGCGGCGGCGCCCGACGCCGCCGCGCCGTCCGCGCGGGGCCGGCGGGAGCTGACGTACGCGGTGCTGCTCTGCCTGGCCGGCGCGGGCCTGGCCTTCTGGGCGGCCACCCGGACCTGGTCGGTGGAGGTCGTCGCCCGGGGCGGTCTGCCGGCGGCGCGGCAGGCGCGCACCGGGGCGGACCTGCTGCCCTGGCTCTCCGCGCTGGCCCTGGTCGGGCTGGCCGGCGGTGGGGCGGTGCTGGCCACCCGGGGCCTGACCCGGCGGGCGCTGGGCGTGCTGCTGGCCCTGCTGGGCGCGGCGGTGGCCGTCGGCGGCGGGTACGGCGTGCTGGCCGGGTTCGCCGGCTCGGTGAGCCGGCAGTGGCCGGCACTGTGCCTGGTGGGCGGGGTCTTGGCCGCCGTCGGCGGGCTGCTCACCGCGTTGCGCGGCGGCGGATGGCCGGCGATGGGCGCCCGCTACGAGCGGCCCGGCCGCTCCGGGCCGGAGCCGGCGACGGACGGCCCGGTCGCGGGGCGAAGCAGCCGCGAGGCGTGGGACGCCCTGGACCGGGGTGAGGATCCGACGGTCAGCTGACCGGCTGGCGCTCGCGCCGCTCGCGGCGGTCCCGGGCGGCGGCGCGGGCGGCGGCCAGCTCGGCGACGAGCCGGTCCAGCTCGGCCCGCTGGTCGGCCCGGGCCCGGTCGGCGCAGACCGCCTCCCAGGCGTTGCCGCGGGCGGTGCGGACCCGACCCTCGCCGACCACGGCGCGTTCCAACGTGTGCACCATCCCGACCGCCAGTGAGGCGACGGTCCGGGAGATGGTGGTGAGTCCGATGGTCTGGTTCGGTCCCGCAGTGGTCATTGGGTCACCCCGCACGAAGAGATTCCGACGGTGGACAGGCGCGTCATCGAGTCTGCCCGGAACCGATGCTGCCGGGCTCACGTTTCGCCCCGGTGACGGCCTGGTCAACTGTCCCTCAGGGGTGAACGACCTGCATAGGGCCGTTCCTCCTTGAGCTTCGTCACAGCCGCCCCGAGGGGTCGGGGCGCGTGCTGCGGACGGCGGCCGGACGTGATCTGATGGTCTATGGCCGACGGTCGATGCCCCGGGGCAGGTGCGGAAGCGGGTGGGGGTGACGCCGGTCGATGGGCGCGGTGGCGCTGCGTGACGTGGCGTTCACCGGAAGTCGGGCATCATGCCACAGCCCGTTCCGTGAGGAGCGCCATACCCCCGGCACCCGTCGCCGGGTGGCGCCACCTAGCATCGGCCCATGACACCCGGAGAGGGGAGTCCGTTGGTGACTGCTGAGCATGGGCACGCGGAGGCGAACGAGGCCGGTCCGGCAGCGTCCGGAAGCGTGCTGGACGAGATCCTGGCCGGCGTCCGCGAGGATGTGGCGCGGCGGCAGGAGCAGCTTCCGCTGGAGCGGATCCGCGAGCTGGCCGCGGCCGCGCCGCCCCCGCTGGACGCGTACGCCGCGCTGCGCAAGCCCGGGGTGGCCGTGATCGCCGAGGTCAAGCGATCCTCGCCGTCCAAGGGCCGGCTGGCCGAGATCGCCGACCCGGCCGACCTGGCCGGCCAGTACGCCTCCGGTGGGGCGCGGGCGATCAGCGTGCTGACCGAGGGCCGCTGGTTCGGCGGGTCGCTCGACGACCTCGCCGCGGTGCGGGCCGCGGTCAAGGTGCCGGTGCTGCGCAAGGACTTCGTGGTCTCCAGCTACCAGGTGCACGAGGCCCGTGCCCACGGCGCCGACCTGGTGCTGCTGATCGTCGCCGCGCTCGAGCAGAACGCGCTGGTCGGCCTCCTGGAGCGGATCGAGTCGCTGGGCATGACCGCGCTGGTCGAGGTGCACGACGAGGAGGAAGCCGACCGGGCCCTGGAGGCCGGCGCGCAGGTGATCGGGGTCAACGCCCGTGACCTGCGTACCCTGGAGGTCGACCGCTCGGTGTTCGAACGGATCGCGCCCGGCCTGCCCAGCAGCGTCGTCAAGATCGCCGAGTCCGGCGTGCGCGGCCCGCACGACCTGATCCGCTACGCCTCGGCCGGCGCCGACGCCGTCCTGGTGGGCGAGGGTCTGGTGACTCAGAAGAGCCCGCGTGAGGCGGTCGCCGAGCTGGTCAACGCCGGGAACCACCCGGCGACGCCCCGGCCGGTGCGCTGACCCGCGCCGACAGCCGTTCGCTGCGAGAGGACACCGCGATGAGCGCCACCCCGTCGGCCCCGGCCGGCCAGGTTCCCGACGCCGCCGGTCACTTCGGCCCCTTCGGCGGCCGGTTCGTCCCGGAGGCGCTGGTCGCCGCACTCGACGAGCTGGACGCGGCGTACCGCAAGGCGATGACCGACGAGGGCTTCCTCGCCGAGTTCGCCGCCCTGCTGCGCGACTACGCCGGCACCCCCTCGCTGCTCTACACCGCCGAGCGCTTCTCCGCGAAGGTGGGCGCGCGGGTGCTCCTCAAGCGGGAGGACCTGAACCACACCGGCGCCCACAAGGTGCGCAACGTGCTCGGCCAGGCGCTGCTCACCAGGCGGATGGGCAAGAAGCGGGTGATCGCCGAGACCGGCGCCGGCCAGCACGGGGTGGCCACCGCCACCGCCGCGGCCCTGTTCGACCTCGAGTGCGTGGTCTACATGGGTGAGGTCGACACCGAGCGGCAGGCGCTCAACGTGGCCCGGATGCGGATGCTCGGCGCCACCGTCGTGCCGGTCACCGCCGGCTCGCGCACCCTCAAGGACGCGATGAACGAGGCGATGCGCGACTGGGTGGCCAACGTCGACGACACGCACTACCTGATCGGCACGGCCGCCGGCCCGCACCCGTTCCCGGAGATGGTCCGGGACTTCGTCCGGGGCATCGGCGAGGAGGCCCGCCAGCAGTGCCTGGACCTCACCGGCGGGCTGCCGGACGCGGTCGCGGCCTGCGTGGGCGGCGGCTCCAACGCGCTGGGCATCTTCCACGCGTTCGTGCCCGACACCGGCGTCCGGCTGTACGGCTTCGAGGCCGGCGGCGACGGGGTGGAGACCGATCGGCACGCCGCGAGCATCACCGGCGGCTCCTCCGGGGTGCTGCACGGCGCCCGCACGTACGTGCTGCAGAACTCCGACGGGCAGACGATCGAGTCGCACTCGATCTCGGCCGGCCTGGACTACCCGGGTGTCGGCCCCGAGCACGCCTGGCTGCACGACACGGGCCGGGCCGTCTACTCGCCGGTCACCGACGCCGAGGCGATGGCCGCGTTCGAGCTGCTCTGCCGCACCGAGGGAATCATCCCGGCGATCGAGAGCGCACACGCGCTCGCCGGCACCATCAAGATCGCTCCGACGCTCGCCGCCGAGCTGGGCCGGGAGCCGGTCATCGTGGTCAACCTCTCCGGCCGGGGCGACAAGGACGTGCACACCGCCGGCGAGTACTTCGGCATCCTCGACAAGGAGTAACTGATGAGCCGGATCGGGGTGGCCTTCGACAAGGCCCGCGCCGACGGTCGGGCCGTGCTGGTCGGCTGCATGCCGGCCGGCTTCCCGACCGTCGAGGGCAGCATCGCCGCGATGACCGCCATGGTGGAGGCGGGCGTGGACGTCATCGAGGTGGAGATCCCGTACTCCGACCCGGTGATGGACGGCCCGGTGATCCAGAAGGCCAGCGACATCGCGCTGGCCGGAGGCGTTCGTACCGCCGACACGCTGCGCATCGTGGAGGCCGTCGCGGCCACCGGCGCGCCGGTGGTCACCATGACCTACTGGAACCCGATCGAGCAGTACGGGGTGGACGCGTTCGCCCGCGACCTGGCCGCCGCCGGCGGCACCGGTCTGATCACCCCGGACCTCATTCCGGACGAGGCCGGCGACTGGTTGGTCGCCTCGGACGCCCACGGGCTGGACCGCACGTTCCTCGTCTCGCCCTCCTCGACCGACGCCCGGTTGAAGATGACGGTCGAGCACTGCCGGGGCTTTGTCTACGCCACCGCGATCATGGGGGTCACCGGCGCCCGGGCACAGACGTCCAACGCCGCCCCGATCCTGGTCAACCGGGTGCGGGCGGTCACTGAGCTGCCCGTCGGGGTCGGGCTCGGCGTCGGCACCGGCGCCCAGGCCGCCACCGTGGCCGGCTACGCCGACGGCGTGATCGTCGGCAGCGCGCTGGTCCGCTGCGTGCTGGACGCCCCGGACTCCGCTGCCGGCCTGTACGCCCTGCGCACGCTGAGCGCCGAACTCGCCGAGGGCGTGCGCAACCCCGCCCGCTGACCCCGCCCCGCTCTGCAGTTCGCCCGCTCGGGCCCTGCTGCGTCGGCACGGCTCCGCGCCGAGCTGGGATGTCGCGTCGCGCGACCGGGGACCTGGTCGGTCGGGGCTGTGCCCAACTGTCGGGCGTGTCGCCCCCGGCCGCCACTTCTCGCCGTGAGCGGTATGACTCAGCGTCATAAATATGCCGCAGAGTCATACCGCTTCTAGAGACGAGCGGGGGGTAGGTATCACGGTGCGTGACGCCCCGCCGTGCTGACCCAGGAGCCGCGCCGATCCAGGAGCCGCGCCGATCCAGGAGCCGCGCCGATCCAGGAGCCGCGCCGGGTCAGGAGTGACGCCGGGTCAGGAGCGGGCGCCGGGTCAGGAGCCGCGTCCAGCGGCGGGCGCGCCGCGCGGAGTGGGTGCGGTGGTCGCGCCGCCGCTGGTTCGAGCGCCCGCCCCGCCGGCGGTGGTCTCCGCCGAACCGGTGCCTGGCCTCGCCGGGACGGCGGCCGGAGCGGCCCCGCCGGCGCCGTCGGGGCGGAGGTCGCGGAGCACTCCCGCGCGCCCGGCCGCCGCGTCGGCGACCGCCGCCCGGGTCACCGGCGTCACCGCACCGGGCAGCCGCGCCGGGTCGTGCCAGGCGATCCGGCAGCCCTCCGGGGGCTCCCCGGCCGGCGTCGCGCCGGGACGGGCCCGGAAGACGTGCACCAGCACGTCGGGTGGCGACCCCGGGTCGCCGGCGCCGGGACGCGCGCAGCCCGACCCGGTGAGGTGGTAGATCCCGACCAGGTCGGCGACCTCGATCCGGCACCCGGTCTCGGCGTGGATTGCGTCGGCAATCGCGCCCACCGGGCACTCCGGGCGACGCAGCCGGCCACCGGGGAGCGCCCACCGGCCGCCCGGCTCGCGCCGGCAGAGCAGCACCCGGCCCGCCCCGTCGGTGACGACCGCAGCGACCGCCCAGGTGAGCGTGCTCATGACGACGAGCGTACGGAGGGGGACACCGGAAGTCATGCGTCGCGCGAACCGCGCCGGACCGGGGTGCCGCGAGAGCGGTCGACAACGGTAGCCTGTGCACCCGTGACCCTCGCCTCCATGACTCCCCAGGCCGCGCTGCCGAGTCCCACCACCGCGGTCTGGCAGCTCGGGCCGGTGCCGATCCGGGCGTACGCGCTCTGCATCATCGCCGGCATCGTGGTGGCCTGCCTGGTCACCGAGCGGCGACTGCGCCAGCGCGGCGTCGCCCCCGGCGCGGTGCTCGACATCGCCGTCTGGGCGGTGCCGACCGGCATCATCGGCGCCCGGATCTACCACGTGATCACCTCGCCGGAGAAGTACTTCGGCACCGGCGGTGACCCCTGGAAGGCCTTCGCCATCTGGGAGGGCGGCCTCGGCATCTGGGGCGCGGTCGCCGGTGGGGCGATCGGCGCCTGGATCGCCGCCCGGCAGCTCGCCATCCCGCTGACCGTGGTCGCCGACGCCCTCGCGCCCGGCCTGCCGCTGGCCCAGGCGATCGGCCGGTTCGGCAACTGGTTCAACAACGAGCTCTACGGCGGCCGGACCACGCTGCCCTGGGGCCTGGAGATCCACCGGATGGACCCGGACAACCCCGGGCACGCGCTGCGCGACGACGCCGGCCAGCCCATCCTGGAGCCGGGCCTCTACCACCCGACCTTCGCCTACGAGGCGCTGTGGAACATCGGCGTCGCCGCCCTGGTCTTCCTCGCCGACCGGCGCTTCCGGCTCGGCCGGGGCCGGGCCTTCGCGCTGTACGTGATGGGCTACACCGCCGGCCGGTTCTGGATCGAGCTGATGCGCAGCGACGAGGCCAACCGGATCCTCGGCGTCCGGCTCAACGTCTGGACGGCCGGCCTGGTCTTCCTCGGCGCGTTGATCTACTTCCTGCGGGTCCGGGGCCCGCGCGAGTACCTCGTCCCGATCGGGCTGCCGGCCACCCCGACCCCGGCCACCGGCGGCGACGTCTCCCAGGTCGACCTCTCCCACACCGGGGACGGGCCGCGGGCGGTGGCCCCCGAGGGCTACCGGGTGGTCGACGAGGAGCAGTTCCGGGCGTACCGGGAGACCGGAGCGGTGCCCGACGAACCCGCCGCCGTTTCGACCGGCAACGAGCCCACGACGACCGGTGACGAGCCGACCGAGCCGACCGGGACCGACGCCGATCGGGCGACCGACGCCGATCGGGCGACCGACGTCCACTCGGCGACCGACGCCGACCCGGCGGCCGGCGCCGACGGGGACGACGTCCGGAACGCGGACGTGCCGGAGCGGGACGACCGGGCCGGCGCCGCCGGCGGCCGCCCCGCCGACCGGGACAGCTGAGCGGCCCGCGTGCGTACCGCGGTGGTGGTGGGTGCCGGACTCGGCGGCCTGGCGGCGGCCGGCGCGCTGGCCCGCTCCGGCTGGCAGGTCACCCTGCTGGAGCGGGGCGACCGGGTCCGCCCGGAACCCACCGCGGTGGTGCTCTGGCCGAACGGGGTGCGCGCGCTGCATGCCCTCGGCCTCGGCGCCGGGCTGGACGCGATCGCCACCCCGTTGCCGGACACCGGGGTACGCCGCCCGGACGGCCACTGGCTGGTGCAGCCCCGGCCGACGCCCGCCGACCGGATGCCGGTGGTGGTGCACCGGGAGGACCTGCACGACGCCCTGATCGCCGGCCTCGGCGACCGGGTCGAGCTGCGGACCGGGACGGCCGTGGACACCGTCCGGGCCGTCGCCGGGGAGCGGCCCGCCGTGGGCGTCGGCCGACGGCTCGTCGAGGCCGACCTGGTGGTCGCCGCCGACGGGATCCAGAGCGCGGTACGCCGGCAGCTCGCCCCCGAGGCGACGGTCGTCAGTTCCGGCTGCGCGGCCTTCCGCGCGGTGATCCCCTGGTACGCGGCGCCCCGGCTCCCGGCCGACCAGCCGGTCGGCGGGGAGACGCTCGGGGCCGGTTACCGCTTCGTCGCGGCCTCGCTGGGCGAGCGCGGCTCCTCCGGCGGCTCCCGCCGGGGCGGCATCTACTGGGTGGCCACCACCGCCGGCGCGCCCCGCCCCGAACCGCCGGAGACCCAGCTCGCCCTGCTCAAGCGCTGGTACGCCGGCTGGCCCGCCCCGATCGGCGAGCTGCTCGACGCCACCGACCCGGCCGACCTGGTCCAGCAGGAGGTGCGGGAGCTGCGGCCACTGCCGAAGGCGTACGGCTTCCCGGCCGGACCGGGCGGTGTGGTGCTGCTCGGCGACGCCGCGCACGCCATGCCGCCGCACCTGGGGCAGGGCGCCTGCCTCGCCTTCGAGGACGCCGCCATCCTGGCCTCGCTGCTGCGCGAGTCCCGGCTGCCCGACGCCGTGCAGGCGTACGACCGGCTGCGCCGCCCCCGCGCGGCCACCGTGGTCCGGCAGACGAGGCGGATGTCGGCGGTCCTGCAGGCCCGCGGCCGGCTGGCGCTTCGCGCCCGCGACGCCGCCCTCGGCACGATCAGCCCCCGGCTGCTCTCCAGCGCCGCCTCCGCCGCGGCCCAGTGGCGCCCCCCGGCCCCCTGACCCGTCAGATCAGGGCGGCGGGTTCGGCGATGCAGGCGGTGCCGACGCGGCGGAAGCCGACCCGCAGGTAGACCCGGGCGATCTCCTCGCTGCCGGCGGAGAGGAAGATCAGGTCGGTGCCGGCGGCGCGCAGCTCGCGGGCGATGGTGGCGGTGACCGCCGCGCCCAGGCCGCGCCGGCGGGCGGCCGGCAGCGTCGCCACCCCGGCGATCTCGGCCACGTCGCCGACCCGCATCGCCATGCCGCTGGCCAGCGCGCCGTCCTCGGGCGTGGCGGCCAGCACCGACAGCCGCCGGCCGTCGGCGATCCGGGCCCGCTCCTCGTCCAGCGCCGCGACGTCCAGCTCGGTGATCGCGGCGTCCCGCTCGGCCGGACCGGCCTCGCCCCGGGCGGTGCCGGCCGCGGCGAAGCCGACCGCGGCGACCGCGCGCCGGGCGGCCACGTCGGCCGGGAAGCCGTCCGCGGCGGGGTCCAGCACCCGCACGGGTATGTCGGTGAGGGTCGCCGGGTCGGGCAGCGCGGCCGGGTCGAGCACCATCAGCGGCGCCTCCAGCGCGCGCAGCCCCGCGGCGCGGGCCGTGGCCAGCAGGTCCGGGGTGACCTCGTGGACCCACTCCAACGCCTCGGGCAGGCCCAGTTCCCGCTGCCGTTCCCGGACGGCGGCCACGTCGGCCGGCGAGGGCGGCGTGCGGGCGTCCAGCCGGGGACGGGCGTAGAAGGGCCAGCCGGGCCCGTCCCGGACGAACAGCACCAGCGAGCCGTACTCCTCGCCGTGCGCCGCATCGCGGGGCACCGCGTCGTAGAAGTGTTCCAACCGGGCGAACAGCTCACTGTGCAGGTGATCCACCGCGCGAGACTACACGTCCCAGAGTCTGGAAGGTGTGATCAATCCGCACTGGCCTTGCGGGGGTCGCCCTAACGTAGACTCAATAAACCGCCAAGGGCCGACGTCGTCCCGACCATGATCCAACCTGAGTGACGACAGGAGGCCCGGTGGCCTTTCCGTACCCTCTGAGCCCGCAGTCGGCCCCGCCCGCGACCGGTCTGTACGACCCGGCGTACGAGCACGACGCCTGCGGCGTGGCCTTCGTGGCGGATCTGTACGGTCGGCGATCGCACCAGGTCGTCGCCCGCGGCCTCGGTGCCCTGTGCCGCCTGGACCACCGGGGCGCCCGGGGCGCGGAACACAACACCGGTGACGGTGCCGGCATCATGATCCAGGTGCCGGACGAGTTCCTGCGCGCGGTGGTGGACTTCCCGCTGCCCCCCGCCGGCCAGTACGCCACCGGCCTGGTCTTCCTCCCCGACGACGACGCCGACGAGGCCCGTGCCCGCCGGGTGGTGGAGAAGTACGCCCTGGTCGAGGGCGCCGACCTGCTCGGCTGGCGGGACGTGCCGACCGACCCGAGCGGGCTGGGTGAGACCGCGCTCGCCGCGATGCCCCGGATCCGGCAGGTCTTCCTGGCCGCGCACCGGCTCACCGGCGGCCCGGCCGGCCCCTCTGGCTCCCCGCTGACCGGCCTCGACCTGGACCGGGTGGCGTTCTGCGTCCGCAAGCAGGCCGAGCGGGAGAGCACCGAGCGCGGCGTGCCGGCGTACTTCCCGTCGCTGTCGTCGCGGACGATGACCTGGAAGGGGATGCTCACCCCGGACCAGCTGCCGGCGTACTTCCCCGAGCTGACCGACGAGCGGGTGTCCAGCGCGATCGCGCTGGTGCACTCCCGGTTCTCCACCAACACCTTCCCGTCCTGGCCGCTGGCCCACCCGTACCGGTTCATCGCGCACAACGGTGAGATCAACACCATCCGCGGCAACCGGAACTGGATGCAGGCAAGAGAGTCGATGCTCAGCGGCGGGTCCTCAGCCGCCGGCGGGGCCGGCGGTCACGTGCCCGGCAACATCCGGCGGATCTTCCCGGTCTGCACCCCCGGCGCGTCCGACTCGGCCAACTTCGACGAGGTCCTGGAGCTGCTGCACCTGGCCGGCCGGAGCCTGCCGCACGCGGTGCTGATGATGATCCCCGAGGCCTGGGAGAACGACCCGGGGATGCGCGCGGACAAGCGGGCGTTCTACCGGTTCCACGCGAGCCTGATGGAGCCGTGGGACGGCCCGGCGTCGGTCGCCTTCACCGACGGCGAGATCGTCGGGGCGGTGCTGGACCGCAACGGCCTGCGTCCGGGCCGCTGGTGGCGCACCTCCGACGGCCTGGTCGTGCTCGGCAGCGAGGCCGGTGTGCTCGACCTGGACCCGGCCACGGTGGTCGCCAAGGGCCGGCTCCAGCCCGGCAAGATGTTCCTGGTCGACACGGTCAACCACCGGATCGTCTCGGACGACGAGATCAAGACCGAGCTGGCCGCCGCCCGGCCGTACGGCGACTGGCTGCACGCCGGTCTGATCGACCTGGGCGACCTGCCCCCGCGTGAGCACATCGTCTACACCCACGACTCGGTCCGGCGCCGCCAGCAGACCTTCGGCTACACCGAGGAGGAGCTGAAGATCCTGCTCGCGCCGATGGCCCGGGTCGGCGCGGAACCGATCGGCTCGATGGGCACCGACACGCCGATCGCCGCGCTGTCGACCCGGCCGCGGCTGCTCTACGACTACTTCCACCAGCTCTTCGCCCAGGTCACCAACCCGCCGCTGGACGCCATCCGTGAGGAGTTGGTGACCAGCCTGTCGTCCACCATCGGGCCGGAGGGCAACCTGCTCGACCCGGGCCCGGCGAGCTGTCGGCAGATCGTGCTGCCGTACCCGGTGATCGACAACGACGAGCTGGCCAAGATCCTCTCCATCGACGAGGACGGCGACCTGCCCGGTTTCAAGGCGGTCCGGGTCTCCGGGCTCTACCGGGTCCGCGACGGCGGGGCCGGCATCAAGGCCCGGCTGACCGAGATCTGCCGGCACGTCTCCGAGGCGATCGAGGACGGCGTGCGGATCCTGGTCCTGTCGGACCGGGACTCCAACGCCGACCTGGCGCCCATCCCGTCGCTGCTGCTCACCGCGGCGGTGCACCAGCACCTGGTCCGGGAGCAGACCCGCACCCAGGCGGCGCTGATCGTGGAGTCGGGCGACTGCCGGGAGGTGCACCACGCGGCGGTGCTGATCGGGTACGGCGCGGCGGCGGTCAACCCGTACCTGGCCTTCGAGTCGGTGGAGGACATGATCGCCACCGGCGCGCTGGTCGGGACGGATCCGGCCAAGGCGGTGCGCAACTACGTCAAGGCGCTCGGCAAGGGCGTCCTGAAGATCATGTCCAAGATGGGCATCTCGACCGTGTCGTCGTACTGCGGGGCGCAGGTCTTCGAGGCGGTCGGCCTGGACACCCGGCTGGTCGAGCGCTACTTCCGGGGCACCCCGAGCAAGATCAGCGGCATCGGGCTGAACGAGATCCACGCCGAGGTGGCCGCCCGGCACTCGCTGGCCTGGCCCGCCCCGGGCGCGGAGAACTCCGACCGGCTGGAGGTCGGCGGCGAGTACCAGTGGCGCCGCGAGGGCGAGCTGCACCTGTTCAACCCGGAGACGGTCTTCCTGCTCCAGCACGCCACCCGCAGCCGGCAGTACGACGTGTTCCGGCAGTACACCGCCAAGGTCGACGAGCTGGCCGCGCAGGCCGGCTCGCTGCGCGGGCTGTTCAGCCTGCGGACCGGGGTGCGCCCGCCGGTGCCGCTGGACGAGGTCGAGCCGGCCACCGAGATCGTCAAGCGGTTCGCCACCGGCGCCATGTCGTACGGGTCGATCTCGGCCGAGGCGCACGAGACCCTGGCCATCGCGATGAACCGCCTCGGCGGCAAGTCCAACACCGGCGAGGGCGGCGAGGACGTCGAGCGGCTGCACGACCCGGCCCGCCGCTCCGCGGTCAAGCAGATCGCCAGCGGCCGGTTCGGGGTGACCAGCGAATACCTGGTCAACGCCGACGACCTCCAGATCAAGATGGCCCAGGGCGCGAAGCCCGGCGAGGGCGGCCAGCTGCCCGGGAACAAGGTCTGGCCGTGGATCGCCCGGACCCGGCACGCCACCCCGGGCGTCGGCCTGATCTCGCCCCCGCCGCACCACGACATCTACTCCATCGAGGACCTCGCCCAACTGGTGCACGACCTGAAGTGCGTCAACCCGGCCGCCCGGGTGCACGTCAAGCTGGTCAGCGAGGTCGGCGTGGGCACCGTCGCGGCCGGCGTCGCCAAGCTCAAGGCCGACGTCATCCTGATCTCCGGCCACGACGGCGGCACCGGCGCGTCCCCGCTCAACTCCCTCAAGCACGCCGGCACCCCCTGGGAGCTGGGCCTGGCCGAGGCGCAGCAGACCCTGCTGCTCAACAAGCTGCGCGACCGGGTCACCGTGCAGGTCGACGGCCAGCTCAAGACCGGCCGGGACGTGCTGGTCGCGGCGCTGCTCGGCGCCGAGGAGTTCGGCTTCGCCACCGCCCCGCTGATCGTCGAGGGCTGCGTGATGATGCGGGTCTGCCACCTGGACACCTGTCCGGTCGGCATCGCCACCCAGAACCCGGTGCTGCGCGAGCGGTTCACCGGCAAGCCGGAGTTCGTGGAGAACTTCTTCCTCTTCCTCGCCGAGGAGGTCCGGGGCTACCTCGCCGAGCTGGGCCTGCGCTCCATCGAGGAGGCGATCGGCCAGACCGAGCTGCTCGACGTCGTCCCGGCGGTGCGGCACTGGAAGGCGCACGGGCTCGACCTGGCCCGCGTACTCCAGCTGCCGGAGCTGCCCGCGGGCGCGGCGCGCCGCGGCGTGCGGGCCCAGGACCACGGCCTGGAGCTGGCCCTGGACAACGAGCTGATGGCCCTGGCCCAGCCGGCGCTGCGCGACGGCAGCCCGGTCCGGGTGGAGGTGGCGGTGCGCAACGAGCACCGCAGTGTCGGCGCGATGCTCGGCGGCGAGGTGACCCGCCGCTTCGGCGGCGCCGGCCTGCCGGCCGACACGATCGAGTTCCTGCTGCGCGGCACCGCCGGCCAGTCCTTCGGCGCGTTCCTGCCGCGCGGGGTGACCCTGCGGCTGCACGGAGACGCCAACGACTACGTCGGCAAGGGGCTCTCCGGCGGGCGGATCATCGTCCGCCCGGACGCCGCCGCGCCGTTCGTCGCGACCGAGGCCGCCGCCGGCCAGCGGGCCGAGGACCAGATCATCGCCGGCAACACCATCCTGTACGGGGCCACCGGCGGCGAGCTGTTCCTGCGCGGCAGGGTGGGGGAGCGGTTCGCGGTGCGCAACTCCGGCGCGGTGGCCGTCGTCGAGGGCGTCGGCGACCACGGCTGCGAGTACATGACCGGCGGCACCGTGGTGGTGCTCGGCGAGACCGGGCGCAACTTCGCCGCCGGCATGTCCGGCGGCACGGCGTACGTGCACCGGCTGGACCGCGACCGGGTCAACGCCGAGCTGGTCGACCTCACGCCGCTGAGCGACGACGAGCGCGAGCTGCTGCACGAGCTGGTGCAGCGGCACGTCGCGGAGACCGACTCGGCGGTCGGCGCCGAGCTGCTCAAGCACTGGTCGGAGGCGGTGGAGGAGTTCACCGCGGTGGTACCCCGGGACTACCGCCGGGTGGTGGAGATCATGCGGGCCGCCGAAGCCGCCGGCCGCGACGTCGACGACGCGGTCATGTCTGCGCTGGCCGCGCCGGTGCCGCCCGCGCCGCGGACGGTGGCCCAGGAGGTGGCTCGTGCCTGACCCGAACGGTTTCCTGCGCTACGACCGGCGGCTGCCGGCCCGCCGCCCGGTGCCGGTGCGGATCACCGACTGGCGTGAGGTCTACCCGCCGGCGGGGGAGGAGCTGATCCGCGAGCAGGCCACCCGCTGCATGGACTGCGGCATCCCGTTCTGCCACGACGGCTGCCCGCTGGGCAACCGCATCCCGGACTGGAACGACCTGGTCCGGACCGGCAACTGGGACGCCGCGGTGGAGTCGCTGCACGCCACCAACAACTTCCCCGAGTTCACCGGCCGGCTCTGCCCGGCGCCCTGCGAGGCCGCCTGCGTGCTCGGCATCGGCGGCGGGCAGCCGGTCACCATCAAGCAGGTCGAGGTGGAGATCGCCAACGCGGCGGTGGCCCGGGGTGGGCTGAAGCCCCGCCCGGTGCCGCCGCCCACCGGCCGGTCGGTCGCCGTGGTCGGCTCCGGGCCGGCCGGACTCGCCGCCGCCCAGCAGCTCGCCCGCGCCGGTCACACCGTCACGGTCTATGAGCGTGACGACGCGATCGGCGGCCTGCTGCGGTACGGCATCCCGGACTTCAAGCTGGAGAAGCAGCACATCGACCTGCGGCTGGCCCAGCTCGCCGCCGAGGGCGTGCGGTTCCGCACCGGGGTGAACGTCGGGGTCGACGTCACCGCCGAGCAGTTGCGCGCCGAGCACGACGCGGTGCTGCTCGCCTGCGGGGCGCTGCAGGGTCGGGACACCCCGGAGACGCCGGGCCGGGAGCTGCGCGGGGTGCACCAGGCGATGACCCACCTGGTCGCCGCCAACCGGGTGGTCGCCGAGGCGGCTGCGGGGCAGCCCGGCGCCGACGGTGACGGCAGGCCGGCGCCGGCCGTTCTGCCGGACGGCACGCCGATCGACGCCGCCGGCAAGCACGTGGTGATCATCGGTGGTGGGGACACCGCCGCGGACTGCCTGGGCGTCGCCCACCGTCAGGGCGCGGCCGGGGTGCACCAGCTCGACCTCTACCCGGAGCCGCCGCACGACCGGGACGCCGACCGGGATCCGTGGCCGACCTGGCCGTGGGTGCTGCGCAACTACCCGGCGCACGAGGAGGGCGGCGACCGGGTCTTCGCGGTCGCCGTGCAGGAGTTCGTCGACGACGGCACCGGCCAGGTCAAGGGCGTCCGGATCGCCGAGGTGACCGTGGAGAAGCGGGACGGCCGGCGGATCGTCACCGCGCTGCCCGGCTCCGAGCGGGAGCTGCCGGCCGACCTGGTGCTGCTCGCCATCGGCTTCGAGGGCACCGAGCAGCAGCCGCTGCTGACCCAGTTCGGCGTGACCCGCAACGCCCGGGGCGCGGTCGACTCGGGGCCGGACTGGCAGACCGACGCCGACGGGGTGTTCGTCGCCGGTGACATGCACCGGGGTGCGTCGCTGATCGTCTGGGCCATCGCCGAGGGGCGGGCCGCCGCCGCGGCCATCCACTCCTACCTCGGCGGGGTCGGCACGTTGCCGGCCCCGGTGGACCCGGCCCGGCAGTCGCTGGCCGCGCGCTGAGCCGCCCGGGTGGCGGGTCCGGTCGACGTACCGGACACGTCACCCGCAGCACGAGGGGCGACCGACCGTCCGGCGCGATCCGCGGCGGGGCCCGGAGGAACTGGTCGGGCGCTACCAACCTGATGTCGTGGACGAATCAGGGGAGGCGGTTGCCGCCCGCCCGGGACCGGGCGGCAACCGCGCGCGGTGTGAGCGACGGCATGCCTTCCGCGGCCAGGTCGACTCGTTCCGGGAGTCCCCACCACGATGATCATCGTTACGCTACGGGGATGGAGATCGAGGAGCGCCTGCGGCGGACCCGTCGATGGCTGTGGATCGTCGTGGTGGGGCTCTTCCTCAGCGGGGTGACCGCGTTCCCGCTGGAGATCGAGGTGCGCTGGCTGCTGCGAGCGCTGGATCCGCTGGCCGGACAGTACCCGGAGCTGGTCACCTGGATCGGGCGGGTCCACACCGGATTGGTCGAGACCGGTGACCGCTACCCGTTCATGCTCTACGGCACCGACTGGCTGGCCTTCGCCCACCTGGTGCTCGCGGTGGCCTTCTGGGGGCCGCTGCGCGACCCGGTGCGCAACGTCTGGGTCGTCCAGCTCGGCATGATCGCCTGCGTCGGCATCGTACCGCTGGCACTGATCTGCGGCCCGATCCGGGACATCCCGTGGTTCTGGACCCTGGTCGACCTGTCGTTCGCCGTCGGCGCCTTCCCGCCGCTGTGGTTCGCCTACCGGCACATCCGCGCGATCGAGGTGGCCGGCGGCGCCCCGGCGACCTCGCCGGTGGCCAGCGCGGCGTCCTGACGGCACCGGGTCTACCAGGGGCGATTCGTCCACGACATCAGGTTCGTAGCGTCCGGGTCGCGGCCGCCGTCGTGGCTCCGGATGCCGAGGGCGCCGGCGGCGCCGCGCGGCCGGTGCCCGCCCCGAACTCCGGGGCGGGCACCCGACCGGCAGCCGGTCAGCGCGCCAGGAGTTGGTGCGCCTCGCGGATCTTCGTCCACGACGCCGGCTGGGCCGGCGCGGCCGTCACCCGAGCGGCTGTGGCGAGCTCCGGGCGGCCGGGGGTGAAGAGCCAGGTGGTGAAGAGGCCGTCCAGGTCCAGCCCGGAGATCCGCTCGGCGAGCGCCTGGAACTGCGCGGTGGTGCCGTTGCCGTACCGGTGCTCGGCCGTCCACGCGGGCAGGATCTCGAAGAACGCGTCGTCGCCGACGGCGAGCCGGAGCTGGTGCAGGGCCATCGCACCCCGGTCGTAGACCGCGTCGTCGAAGACCCGGTCGGCGCCCGGGTCACCCGGCAGCACCTGCCAGAACTCGGAGTCGGCCGGGTAGCCGGCGTAGGTGAAGTCGAAGAGCTCCTGCGCGGTGCCCTCACCCTGCTCCTCCGACCAGAGCCACTCGGCGTACGAGGCGAAGCCCTCGTTGAGCCAGATGTCGCGCCAGTCGGCGACCGAGACCGAGTCGCCGAACCACTGGTGGGCGTTCTCGTGCACGATCACGAACGGGTTCGCGCCGCGGCGCCAGAAGCTCGGGCCGTACACCGGGCGGGTCTGGGTCTCCAGTGCGAAGCCGATGCCGTCGATCGGCCCGGCCACGCCGCCCTGCGCCTCGAACGGGTACGGCCCGAAGAGGCCGCTCTCCCAGTCGACGACCTCCGCGGTCCGCTCGATGCTGGCCCGCGCCGCCGGCCCGCGCTCGCCCAGCGTGGTGCTGTACGCGTTGACCACCGGCTGCCCGTTGGGCGCGGTGTCGGTGACGAT
Source organism: Micromonospora lacuserhaii (assembly GCF_036902735.1). Taxonomy (NCBI): domain Bacteria; kingdom Bacillati; phylum Actinomycetota; class Actinomycetes; order Micromonosporales; family Micromonosporaceae; genus Micromonospora; species Micromonospora lacuserhaii. Next base: position 120,967 of record NZ_JBAKHO010000008.1, on the reverse strand, counting down.
GTCGTACTGCCCGATGGCCAGGAACGCCTGGTAGGTGGCGCCGGGCCTGGTGCTGCGCCAGCTCCACCGGAACCGGTTGCTGGCCTCGGCCAGCGGCGCGCGGGGCTGCACGCCGTTGCTGACCACCTCGACCCCGGCGGGCACCGACACGGAGATGTCGAAGGTGGCCTTGTCGAGCGGGTGGTCGTTGGCCGGGAACCACCACCAGGCCGACTCCGGCTCGTTCACGGCGAGCGCGCCGTCCTCCGTACGGGTCCAGCCGGTGTAGCCGTTGACCAGCGTCTCCGAGGGGACGCCCGCGTACTTCACCACGATGGTGAGCAGCTGGCCCTTCGCGATGGGGCGCGGGGTGGTGACGACCAGCTCGTGCACGCCGTCGCGACGGAACGCGGCCGACCAGCCGTTGACCCGGACCGACTCGACGTCGAGCAGGAAGTCCAGGTTGAACCGGGAGAGGTCCTGAGTGGCCCTCGCCAGGATGGTGGTGGTGCCGGTGAGCCGGTCGGTGGCCGGCTCGTAGCGCAGGCGGACGTCGTAGTGGTCGACGTCGTACCCGCCGTTGCCGTAGTCGGGGAAGTAGCTGTCGCCCAGGCCGGGGCTGCCGGGTGTCGGCGCGGCCGCGACCGGGACCGGCCGGCCCCAGCCCGGTAGGGCGGCCTGGCCGGGGGTGCCGGGCAGCAGGGTGCCGGCGGTGGTGACGGTCAGGGCGGCGATGGCCGCCGTGAAAGCACGTCGCACGGGGTGGACTCCCTCCGTCGGGGTGTTCGCACCGTCAATTTAATCGACAGTTGTGAACGTGTCTGGCCCGTCCGGCGTGATCACCTGTTCACTTGATCTAAATGTTTCGATAGGATTACCGACCAGTAACAACCTTTGGCCACGCGCGCGGCACGAGGATCCACCACCCCTGCACCGTGGAGGTCCCGCCATGCCCCACCGCGCCCTGGCCCGCGCCGTCACCGCGCTGGCCGCCCTGCTCGCCACCGTCCTCGGCGTCGTGCTCTCCCCCGGCACCGCCCAGGCGGCCACCGTCAACTACGTCGCCCTCGGCGACTCCTACTCCTCCGGCGTCGGCGCCGGCCCGTACGACCTCTCCGGCTGCCTGCGCAGCCAGAAGTCGTACGCGCCGCTCTGGGCCGCCGCCCACGCGGTGACCAGCTTCCGATTCCCGGCCTGCGGTGGCGCCGTCACCTCGGACGTGATCAACAGCCAGGTGAACTCGCTGAGCACCAGCACCACGCTGGTCACCATCACCATCGGGGGCAACGACGCCGGCTTCGCCGACGTCATCACCAGCTGCCGGTTCGGCAGCACCACCACCTGCGTCAACGCCGTCAACGAGGCAAAGGCCTTCGCCACCGCCACGCTGCCCGGCCGGCTCGACGCGACCTACGCCGCCATCCGCAGCCGGGCCCCGAACGCCCGGCTGGTGGTGCTCGGCTACCCGCGGCTGTTCGAGACGAACTACTGCGGCTGGCTGGCGATGAGCACCTACAAGCGCACCATCCTCAACGAGGCGGCCGACGTGCTCGCCGCGATCACCGCCAACCGGGCCGGCGCGGCCGGCGCCACCTTCGCCGACGCCCGGCCGACCTTCGCCGGGCACGGCGTCTGCGCCGCCGACCCGTGGATCCGCGACGTCAGCGGCGTCATCGAGGCGTACCACCCGGACGCCGACGGCTACCGGTACGGCTACCTGCCGGCGCTGACCGCGGTGCTCGGCTGAACACGCCGACGGCCGGCGACCTCCCCAGGGGATCGCCGGCCGTCGGACGTCGGGTCAGGACCGGTCGGCGGACGGGTCCGCGTCGCTCGGCCGTCGCCACGGCCCGCTGATCGCGAAGACGTAACCGGGGCTCTGGATGTTGGCGAACAGGATCTTCCCGTCGGCGCTGAACGTCGGGCCGGTGAACTCGCTGTCGTTGAGCTCGTTGCGGGCCAGCGGGTACGCCTTGCCCTGCGCGGTCACCCCCACCAGGTGGGACAGGCCCTCGCCGTCCTCGGCCAGGATCACCCCGCCGTACGGCGACACGGTGATGTTGTCCGGGCCGTCGTAGTCGCCCTCGGCCGACGGGTCCGGGTTCACCCCGAAGATGGTCTTCAGGGTGACCGTCTGCGAGCGCGGGTCGTAGAACCAGACCTGGCCGTCGTGCTCGTTGACGCTGCCGTCGTCGTGCCGGGCGAAGCTGGCCACGAAGTACGCGCCGCCGTCGGCCCACCAGGCGCCCTCCAGCTTGCGGCTGCGGGTGACCTGCTCGTCGGTGAACTGCTTGCGCACCGAGACGGTCTTCGCGTCCCGGTCCGGCACGTCCACCCACTCCACCTTGTACCGGGTGCCCGGCGTGGTGGCCTCGGAAAGGTCGGCGACGTGCCGGCTGCCCTGGAAGCAGTTCATCGCCTGCAGCTCACCGGCGGTGTCGCCGTCCGGGCGCACGGCAAGGGCGCGCAGCGCGCCCTTGCCGCCCCGGAAGCCACTCGGCGGGGTCCACCGCAAGTACAGGCCGTTCGGGCCGCCGGCGTCCTCGGTCAGGAAGATCGAGTGGGTGTACGGGTCGACCGCCACCGCCTCGTGCGCGTAGCGGCCGAGGTACTTCAGCGGCACCGGGTCGAGGTTCTGCTCCCGGTCGTGCGGGTCGACCTCGAAGACGTACCCGTGGTCCCTGAGGTACTTGCCGCCGGCCCGCTGCTCGGTCTCCTCGCAGGTCAGCCAGGTGCCCCACGGGGTGATGCCGCCGGCGCAGTTGTTGTGGGTGCCGGCCACGCTGACGTACTCGCGCAGCCGCCGGCCCGCGCCGTCCACCTCGATGGTGGTGGTGCCGCCCCGGGCGCCCGGGTCGTAGGTCAGACCGGCCACCGCGGGCACGCCGAACGGCTCGCTGCCGCCGATCTCGTGGTTGTTGACCAGCACCGAGCCGGTCGGAGAGCGGAAGCAGCCGGTGCCGTCCGCGTCGCTCGGGGTGGGCTGGCCGCTCTCCAGCAGGGTCACCCCGGCCTGCGCGACGATCGTGTACGAGAAGCCCGGGGGCAGCGCCAGCAGGCCGGCCGGGTCCGGCACCAGCTCGCCGTAGCCGACGGCCGGGCGGACGGCGGCCCGAGCCGCCGCCGGACCGGCGATCGCCTCCAGGTTGCCGGCCACCACGATGCCGAGGCCGCCGGCTGCGCCGCCGCGCAGCAGGTTGCGGCGGGAAATGGGGGAGGAGGTCACGTGGTCACCTTCCAGATGGTCATCTTGTCGTCCGCCGTCAGGCAATCCGGGCCGGGGGAACAGCGCCCGGCCGGGCGAACTGCCGGCAGGTGAACATCGGGCCAACGGTCCCCGCCGATGGCTTCGTGCGCCGCCGGCCGGGCTCCGTTAGGGTTCCCCTCGACCAGGCGGACGTCGGTGGGGGAGCAGAGGGTGGGCAGGCTCGCGTCGGCGTACGGACAGGCGGTCACGGCGCACCGGCAGGCCCGGGAACGGTGGGCGGCGGCCCGCGCCCTGCTCGACCGGCTGGCGGGCCAGCCCGTGCCCGAGCGCACCGCCGACCTGGTGGCCCGGCTGGACCGGCTCGCCGGGGACCTGGCCGCCCCGACCAACGCCACGAGCACCCTCGGCGGGCCCGCCCCGGTACGGATCGGCGAGGCGTCCACCGTCGACGGTCGTTTCCCGCTGCTGCTGCCACTGGGCGCCGGCGGGCACCTCGCGATCAGCACCGACGCCCGTGACCCCCGGGTGGCGGTGCTGCTGCGGGTGCTGGTGCTGCGGCTGCTGGCCACCGCCGCGCCGGGCGCGGTCCGGGTGGTCGGCATCGACCCCGCCGCGCTGGGCGCCACCTTCCTGCCGCTGCGACCGCTGCGCGACGCCGGGCTGCTCGACGCGCCCGCCGTCACCGAGGCCGAGATCGACGTGCTGCTCGGCGCGGCCGAGACACACGCCCGCGCTGCCCAGCACGCCGGCCCCGGCGAGGGCGGTCTGCTGCTCGTGGTGGCCGCGTCCGCACCGGGCCCGCGCCAGCTCGCCCGGCTGGCCGCGCTCACCCACGCCGGGCCGGCCGCCGCGGTCTGCGTGCTGCTCGCCGGGCACCCGGCCGCGCTGCCCGGGCAGGCGCCGCCGCCGCTGGGCGCCACCACGACGCTCCGCCTCGACGAGCGGTACGCCTGGGTCGGTGACCCGCCCGGGCACCCGTTCAGCGCCGACGGCACCGGGCTGGCCGTACCGGTGCTGCTCGACGGCGACCCACCGGCGTCGGCGGTCCGCGCGCTCGCCGCGCGACTCGGCGCGGCCGTACGCGCCGACGAGGCGCTGCACGTCGCGGACCTGCTGCCCGAGCGGCGCTGGACGGACTCCGCGCGGACCGGGCTGCGGACGGTCGTCGGCCGGGCCGGGCGGGCGCCGGTCACCCTCGCCTTCGACGACGCCACCCCGCACTGGCTGGTCGGCGGGCGCACCGGCGCCGGCAAGACCGTCTTCCTGATCGACGTCCTCTACGGTCTGGCCGCCCGGTACTCCCCGGCCGAGCTGCGGCTCTACCTGCTCGACTTCAAGGAGGGCGTGAGCTTCACCGAGTTCGTGCCCACCGAACGGGACCCGTCCTTCCTGCCGCACGCCCGGGCGGTCGGCGTCGAGTCCGACCGCGAGTACGGCCTGGCCGTGCTCCGTGAGCTGCGCCGGGAGCTGAACCATCGGGCCGACGAGTTCAAGGCGCACGGCGTCACCAAGCTCGCCGACCTGCCGGCCGGGGAGGCGGCGCCCCGGATCGTCGCGGTGATCGACGAGTTCCAGGTGCTGCTCGCCGGCAACGACCGGGTGGCCCGGGAGGCCGTCGACCTGCTCGAGGAGCTGGCCCGCAAGGGCCGCTCGTACGGCGTACACCTGGTCCTGGCCAGCCAGAGCACCACCGGCGTGGAGGCTCTCTACGGCCGCGCCGAGTCGCTGTTCGGGCAGTTCGCGCTTCGGGTGGCGCTGCCCGGCGGCGGGGCCGTGCTCGGCCCCCGCGGCGAGGCCGCCGCGGCGACCGCCCTCGGCTCCGCGGTGGTCAACACCGCCGCGGGCGCGGCCGGCGCGGACACCCTGGTCCGCTTCCCCGACGCGCACGCCGACGCCAGGCAGATCGCCCGGCTGCGCTACGAGCTGTGGGACGCCCGGCCGGACGACGTGCCGCCACCCGCGGTCTTCCGGGGGTACGCGGCGGCGCACCTGGAGGACGATCCGGCCGGCACGGCCCTGCACCCCGGCGGCCGGCGTCCCTCGGCGCTGGTCGGCCGGACCGTCGATGTGGACGGCACGCCCGCCCGGTTCGTCCTCGATGCCACGCCCGGCCGGCACCTGGGCGTGGTGGGCACCTCGACCACCGGCGCCCACGTGCTGCGCGCCGCCGCGCTGAGCCTGGCCCGCCAGCACCCCCCGGGCGACGTGGAGTTCGTCCTCGCCCCGCTGGTCGAGGCCGCCGACGCGCTCGCCGACGACACCGCCGCCGGGCTCAAGGCCGCCGGCCACCCGGTGACCCTGGTCGACGCGGCGGGGCTGCGGCAGCGGCTCGGCGAACTGGCCGCCGACACCGGGACCGTCGGCAAGACCTACCTGGTGGTCTTCGGGGTGGACGCGGTCGGCGCCGCGCTGGTCCGGACCGAGCCCGGCACCTTCCGCTCCGGTCACGACGACCTGCGGGCGCTGCTGCGGGAGGGGCCGGGCCGGGGGGTCCACCTGCTCGGCTGGTGGCGCGGACTGCGCCGGCTCGCCGACGACCTCGGCGGCTCGCAGAACCGCGACGACGTGGCCTGCCTGCTCGCGTTGAACGTGCCGGCCGGCGACCTGGGCCTGCACCTCGGGGTGACCGACCTCGCGTACACCCCGCGCGCCGACCGCGCGCTGCTGGTGGACCGGCACGCCCAGCGGACCGCGCTGATCGTGCCGTTCACCCGGCCGGGACACCGGTACGAGGAGGAGGACTGAGTGGCCGGCTTCGACGAGTACGCCGCCGCGGTGCGCCAGCTCTCCGTCCAGGTACGCGAGGGGGAGCGGGGCGCCGCCGCCGAGGCGGAGCGCCGGCGGGGGATGTACGCCGCGGCCGACCAGCTCGGCCAGCGGCTTGCCGTGCAGGGCCAGCGCCTCGACCGGCTCGGCCAGGCGATCGGGGTGCCGGAGGCGCCCGCCCCTGACGGTCCGGTGGAGGCCGGGGCCGACCCGGGCGTGGTGCTGGAGGAGGCGCGGCGGCTAATCGAGGAGGCCGACCGGCAGACCCAGCAGGTGGAGGCGCTCGCCCAGCGTCCCGAACTGCTGCCCACCTGGTCACCGACGGCCCGGGCGGTGGCCGTCTACGTCGCGTGCGCGGCGGCCGGCGTGCTGCTCATGCTGGTCCTGGTGGTCGCCTCGGGCGTCGGGCTGGTCAGCGGCTTCACCCTGGGCGCCTGGGTGTGCGCCGGGTTGCCGGTGCTGTCGTTCGCCGCCGGCTGGCTCATCCTCGGGCGTTGGGGCCGGCCCGCGCTGGCCGCGGTGGAGCCGCCCCGGTTCGTGCCGCTCGGCTTCGTCATCTGCGTGGCCCTGGTGCCGACCGCCTACTGCGCCAGCCTGCTGCTGGTCCGCTTCCTGCGCTGACCCCTCCCGCCCGTCCACATCGGAGGCGAGGTGGGTTCGTCGACGCGGTGGTCGCTAGGCTCGGGCGAGGACCGTGGGCGGCACGGTCGGCGGGCGAGCAGGGGAGGGCGCGTGAGCGCAGCGCAGATCATCGCCAGGCTGGCGGCCGCGGCACAGAAGCTGGACGAGGCGAAGGCCAAGACGGCCGCCGCCGCGCAGGACGCGGCCGAGGCCCGGGAACTGGTCGCGGGCGCCCTCGAAGGCGTCGCCGCCGGGCCGCTGATCGGGATGCTGGACGCGTACCGGCAGGCGCTCGGTCAGGCGGCCCAGGGCGCCGGGCCGGCCAGCCAGCAGGTCCAGGAGACGATCGCGAAGGTGCAGGCGCTGGGGAGCTGACCTCGCGCCGACCGGTCAGCGGGCCCGCGCCCAGCCGAGAAACCGCTCGGTCAAGGTAGTCGTTCGAGCCGGGTCACGGTCGCCCCCGGCCAGGTGTGCGGGGCGTCCGGGATTGCCCGGGCCTGGTCGACCCGCGGGCGGCGGGCCAGCGTCGCGCGGCGGAGGCCCGACGGGGTTCCGGCACGCTACAAACTTGATGACGGCAACGAATCGCGCGCGACGGGCGGCGCTGATGCATTGACGTCATCAAGTCTGTAGGGGCCAAACCGACGTACCGGCCCCGCCAGCCAGGACCAGCGAGCCAGCAGATTCACGGGACGATCGCCAACGTGCGGGCGTTGGGGAGCTGACCGCTCACGGGTCGGTGAGCAGCAGCCAGTCGTCGTCGAGCCGGGTCACGGTCGTCCCCTCCGGCCAGGTGTGCGGCACGTTCGCGACCGCACGGGCCTGGTCGACCAGCGGGCGGCGGGCCAGGGTCGCCCCGTCGAAGCTCACCGAGCCGTGGAACCGGGCCCGACCGAAGTTCGCCGCCCCCTCGAAGCGGGCCCGTTCGAAGTACGCCTCCCCGCCGAACACGGTCCACCGGAACAGCGCCATGTCCGCGAACCGGGCCGTCCGGAACCCGGCGTAGCCGGCGAACTCGGTGTGCTCCATCGACAGCCCGCCGAGGAACACCGCGCCCCGGAAGCTGGTGCTGTCGCCGAAGCTGCTCGCGTCGAAGGTGACGGACCGGTGGAAGGTCGCGTCGCGCCACGACACCCGGTCGGTGAAGACGGCCCGTCGACAGTGGACCGGGCCACCCAGATCGGCGCCGTCGAAGCTGAGCGGACCGCTGACACGGGCATCGTCCAGCACGATCTCGGCGTCCCCGCGGACGCCGTCGAAGACCGCCCCCTCGCACGTCGCCCCGGCCAGCGACAGCCGGCCGCGCAGGGTGGCGCCGGCGAAGGTCGTACCGCCGGTGAGGACCGCGCCGGAGAGGTCCGCGTCGACCAGGGTGCAGCCGCCGGCGTCGAACCCGGTCAGCTCGGCCCCGGCGAGGTCCAGCCGGGCCTCCGGCCAGTACGCCGCGTCGTCCGCGCGCAGGTGCCGGCCGAGCACCCGCTGCGCGGTGCGCCGGACCTCCGTCTCCCGGGGTCCGTCGTCCGGCGCCGGCATCCGGAGGTACGCGCAGAGCACGGCCACGATCGTGGTCCGCTGCGCGGGATTGTCCTGCCCGAGCCGCTCCAGCGCGTAGAGCCCGCCGAGGCGCACGGCGGCGCTGTCGCTGCCGAGGAGTTCGACCGCCCGGGTGTAAAGGTCGGTCAGCCGGCGCTCGGCGGCGTCGTGCTCGGCCGCCGCGGCCTGCCGTTCCTGGTGCCGCTGGCCGATCCCGGCCACCGATTCGGCGTGCTCCTGCACCCGGTCCCGGTGCGCCTGGTCCTGGGCGGCCACCGTCTCCTGGTGCCGCTGGGCGCGTTCGCCGATCCACTGCCGACGGGCGGCGAGCAGCAACGCGAGCCCGCCGCCGGTGCCGGCCACCACCGTCAGGCCGGTGCGGATCGCGTCGATGCGCAACGCGGCCCGGGTGTCCGCCTGCGTCGCCCGGTCCGCCTCGCCGAGCAGCCAGTGCAGCACCAGCAGGCCGATCAGCACGGCCAGCAGCAGGCCGATCAGCACCGACCACCACGGCATCACCCGTAGCTGCCCGCCCCGGCCCTTCTCCTCGCGCACGGGCCACAGCATGCCATCCGGGCCGGGGGTGCGGGGGCCCGCGAATACGGAGCCGCCGAACCTCCCCTGTGGAGGGAGCGACGCCGCTGGTCCGATTGGCCGCTTTGTGCCCCCGGCGCGAGATCAGGTTACCGACGCGTAACTTCCCATTGACGAGTGTGAAACACGCCACGCATCATCGTCCCACCGATCGATCGGATCCCCCCGCCCGCCGTCCCGGGTTCCCGGGTACCTCCCACCGGAGGTGCAGCCATGCTGCTCCGCACGATCCTCGCTGCCACCACCCTCTCCGCCGCACTGCTCGTCCCGGCCACCGCCGCGGTGGCCGCCCCCGACCCCGCCGCCCCGGCCACCACCAGCGCCGGCACCGCCGCCGGTGTCGCCACGAGCGGCACCACCCTCGCCGCCGCGAACGCCAATCCCGTCATCGTCGTCGGGGGCCTGATTGGCATCTCCATCGCGTACGAGCCGATCGCCGCCCGGCTGCGCGCCGACGGCTTCCGGGTCTCCATCTACCAGTTGCCCGGCCTCGGCTTCGGCGACATCCGCGAGTCGGCACGGTCCCTCGCCGGCTACGTCGACCAGGTCCGCGCCGCCACCGGAGCGGCCAAGGTGGACCTGGTCACCCACTCCGAGGGTGGCCTGGTCTCCCGCTGGTACGTCAAGAACCTCGGCGGCACGGAAAAGGTCGCCCGCTACGTCAGCCTCGGCAGCCCGCAACAGGGCACCTACGTGGCCAACATCATCAACTTCCTCGGCCTCGGCAGCTGCGCCGGCATTGTCGCCTGCCAGCAGATGTCGATCGGCTCCGACCTGCTCACCGGCCTCAACGGCGGCGACGACACCCCGGGGGCGGTCCGCTGGACCACCGTGCGGACCTGGCAGGACGAACTGGTCCGTCCGGTCGGCAACGCCTCGCTCGCCGACGGCGCGACCAACGTGCTGATCCAGGGCTGGTGCCCGCTGCGGGTCGTCGGCCACCTCGGGCTGGTGCTCGACGGCACCACCTACAGCGTGGTCCGGCAGGTGCTCACCGACGCACCGATCCGCCCCAACTGCTTCGCGCTCTGAAAGTACGACGGCCGGCCGCCACCCACGGGTGACGGCCGGCCGGTCTGCCTGCGGGTCAGGCGGCCTTCGCCAGCGCCTCGAACTCGTCGTCGGTGAGCTGCACCTCGGCGGCGGCGACGTTCTCCTCCAGGTGGTCCACGGAGGACGTACCCGGGATGGGGAGCATGACCGGCGACCGGCGCAGCAGCCAGGCGAGCGCCAGCTGTGCGGGCGACGCGTCGTGGCCGGTGGAGATGGCGTCCAGCGGGCCGCCCGGCTTGGCCAGGTTGCCGGTGGCGATCGGGAACCAGGGGATGAACGCCAGGTCGTTGCGCTCGCAGTAGTCGAGGACGTCCTCGGCGCTGCGGTCGGCGAGGTTGTAGAGGTTCTGCACCGAGACGATCGGGGTGATCTTCCGGGCCGCCTCGATCTGCGCCACGGTCACCTCCGACAGCCCGATGTGCCGGATCTTGCCCTCCTGCTTGAGCAGCGCCAGCTCGCCGAGCTGATCCTCCAACGGCACCTTCTCGTCGATCCGGTGCAACTGGTACAGCCCGATCGACTCCAGGCCCAGGTGGCGCAGGCTCAGCTCGCACTGCTGGCGCAGGTACTCCGGGCGCCCGAGCGGCCGCCAGTCGCCCGGGCCGGAGCGGCTCAGGCCGGCCTTGGTCGCGATGACCAGGTCGTCGGCGTACGGGTGCAGCGCCTCCTTGATCAGCAGCTCGGAGACGAACGGGCCGTACGAGTCGGCGGTGTCGATGAACGTGACGCCGAGTTCGTACGCCCGGTGCAGCACCCGGACCGCCTCGGCCGGGTCCTTCGGGTCACCCCAGACGCCCGGGCCGGTGATCTGCATGGCCCCGTAGCCGAGCCGGTCGACCTGGAGGTCGCCGCCGATCCGGTAGGTGCCCGAGGCCTTCGCGGGCTGCGTGCTGGTTGCCATGAACCGGTCTCCGATCGTGTCCGCCGTCAGCGGCAAATCTAGCCACCGACGGCGAGGTTTTCCCGGAGATCGCCGGCTGCAACACCGGCGCGCCGATTGTGGGCGGGGACACCCGCTCAGCCGGCGTACCGGATCACCACCAGCGCCTGATCGTCGTCCGAACCGGAGAGCTTGCTCAGGAGCGCGTCGGCGATCGCCTCCACCGGCTGGTCCCGCACCCCCACGATCACCTCGTGCAGCGTCGCCACCCCCGCGTCGTACGACTGGTCGCGCCGCTCCACCAACCCGTCGGTGTACGCCACCAGCAGGTCACCCGGGCCGAACCGCACCGTGGTCAGCGGCACCGGCTCCCGGACCAGCCCCAGCGGCAGCGCGGTGGCGGTGGCCACCGTCTCCGGCGCCCGCCCGGAACGCAGCAGCACCGGGTGCGGATGCCCCACCCGGGCGACGGTGACCTCGCCCGCGGCCGGGTCGAGGACCATCGCCAGGCTGGTGCCGAGGAAGCCCGCCCCCAGCAGCTCGGTCAGCCGGGGGAACACCTCGGCCAGCGGCACGCCCGTGCGGATCAGCGTGTTCACCACCGTACGCAGCTGCGCCATGTCGGCGGCCGCCTCCACCTGGTGGCCCACCACGTCCCCGACCACCACCGCGAGCCGGCCGCCGTCCAGGGCGATCAGGTCGTACCAGTCGCCGCCCAGGTGCAGGCCGCTCATCGCCGGCTGGTAGCGGGTGGCGATCTCCAGCCCCGCCGGCACCGGCGCCGACGACGTCCGCAACCGCCCGGCCAGCCGGGTCACCAGGTTGTGCTCGGCCGCCGCCAACCGGACCCGCTCCAGGGTCTGCTCGCACAGGTCGGCGATGGTGTCCAACAGCGCCAGGTCGCCCTCGCGCAGCGGATGCGCCCGCGGCCAGCCGAATCCCAGCGCCGCGATCGGCCGGCGCTGGGCGTCGAACAGCGGCACCGCCACGGTCGTCGTCATGCCGTGCGCGCCCACCGGGTCGGGCAGGCCGGGGAAGCGCGCGGCGAAGGCCGCCCGGTCGGGCAGGATGATCCGTTCGCCGGTGCGCAGCGCCCGGGCGATCGGCCGCGGATCGTCGATGGTCAGGTCGGCGAAGCTCGCCGCCAGCGCGTGCGGCACCGCGTTGTGCCAGAGCCGGACCCGCCGCCCCTCGTCCCGCATCGCCAGCCCCGGCAGCGCGGCCCCCAGCGCGACCGGCGCCGCGTCGAGGATCACGTCGATCGCCTCGGCGGTGGAGCGGGTCATGCTCAACCGGGCCGCGAAGTCGGCCATCGCCTGCGCCGCACCGGCCAGCTCGGCCCGTTGCAACGCCTCGCTGCACAGGCCGGCCACCGCGTCCAGCAGGGTGCGCCGCGGCTCGTCGTCGGCCACCGGCCGCTCCCAGCGCACCTCCAGCGCGCCCAGCACCCCGCCGTCGCCGTAGCGCAGGGGCAGGCAGACGCCCGCGTCGCCGGCCAGCGGCACGGTCACGTTGTCGCACATCGCCCGGGCCAGCGGCACGTCCGCGGTGACCGGCAGCCGCTGCGGCCCGTCGCCGCCGGCCACGGCCAGCTCCGGCGAGCCCGGCGGGGCGACCGCCACCCGCACCGCGGACGCCCCCACCACCGACGGCACCGTGCGGATGATCACGTCGACGATCGCGGCCCGCCCCCGCGCGGCGCTGAGCGACCCGGCGAGCCGGGCCAGCCACTCGGCCTGGCGCAGCGCCCGCTGCCGGTCGCTGATGTCCCGGGCCACCGTGGCGACGAACGCGGTGGTGTCCCGGCCGTCGCCGGTGGTGACGGTGAACGTCTGGTGGTCCACGTCCAGCGGCGTGCCGGTGTCCAGCCGGACCAGCCGGCTCTCCGCCCGGTGGTGCCCCTCGCGCAGCGCGGTGGGGATCAGCTCCCGCCGCCACACCTCGCGTACGTCCGGCGCGGCGAAGTCGAGCAGGCGCAGGTCGCCCAGGGCGGCGTCGTGGGCCAGGCCGACGAACTCCCGGCCGGCGGGGTTCACGTAGACGGTCCGGCCGTCCGGGGCGGCCACCGCGATGAAGTCACCGGACCGCTCCACCAGCGCCTGGAACAGCCGCAGCTCCGCCTGGGTGGCCCGCTCCGCGCTGAGGTCCGACGCGTACGCCAGCCAGCGCAACGGCTGGCGCTCCAGGGCGACCACCCCGATCTGCACCGGCACCCGGTGCCCGTCGGCGTGCCGGTACTCCTTGTCGTACGTGCGGGCCCGACCGGCGGCGCGCAGCTCGGACAGCGCCCGGGCATCCGCCTCCTCCCAGCCCGGCGGAGTCAGCTCCGGCCACCTCAGCCGGCCCTCGGTGATGTCCCGGCGGGTGTAGCCGAGCATCTCCAGGAAGGCCTCGTTGGCCTCGGTGATGCGGTCCTCCTCGCCGCCGAAGACGGCCAGCACGTCGGTGGCCGCCAGCCGCTCGTGGCGGGCCCGCTCGGCGCCGAGCGCCTCCAGCAGCCGGGTGCGCTCGGTGACGTCGACGACGGTGCAGCCCAACCCGACCAGCTCGTCGGTGCCGGCGATCCGGATCGGGAAGTAGCTGGCCACGAGGTGCCGCCGCGCCACCCCGGCCTCCTCCGGCTCGGCGGTGAACTCCACCCCGACGATCGGGCCGTGCTCCAGCGCCTGGCGCATCAGCTCCTCGATTCCCGGCCCGTACGCCGCGAGCGCCTCACTCGGCCGCCGGCCGAGATGGGCCTCGGCCGGCAGCCCGTTGATCCGGGCCAGCTCCGGATTCACCTGGAGGTAGCGCAGGTCCGTGTCGACCAGCCCGACGCCGACCGGGGCGCCGTCGAGCAGGGCCCGGCTGATCGCCGCGACGCGTCGGGCCGCCCCCTCGGCGACCACCCGGCCCTCGATGTCGTAGATGGTGCCGATCCACTCGGTGATCGCGCCGGTCGGGTCGCGCAGGCTGGCCGCCCGGACGGCGAAGTGCCGGTAGCCGCCGCTCGCGGCGTGCCAGAGCCGCCCCTCCGCCTCGTACAGCGGCGCCCGGGTGTCCAGCGCCTCGCGCCAGGCCGCCTCGATCCTCGGCCGGTCCTCCGGGTGCAGGGCGGTGCCCCACCCCGCGTCCCGGTACTGCTCCCACCGCTGCCCGGTGAACGCCTCCCAGGACGGCTGGCGCTCGACCATCGCGCCGGTCGCGTCGGCGGTCCAGACCACCGCCGTGGACGCCTCCACCAGGGTGCGGAAGCGCTGGTCGGACTGCTGCTGGGCGGCGCGCGCCGCCGCCTCGGCCTGCCAGGCGCGCTCCCGCTCACCGGCCTCCCGGACCGCTTCGCGCAGCCGGACTACCACCGCGTCCTGCTGGTGCACCGCCTCCACCCGGCGCAGCGCCTGGCTGCCGGCCGCGGTGAGCAGCCCACCGAGCAGGTGCTCGTCCGCCGTCACCGCCCTGGGCCGGGGAAACGCCACCCAGACCCGCCACTCCCGGGCCGGGGTGCTCAACCGGCCGGCCACGCCCGGCACCTCGCCACGGGCGGGCGGCTCGTCGCCGCGCGCCGCGGCCAGCCGTCCGGCGACCGCCGGGTCCAGCTCCGCGACGGGGACCGGCCCCTGCGCCGTGTACGCCCGCGCCGGCTCGTCCGTCCGGGTCAGGTACGCCGTCCCGGCGAACGCCTCGCCGAGGGCCCGGGCGGTCAACGCCAGGATCTCGTCGGAGTCGGTGGCGCCGGCCAGCCGGTCGGTGACCGTGGCGGCGGACCGGTGCCGCTCCCGGACCAGGTGTTCCCCGGTGACGTCGCGGACCGTGCCGACCAGCAGGGTCCGGTCGTGTTCCGGGTCCGGCACGGCCGTCGCGGAGACCGACACCCAGTACAGCCGCCCGTCCGGGTGCTGGAACGGCACCTCGTACGCCCCGGCGTGCTCGTCGAGCAGGTGCACCAGCGCCTCGTCGAGCAGTTGCCGTTCGCGCGGGTGGGCGACCGGGTCCGGCCACCACGGGTACGGCGGCAGGTAGGGCGCCTGCTCCGGCCCGTACCCGGTGAGCTCGGCGAAGGTCTGGTCGACCTGGAAGATGGCGGCGTTCTCGTCGGCGACCCAGACGCCGTCGGTGATCGACCTGACCACCTGGGTGGCCCAGGCGCCCCGGCGCAGCCGGTCCCGGGCGCGCTCCAGGTTGGCCCGTACCCGGGCCAGCAGCTCCCGGCTGGAGAAGGGCTTGACCAGGTAGTCGTCCGCGCCGGCGGTCAGCCCCTCGGCGGCCGCCTCGGGACCGGCCCGGGCCGAGAGCAGCACCACCGGCAGATGCGAGGTGGCCGGCTCGGCGCGTACCGCGGCCAGCAGCCCGAACCCGTCGAGCAGCGGCATCATCACGTCGGCCAGGACCAGGTCCGGCGGGTCGGCGGCGATCAGCGCCAGGGCGGTCTGGCCGTCGGCGGCGGTCTGTACCCGGAACTGCCCGGCGAGCAGCCCGGTCACGTAGTCGCGCAGGTCGGCGTTGTCGTCCACCACCAGGATCCGCGGCGCGTCCGGCGGGCCGGTCACTGCGGTGCCGGCGGGTACGGCCGTCTCGGCCGCGAGCGCGGCGGACCGGTCGACCGGCGGCGCGGGTGCGGCGGAGGACGCCACCCGGCTCGCCCCCGCGCCGTACGGCAGCCGCACGTCGAAGGTCGAGCCGGTGCCTACTGTGCTGGACGCGCTGATCTCCCCGTCGTGGAGGTGCACCAGCTCGCGGATCAGTGCCAGCCCGATGCCGGTGCCCTCGGCCGACCGCCCGGTGGGGCCGCTGACCCGGTGGAACCGCTGGAACAGTCGGGGCAGCTGATCGGACGGGATGCCGACGCCGGTGTCGGTGACGCTCAGCCGGAACCAGCCGCCGTCGTCGGCGACCCGCAGCCGGATGCCACCCGACAGGGTCGCCTTGAGGGCGTTGGAGAGCAGGTTGAGGACGATCTTCTCCCACATCGTCCGGTCCAGGTACGCCGGCCGGGGCAGCCGCGGACAGTCCACCTCGAAGGTCAGGCCGGCGCGTTCGATGGCCGGTGCGAAGGAGGCGGCGATCTCCCGGGTCAACCGGGCCACGTCCACGGCCACCCGCTCCGGGACGAGCCGGCCGGCCTCGATCCGGGTGAAGTCCAGCACGCTGTCGACCAGCCGGCGCAGCCGGGCCGCGTTGCGGTCGGCCAGCTCCAGCCGGTGCCGGGTCTGCTGCGGCAGCGGCTCGGCCGGGTCGTCGAGCGCGTCGCGGACCGGGCCGGCGATCAGGGTCAGCGGGGTGCGCAGCTCGTGGCTGACGTTGGCGAAGAAGGCGGACTTCGCCGCGTCCAGCTCGGCCAGCGCCTCGGCCCGGCGGTGCTCCTCCTGATAGGCGCGCGCGCCGGCCAGCGCGGTGCCGATGTTCCCGGCCAGCAGGGTGAGGAAGGACAGGTACCCCTCGTCGACCGGCCGTCGCGGATCGATCCCGGCCGCCAGCACCGCGCTGGGCTCGCCGCCGCCGGGCTCCGGCACCGGCACCAGCGCCACCACCGGGGTGCCGGGGCGGGTCGGGTCGTCGCCCGGGGCGCGCGGCAGCAGCCGGGTCTTCCCGGTGGCGAGCACCTCCGCCAGCGGCCAGTCCCGCGCGACGGCCTCCGGCACCGGATCGCCGCCGGACGCGGCCAGCCATGGGCCGTCCGGCCCGGCCAGGTAGAGCCGGACCGACGGCAGCGCGGGGCTCTGCGCCAGGCTGTCGACCGTACGGTGGGCCACCTCCGCCGGGTCGACCGCGTCGACCAGGCTGGCGGCGAGGCCGCTGACGGCCCGCAGCCGGCGGTCGCTGATCACCCGTTCGGTGGTCTCGCTGACCGTGGCGAACACCCCGCCGGCCGCGCCCGACTCGTCGACGACCGGGCTGTAGGAGAAGGTGAAGTAGCACTCCTCGACGTAGCCGTTGCGGTCCAGCAGCATCAGCTCGTCCTGGTTCCAGGTGGCGCCCTCGCCGGCCAGCACACCGGTCAGCATCGGCCCGATGACGTCCCAGATCTCCGGCCAGACCGCCGCGCCGGGGCGGCCCAGGGCGTTCCGCTTCGACGCCCCGAGGATCGGCTGGAAGGCGTCGTTGTAGAGCATCACCAGCTCCGGACCCCACATCAGCAGGATGGGGAAGCGGGAGTGCAGGCAGATGGTGACGGCGGTGCGCAGGCTCTGCGGCCAGGAGTCGATCGGACCGAGGGGGGTGGTCGCCCAGTCGTGGTCGGCGATCCGCGCGCCCATCTCCCCACCGCTGGCGAAGACGTCCCGCCACCGGGAGCCGTCCGCCGGCGGGTGCCCGGCGGGGGAGTCCGTCACCTCGGAACCTCCGCTCGGCGGCTCGAGCTTTTTCCCATCATGCGGACCGTACCAGCGCGGCGCGGGTACGGCGTTTGTGGATCATGGCGGGGGATCGGAGCCGGTGGACGAACGGCCCGGCCCGGCGGTAACCGGGCGCGGGGCGGGGCAGTTGTCGCCGAGCGCCCGCCCCGGCCGCCCCGCGCGTGCGACGCTGTGCCGAGTCGGGGCAGGCCGGTCCCGGTGCGGGCGCCGGCAGCGCGGGAGGGGGCGCCATGACGGGTACGCCGCAGCTGGACTTCGCGCTCGACACGTACGAGTGCATCGTGCTCTATCCCGGTCCGGCCGGCCGGGCGCTGCCGAGCGAGACCGTGCAGCGGCTCCAGGCCGAGCACGCCGAGCACATGCAGGCCCTGCAACGGCGGGGCCTGGTGCTGGTCTCCGGCTCGATCGACGGCCCGGCCCGGGAGCCGGCGCCGCCGATCGGCATCGGCCTGGCCCACACCGGCTCGGTGGACGACGTGCGCAGCGTGATGGAGGCCGACCCGGCCGTGCAGGCCGGGCTCTACCAGGTGGACGTGCTGACGTTCCTCTGCCCGGCCGGCTCGATGGAATTCCCGCTCGCCAAGACCGAGAGCTGAGCGGGCGCCGACTGTCGGGAGGGTGACGGCGGGCTGCCGCGCGCGGGTGTGCACTGGGAGGGCCCCGGCCGGGGCGGGCGCGCCGGGCCGGGTCGAGGAGCCTCGATGACCTCCGTCGCCACCACCGACCTTCCGCACGCCGTCGCCCTCCTGCGGGACCTGCTGGGCGAGCGCCTGCTGCTCCCCGCCGACCCCCGGTTCGCCGGCGCGGTGCGGCTCTGGAACGGCGCCGTCGACCGCTCGCCCGCGCTGGTGGCCCGGTGCCGGGACGCCGACGAGGTGGCCGATGTCCTGCGGATCGCCCAGCGCTGCCGGCTGCCGCTCTGCGTCCGGGCCGGCGGCCACGACTGGGCCGGCCGGGCGCTGCGTGACGGCGCCCTGGTCGTCGACCTCACCGAGATGCGCGACGTGGCGGTCGACCCGGCCGCCGGGACGGTCACCGTGGCCGGCGGCGCCACCGCCGCCGACGCGGTCGCCGCGCTACGCCCGCACGACCTGGCCGTCGCCACCGGCGTCGTCCGGGCCGTCGGGCTCGCCGGCCTCACCCTCGCCGGTGGGTACGGCCCGCTCTGCGGCCGCCACGGTCTGGCACTGGACAATCTGCTCTCCGCCGAGGTGGTGCTCGCCGACGGCCGCCGGGTCACCGCCGACCCGGCGCACGACGCCGAGCTGTACTGGGCGTTGCGGGGCGGGGGCGGCAACTTCGGCGTGGTCACCCGGCTGACCTACCGGGCGCACCGGCTGCCGGTCGCGCTCGCCGGGATGGTCATGTTCGCCCTGGCCGAGGCCGGCGCCGTACTGCGCGGCTACCGCGACCTGCTCGTCGACGCGCCGGACGAGCTGACCGTGATGGCCGGGTTCCTGCCCGGCCCGGCCGGCGAGCCGGTGGTCTTCGTCTGCCCGGTGTACGTCGGCGACGACCCGGCCGCGGGGCAGGGCCACGTCGACCGGATCCGAGCACTGGGCACCCCGCTGGTCGACCAGGTGGCGCCGCTGCCCTACGAGGACGTGCTGCGGATGTTCGACGGCGGGATGGTCGACGGGAACCACTACCTGCTGCGTACCCGCTGGCTGCCCGGGCTCGCCGACGGCACGATCGAGGCGCTGGTCGACGCTGCCCGCCGGGTCAGCTCGCCCTTCTCGGCGATCGCCCTGCACCACTTCCACGGCGCGGCGACCCGGGTGGACGTCGCCGACACGGCGTTCGGGCTGCGCGCCGACCACCTGCTCGCCGAGGTGATCGCCGTGTGGGCGACGGGCGACGAGCCGGCGGCGCACCGGGAGTGGGCCGAGCGCACCTCCACCGCGCTGGCCCCGCACGCGCTGCCCGGCGGCTACCCCAACCTGCTCGCCCCGGAGGAGACCGACCGGGTCCGACTGGCGTACGCGGACAACTGGGAGCGCCTGCGCCGGGCCAAGCGCCGGTACGATCCGAGGGGGGTCTTCTCCGCCGTACCCACCCTGCCGGAGACCCCCGGCGGTGGGTGAGCGGCGGCGCGGCGGGCGCGCGCGACGGACGTGGGAGCGGCTCCGGCGGCGGATGCGGCCGGGCGGTACGATTCCCGGCGCGCGGTCGCCGATGCCCGCCACTCACGACGTCCCCGGTGCGGCCCCGTCCACCGGCCACGCGCATGGTCGCGCGTCGTTGGACAACTGTTCCGCAGTCCGAGAGGGGTCGGCCGGTGGGCCGACCCGGAGGAGAGACTAGCCTGATGGGCGTGACACGCCGCGCGAAGATCGTCTGCACTCTCGGCCCCGCAACCTCGTCCCCGGAACGGATCCGGGGGCTCGTCGAGGCGGGCATGAACGTGGCACGGCTCAACTTCAGCCACGGCAGTCACGCCGACCACGAGTCGGTGTACCGCTTGGTCCGCGAGGCCGCCGACGCGGCCGGCCACCCGGTCGCCATCCTGGCCGACCTGCAGGGCCCCAAGATCCGGCTCGGCAAGTTCGCCGACGGCCCGCACGAGTGGCGCACCGGCGACTCCGTGGTGATCACCGGGGACGACATCGTCGGCACCAAGGAGCGCGTCTCCTGCACCTACCGCAAGCTGCCGCAGGAGGTGAAGCCGGGCGACCGGCTGCTGATCGACGACGGCCGGGTCGCCGTGGAGGTCAGCGACGTCACCGGCAACGACATCCGCTGCCTGGTCACCGAGGGCGGCCCGGTCTCCAACAACAAGGGCGTCTCGCTGCCGAACGTGGCGGTCAGCGTGCCGGCGATGTCGGAGAAGGACGCCGAGGACCTGCGCTTCGCCCTCGGGCTGGGCGTCGACCTGATCGCGCTCTCCTTCGTCCGCTCGGCCGACGACATCAAGCTCGTGCACAGCATCATGGACGAGGAGGGTGTCCGTCGCCCGGTGCTCGCCAAGGTCGAGAAGCCGGAGGCGGTCGACCACCTGGAGGCGATCGTGCTCGCCTTCGACGGCGTCATGGTCGCCCGCGGTGACCTCGGCGTCGAGCTGCCGCTCGACCAGGTCCCGCTGGTGCAGAAGCGCGCGGTGCAGCTGTGCCGGGAGAACGCCAAGCCGGTCATCGTGGCCACCCAGATGCTCGACTCCATGATCGAGAACTCCCGGCCGACCCGCGCCGAGGCCTCCGACGTGGCCAACGCGGTGCTCGACGGCGCGGACGCGGTGATGCTCTCCGGCGAGACCAGCGTCGGCAAGTACCCGGTGCTCACGGTCAGCACCATGGCCAAGATCATCACTACCACCGAGGCCGGCTCGATCGGGGTGCCCCGCCTCCAGCACGACCCGCGCACCCACGGCGGCGCGCTCACCGTCGCCGCCTCCTCGATCGCCCGGGCCATCGGCGCCAAGGCGATGGTCGCCTTCTCGCAGACCGGTGACACCGTCAAGCGGCTCGCCCGGCTGCACTGCGACCTGCCGCTGCTGGCCTTCACCCCGGTGCCCGAGGTGCGCAACCAGCTCGCGCTCTGCTGGGGCGTGGAGACCTTCCTGATGCCGTTCGTGCAGCACACCGACGACATGTTCCGCCAGGTCGACCAGGCGCTGCTCGGCCTCAACCGGGCCAACCCCGGCGACTACGTGGTGATCGTGGCCGGCAGCCCGCCCGGCACCCCCGGCTCCACCAACACCCTGCGGGTGCACCAGCTCGGCTCGCTGGTCGACGCGGCCTCCGCGCGGGCACTGCAGTGACCGAGGGCTCCGCGGCGACCGGGCAGGCGGCGGTCGACCAACTGCTCGAGGTGCTCGACCTCGACCACACCGGCGACATGACCTTCCGTGGGATGAGCCCTCCGGTGGGTCCGCAGCGGGTGTACGGCGGCCAGGTCGCCGGGCAGGCCCTGGTCGCCGCCGGCCGCACCGTCGACGCGGAGCGCTTCGTGCACTCGCTGCACGGCTACTTCGTCCGCCCGGGCGACCCGGTGGAGCCGATCGAGTACCAGGTGGAGAACGTCCGCGACGGTCGGTCCTTCTCGGTCCGGCGGTCGGTGGCGCTCCAGCACGGCAAGCCGATCTTCTTCATGTCGGCGTCCTTCCAGCGGCAGGAGGAGGGCCTGGACCACCAGGCCCCCACCCCGCCGGACGTGCCCGGCCCGGAGGACGTGCCGACCATGCCCGACCGGCTCGCCCGCTTCCCGGAGCGGCTGGGCATCTGGGGGCAGATCCCGCGCCCGATGGACGTGCGCTACGTCGGCGAGCCCGGCTGGGTGCCGCCCGGCGACCGCCCCGCGGACCCGAACCAGCGGGTCTGGATGCGCATCGACGGCAAGCTGCCCGACGATCCGCTGCTGCACGCCTGCGCCCTCACGTACGCCTCGGACCTGACCCTGCTCGACTCGGTGCTCTCCGTACACGGCGAGGTCTGGGGCCCCGGCGGCGTCGTCGGGGCCAGCCTCGACCACGCGCTCTGGTTCCACCGGTCGTTCCGGGCCGACGAGTGGTTCCTCTACGACTGCTGGAGCCCGTCCGCCTCCGGAGCGCGCGGCCTGGCGACCGGGCGGATGTTCACCACCGACGGCCGGCACATCGCCAGCGCCGTGCAGGAGGGCCTGCTGCGCCGGGTCGGCGCCTGACCGTCCGCCCTCCCGGTGCCCGAACCTGCGGCATCCCGGCTTCCGATCAGAAGCTGCTGACCACCTTCACGAACGCGTCGTCGACCGTCGCCGGGTCGGTGGCGTCGAAGGCCTTGCCCGCCGAGGCCCGGGCGATCCGGTCCAGGGAGTCCAGGTCGGACTGCCGGTCGAACGCGACGCAGAAGACCTTCACCGGCCGCTCCGGATCCAGCGCGATGTCGCGCAGCAGCCGGTCGAGGTCGCTGTCCTTCCGGTACTCGTTCTTGCCGTCGGTGAGCACGACCAGCGCGTTGATCCGGTTCGGGTCGTAGTTGTCGAGCAGGTGACGGTGCGCCGCGCGCACCGTCGCGTACAGGGCGGTGTTGCCCTCCACCCGTAGCCCGGCGAGCTTGCGGGTGAACGCCCCCCGGTCGAACGGCGACAGCGGCAGCTCCTCGCTGTACGGCTTCGTCGGCCGCTGCCCGGTCTCGCTGGAGAACGACCAGAGCGCGACCCGGTCGGCGGAGTTCAGCAGGCCGACCGCCTTCCCGGCGGCGTCGGTGGCCACCTGGAACCGGGTCCGGTCGCCGACCCGGGCCTTCATGGACCCGGAGGTGTCCACGGCGAGCAGGATGTTGGCCTTCTTCCGCAGGGTGTCCCACCCGTCGAGGATCGCGTCGACCACCTCCGGCTCCGGCGGTTCGAAGTAGGTGAGTCGGTCCGCGCCCGGCCCGGCCACCGTGGCCAGCAGCCGCGCGGCGGGGCGGCGTTCGGAGTCCCGGAAGCCCAACTCGGCGAAGCTGCGCTGCTGCGGCGTCTCCTGCAGGAAGGCGAGGAAGTCCGCGGCGGCCGCCTGCTGCGCCGCGTCGGCCGAGGGCAGCAGCACGTACGGGTGGTCCAGGTTGAACGTGCCCTCCTTCGGGTGCACCGCCACCAGGGGAACCCGCGGCTTGCGGCCCGGCGTGGGGCCGAGGCGGCCCTCGTTGTAGAGGTAGACCAGCTCCTCCTGGAGGACGATCGCGCTCATGTCCGTCGCCGGGGCGTCCCCGGTGCCGGCGGCGTCCGCCTCGGCGAGGTTGCGCAGCAGGTCCACCGAGTCGTCGCTGTAGTGCGAGACGTTGGCCTCGATCCGCCGGACGAACTGGGTCACCGCGGGCCTGGCGAGGTCCGTCTCGGTCAGGTCGCTGGCCCGGTTGACCGCCGCGTAGTAGGTGGCGATCGTGGCCGCCAGGCCCGAGGTGGACAGGTGAGGGTTGTCCTTGCCGAAGGTGAACCGGCCCCACTCCGGCCGGCCGAACGCCGCCCAGCCGGTGTCGCCGGAGAGGCCCAGGACGTCCGCCCAGCCGAGCGGGCCGCGTTGCTGCACCAGCTGACCCTTGTCCCGGGGCATGGCGATGACCAGCGGGCTGTTCGCGATCGACGGGTACCGGTCGGGGGTCTGCGGCGCCCGGCCCGCCGCCTCGTCGAGAATGCGCAGCTGCCCGGTCCACAGTGACGACGTGGGCAGCCACACCTGCGGCGCCGGGAGCTGCGGCTGGGCGAGTGTCCAACCGCCGGCCAGCGCCTGCATCGCCTCGCCCGAGTTGAGGCCGTGCACGCTCACCCGCGCGCAGCGCCCGCCGAAGCGCCGCCCGGCGTCGTTGTACCGCGCGGCGAGCTGCTCGACCAGCGCGCTCTTCTCCGTCGACGAGTTCACCTCCAGCGCGACGCAGCCGGTGGCTTCCGCGCCGGGCGCCGGCCGGACGATCTGGTACGCCGCGGTGATCACCGCGAGCCCGGCGGCGACCGCCGCCGCGTACGGCAGCCACGGCCGGGCGGGACGCTGACCTGCGGCCATCGGATCCTCCTGGGGTTCGGCGGTTCAGGCGCCGGGGCGAGGTGCCGGCATGTGCTGGTCGGCGGCGGCGTCCGCCGGATGGCCGTCCGGCTCGACCATGGGGGTCAGCGTGGTCGCGACCAGCAGACGGACGCCGTAGACCACGACGAAGGTGACGACGCCGACGGCGGCGGCGGTGGCCACGGCCGTCGAGGCGACGTACCCGGCGGCGGCCCCGACCGCGCCGAGGAAGATCGCGACCGAGGTGCCCCACGGGTCGGCGTACTGCCGGCGCAACCGGCTGGTCCAGCCGTGCGGGTGGGCCGGTCCGGGCCGGTGCGGCGGGCGCGACGACAGGGTCGGCGACGCCGTCGCGGGCGTCGCCGGCAGGTCCATCGCCACGGGCCTCGTCGACGGCAGTGGCGCGCGGGGCACCGGCTGGGTGGCCGCGGCGTCGGTCCCCGCCCGCAACGCGGACTGGATCGGCAGGGCCGTTCCGGGGCGGGCGGCATGCCCGAGCAGTCGCAGCAGTACCTCCTCGCTGCGGGGTCGGACCCGGTGGTCCTTCTCCAGGCAGTGTGCGATCAGATCGGCAAGCGGGCCGGCGAGCCCGGTCAGCTCGGGCGGTTCGTGCAGGACCTGGTTCATCACCACCCCCACCGGACCGGTGCCGAAAGGCGGGCGGCCCGCCGCCGCGAAGGCGATGGTCGCCGCCCAGGCGAACACGTCGCTGGCCGGCCCGACATCCTCGTCACGGAACCGCTCCGGCGCCATGTACGGGGCGGTGCCCATGATCCGGCCCGTCAGCGTCTCGGTGACATCGAGCGCCCGGGCGATGCCGAAGTCGATCACCCGAGGGCCGTCGGCCCCGAGGATGACGTTGTCCGGCTTGAGGTCGCAGTGCACCACGTCGGACTGGTGGATCGCGGCGAGCGCGGTGGCGGTGCCCACGGCCAGCCGGTGCAGCGCGTTCCCGGTGACCGGGCCGTGCTCGTGCACGTGTCGGTGCAGGGTGACACCCTCGATGAACTCGCTGACCACGTACGGCAGATCGCCGTCGACGTCGGCGAAGAGGATCTGCGCGGTGCAGAACGGGGCCACCCGTCGGGCGGCGGCAATCTCCTTGGCGAACCGGGACTTGGCGCGCGGATCCTGGTGCAGGTCCACGTTGATCACCTTCACGGCGACCCACCGGCCCTGCTCGTCGCGGCCCAGGTAGACCACGCCCTGCCCGCCCGCGCCGAGGCGGCCCAGCAGCTCGTACGGCCCGGCCTGCCGCGGGTCCCACGGGTTCAGCGGTGTGACGTCCGGCATCGCTGTCGCTGCCCCTATCGGCCGGCGTCCTCGCGGTCGCGAGGGCGTACGGTCCTCCGGCTCCGTGCCGGCGACACGGGTATGGTGCCACGGCCGTGCCACCGCGCGGTGCCGCCCGGCCGACAGATGGGTCGGCCGTTCGGCGGAGGGCGGCGGCCTGGCCGGCTGACCAGCCGTCTAACCTTGCGGTCATGCGCCTCTCCGCCCGCGTCGACTATGCCCTCCGCGCGGCCGCCGAGCTCGCCGCGGTGGCCGATGGCGCGGGCGCCGGGCGGTCCCGACCGGTCACCGCCGAGCAGATCGCCCGCGCCCAGGAGATCCCGCCGAAGTTCCTGGAGAGCATCCTGCTCCAGCTGCGTCGCGGTGGCATCGTGCACGCCCAGCGTGGCCCGGAAGGCGGCTACTGGCTGGCCCGGCCGGCCGCGGAGATCTCGTTGGCCGAGGTGATCCGGGTGATCGACGGCCCGCTGGCCAACGTCCGGGGGCAGCGGCCGGAGGAACTCGGCTACCACGGGGCGGCCCGGGCGTTGCAGGAGGTCTGGATCGCCCTGCGGGCCAGTGAGCGGGAGATCCTCGAGCAGGTGACGATCGCCGACGTGGCCGCCGGCACGCTGCCGGGCCGGGTCAACGAACTGGCCGCCGACCCGCGGGCCTGGAGCTGACCGACGCCTGACGCTCCGCCGCGTCACGTCCGGTTCGTCGCGTCCCGCTCCCGGCCCGTCCTGCTCCCGGCCGTCCTGCTCCCGGCCGTCCTGGTCCCGGCCTGTCCTGGTCTCGACCCCTCCTGGTCCCGGCCCGTCCGGTGGATGCCGCCGCCCGGGTGGCGGGCGTCCCATCCACCGACACGGGTCTTGACCATCGCCGTGCCGTGCCGCATTGTCGACCAAGTCGATAGGAGATGCCGAAAAGTTCGGAGGGGCTCGTGCGCAAGCTTCTGGTCCTCGCCCTGGTGGGGCTGGCCGCGCAGCTCGTCGACGGTGCGCTCGGCATGGCGTACGGGCTGACGTCGTCCACGCTGCTGCTCTTCGCCGGTGTCGCCCCGGCCGCCGCCTCGGCGTCGGTGCATCTGGCCGAGATCGGCACCACCCTCGCCGCCGGCGTCGCGCACTGGCGCTTCGGCAACGTCGACTGGCGGGTGGTGGCCCGGATCGCCGTCCCCGGCGCGCTCGGCGCCTTCGCCGGAGCCACCTTCCTCAGCTCGATCTCGACCGAGTCGGCCGCGCCGTGGATGGCCGGCATCCTCTTCGCGCTCGGGGCGTACCTCCTGGTCCGCTTCTCCCGGCCGTTGC
Organism: Micromonospora lacuserhaii; assembly: GCF_036902735.1. Taxonomy (NCBI): domain Bacteria; kingdom Bacillati; phylum Actinomycetota; class Actinomycetes; order Micromonosporales; family Micromonosporaceae; genus Micromonospora; species Micromonospora lacuserhaii. Next base: position 94,965 of record NZ_JBAKHO010000008.1, on the reverse strand, counting down.
GCCCGCGGCCCGGCGCGGGTCGACTGCGGGGTCGCTTCCTCGGCCCGCTCGGCCTGGTCGCCGGCTTCGTCGACGCCACCGGCGGCGGCGGGTGGGGTCCGGTCGCCACCCCGGCGTTGCTGGTCTCCGGCCGTCTCGAACCCCGCAAGGTGATCGGCTCGGTCGACACCGCCGAGTTCGTGGTCGCCGGCGCGGCCAGCCTGGGCTTCCTGATTGGACTGGGTAGCCAGGGTTTCCTGCTGCCCACCGTGGCCGCGTTGCTGATCGGCGGCCTGGTCGCCGCGCCGATCGCTGCCTGGCTGGTCCGGATCGTCCCGGCCCAGCTGCTCGGCGCCACCATCGGCGGCGTGATCGTGCTGACCAACGCCCGCACCCTGCTCACCGCCGGCGGCGTCGGTACCACCGCCCGCCCGCTGGTCTACGCGCTGCTGGCCGCCGGTTGGCTGGCCGCACTGGCCCTGGCCGTACGGGCGCTGCGCCGAACCCGTCGGGCGCGAGCCACCGCCGACGCGGCGCTGACCCACGCCGAGCCGGCACCGGTCGCGCCGTCCGCTGCCGGTGCCACGCCGGAGGGTCGGCCGCTCGCCTCCGTGGAGGGCTGACTACCGGGACCTTCTGGTCCCCGGGGCCGGCGGCAGTCCTCAAAGGATCGACTCGACCCATCGGCAAGGTCGTCGACCAGATCCGGGTCCGGTTCGCCAGCGGATCGGTGGACGGAGTGCTCGCCGGGCGGTCCACCGCCGGCCCGCCTGGGCACCCGCGCCCGTCTGGGCACCCGCGCCCGTCTGGGCACCCGCGCCCGCCCGGGCACCCGCCGTGCGGCCCGTGTCGCCCACAGCGGCCGTGTTGCCCGGGCGGAGCGGGCCGTGCTGTGTTGCCCGAGGCCGTGCTTTCGGCGCTGTCCGTGCTGCCCGAGGACGGAGCCCGGCGGACCGTCCCGGCCCCTTGTCGGGCGCGGTGGTCGGATCGCCCGAGCAGCCACCGTCCGTGGGAGACACATTTCCCGGAGAGCGATATGACTCCCGGTCATATTTATGACGGAGCGTCATATCGCTCCCGGGGACATTGCCCGCCAGCCCGCCAGCCCGCCAGCCGGCCAGGCCGCCAGCCCGCCCGCCAGCGGCCCGGCAGGGGTCAACCGGCCAGCACCTCGGCCGCGGTGGCGGCGAGCAGTTCCCACGCCGCGTCCACGTGCTCCTGGGTGGTCAGTGGGGAGCCGACCGCGAGGCGCAGCGTGTAGCGTCCGCCCACCCGGGTGTGGGTCAGCAGCACCCGACCGGTGCCGTTGACCTGGGCCAGCAGGGCGGCGCTCGCCTCGTCCCCGGCCCGCAGGCGGAAGCAGACCAGCGAGAACGGGTGCGGCGCGGCCAGCGCGAACCGGTGGTCGGCGGCGACCCGGGCGGCGAACCGGTCGGCGAGAGCCACCCCGGAGCGGATGTGCGCCCGCAGTCCCTCGACGCCGTACCAGCGGAGCACGAACCAGAGCTTCAAGGCCCGGAACCGGCGGCCCAGCGGCACCTGCCAGTCCCGGTAGTCGATCACGGCGCCGGACTCGGTGGCGGCGTTTCGGAGGAACTCCGGCATCACCGTCAGCGCCTCGATCAGCTCACCACGGTCGGCGACCCAGAACGCGTCACAGTCGAAGCCGGTGAGCAGCCACTTGTGCGGGTCGAAGCAGTACGAATCGGCGTACTCCAGCCCGGCGTGTGACCAGCGCAGCTCCGGGCAGACCGTCGCCGCGCCCGCGTACGCGGCGTCGACGTGCAGCCAGACGCCGTACTCGGCGCAGATCCTTCCGATCTCCGGCACCGGGTCGACGGCGGTGGTGGAGGTCGTACCGATGGTCGCCACCACGATCGCGGGGACGTCCCCGGCGGCCAGGTCGGCCTCGATCGCCGCCCGCAGCGCCGCCGGTCGCATCGCCCGGGTCACCGGATCCACCTCGATCGGGCGGACGCCGTCCTCACCGAGGCCGGCGATCCGGGCGGCCTTCTCGATCGACGAGTGACCCTGGGTCGAGGTGTACGCGCGGTAGCGCCGGTCGACGCCGACCTCGCGCCACCGGCCGGCGCTGGCCCGGTGCAGCGCGCCGAGGGTGGCCACCAGGGTCGCCGAGGAGGCCGAGTCCTGGATCACGCCGCCGCCGCGCCCGGTGGAGCGGAACCGCTCCGGCAGGTCCAGCAGCCCGGCCAGCCAGTCGAGCATGACCGTCTCCAGCTCGGTGCAGGCCGGGCCGGTGGCCCAGAGCATGCCCTGCACGCCGAGGCCGGAGCTGACCAGATCGCCGAGCACGCTGGGCCCGCTGGTGTTGGCCGGGAAGTACCCGAAGAAGGAGGGGTGCTGCCAGTGCGTCAGCCGGGGCGTGATCAGCTGGTCGAGGTCGGCCAGGACCGCCTCGACCTTCTCGCCGTGCTCCGGCGGGGCGGTGGGCAGCGCGGCGGCGACCGTGCCGGGCGGGTCCTGCGAGGTCACCGGCCGCTGCCCGAGCGTGGTCCAGTAGTCGGCGACCCAGTCCACCACCGCGTGCCCGGCGCGGCGGAACTCCTCCGGGTCCATGTGCTCAGCCATCCACCGAGTCGATCAGGTGGACCGCCCCGGAGCAAGAGCAAGCGTCGGTGTGCGGTCGGGCGCTCCGTCCCGTCCGGGGCGACGCTGCCCCGGACGGTCCGGAAAGGCAGGCACCGGGTCGCCAGCCGCGGAATCCGCACAGCTGGCGACCCGGTGCACCACACCGCAGCACTCCCGACCCGTCCCGACCGGGAGTGCCGTACCACCACCGGTCACTAAGTTAGGCGCGCTCCGCGACGGTCGGGTGACGCGGGTATGAAGAGCGTGTTTCAGGCATTCCGGCGGAGTCCGCCGGCCACCTTGTCGGCGATCAGCTCGTACGAGCGCACCCGGTCCTCGATGTCGTAGACCATCGTGGTGATCATCAGCTCGTCGGCGCCGGTGCGGTCCCGCAGGTCGGTGAGCTGCCGGCGGACCGTCTCCGGCGAACCCATCGCCTGGCCCTCCCGGCGCTGCCGGATGAACTCGAGCTCCAGCTCGTTGTACGGGTACGCCGCCGCGTCCTGCGGACTGGCGAGGGGCTCGGGCCGGCCGGAACGCAGCTTCAGGAACGACAGCGAGCTGGGCCCGGCCAGCCACTCCGCGCGCTCGTCGGTCTCCGCGCAGACCGCGTTGACCGCCACCATCGCGTACGGCTTGTCCAGGAAGCGTGACGGGCGGAAGTGCTGCCGGTACAGCGCCAGCGCGGGCAGCGTGTTCTGCGCGCTGAAGTGGTGGGCGAAGGAGAACGGCAGTCCGAGCAGGCCGGCCAGCTGGGCGCTGAAGCCGCTGGAGCCGAGCAGCCAGACGGCGGGGGACTGGCCCAGCCCCGGGGTGGCCGTGATCGGCCCCGGGTCGTCGCCGCTGAAGTAGTTCATCAGGTCGGCCAGCTCGCGCGGGAAGCCCTCCGCGGAGAGCCCCTCCATGGTCCGGCGCAGCGCCAGCGCGGTCATCTGGTCGGTGCCCGGCGCGCGGCCGATGCCCAGGTCGATCCGGCCCGGGTGCAGCGCCTCCAGGGTGCCGAACTGCTCGGCCACCACCAGCGGCGCGTGGTTGGGCAGCATCACCCCGCCCGAGCCCACCCGGATCGAGTGGGTGTTCGCCGCCAGGTGGGCGAGCAGCACCGCCGGCGCGGAGCTGGCGATGGCCGGCATGTTGTGGTGCTCGGCGACCCAGAAGCGGCGGTAGCCCAGCTCCTCGGTGCGGCGGGCCAGCTCGGTGGTGTGCCGCAGGGCCTCGCCGGCGGAGGCGTCGGCGGCGACCGGGGCAAGATCAAGAACAGACAACGGTACGTCGATCACGGCTGTTGCCAACCCATCCCACGCCGGAATTGTTCCCCTCGCCGGGTACGGGTGGCTCAGCCCATGCCGCGCGCCTGCTCGAAGATCAGGCTGGTCTGGGTGTGCTGGACCACCGGGTCCACCGCGAGATGGTCCAGCACGAAGTCCCGCAGCGCGTCCCCGGATGCGGCCCGCACGTGCAGCACATAGTCCTCCGCGCCGGCCACGTGGAACACCGACACCACCCCCGGTAGCCGCACCGACCGGGCCCGGAACGCGTCCACCGCCGCGCGCTCGTGCGCCGTCAGCCGTACCGACACCAGCGCCTGCAACGGCAACCCCACCGCCGCCGGGTCCACCTCCGCGTGGAAGCCGCGGATCGCCCCGCAGTCGCGCAGCGCCCGGGTCCGGGTCAGGCAGGTCGACGGGGCCACCCCCACCCGCTCAGCGAGGGCGTTGTTCGGCAGCCGGCCGTCGACGGCCAGTTCGGTGAGGATCGCGCGGTCGACGTCGTCCAGGGCGGCGAAGGACCGCACATCATTCGGTACAGCAGGCATGTGAACATCCTTCCGCGAATCCAGCGATGGCGGAAGCGGCACTGACAGAATCATCTTCGGTTCTATTGCCTTGGGATAGTGCTTTGTTCGACGCTTCCGGCATGACGACGGTGGACACCCGGGCCGTGCACGCCGGCCGCGACGACCTCGCGAGCCTCGGCGTGCACGTGCCGCCGATCGACCTCTCCACCACCAACCCGTTGCCCTCGGTCGACGGCGGTGGCGACGCGTACGAACTGCTCGCCACCGGCGGCACCCTCCCGGCCGGCGCCAGCGCCGTCTACCAGCGGCTCTGGAACCCCACAGTGGCCCGCTTCGAGACCGCCCTGGCCGAACTCGAGGGCACCGCCCAGGCGGTCGCGTTCGCCAGCGGCATGGCCGCCCTCACCGCCGCCCTGCTCGCCGCCACCCGCGACGGGAAGCGCCACGTCGTCGCCGTCCGCCCCCTCTACGGCGGCACCGACCACGTGCTCGCCACCGGGCTGCTCGGCACCGAGGTCACCTGGGCCCGCCCGGACGAGGTCGCCGCCGCCGTCCGCCCCGACACCGCCCTGGTGATCGTCGAGACCCCGGCCAACCCCACCCTCGACCTGGTCGACATCGCCGCGCTCGCCACCGCCGCCGGGCACGTGCCGCTGCTGGTCGACAACACCGTCGCCACCCCGGTGCTCCAGCAGCCCGCCCGGCACGGCGCCGCGCTCGTCCTGCACAGCGCCACCAAGAGCATCGGCGGGCACGGGGACGTCCTCGCCGGCGTCGTCGCCTGCGACGAGGGGTGGGCCGCCCGGCTGCGCCAGGTCCGCGCCGTCACCGGCGCCGTCCTGCACCCGCTCGGCGCGTACCTGCTGCACCGCGGCCTGCAGACCCTCCCGCTACGGGTCCGCGCCCAGCAGGCCGGCGCCGAGAAGCTCGCCGTCTGGCTCTCCGGTCACCCGGCCGTCGTCCGGGTCCACCACCCGGCCGTGCACGACCCGGCCGGGCTGGTCGGCCGGCAGATGTCCGGCACCGGCAGCCTGCTCGCCTTCGAGGTACGCGGCGGCGGCACCGCCGCGGCCGCGGTCGCCGGCGCGTGTCAGCTGATCACCCACGCGGTGTCGCTCGGCGGGGTGGACACGCTGATCCAGCACCCGGCCTCGCTCACCCACCGGCCGGTCGAGGGGGACGCAAAGCCCTGCGGCGGCCTGCTGCGGGTGTCGGTCGGGCTGGAGGACCCGGAGGACCTGCGGGCCGACCTGGAGCGGGCGCTCGCCAGCATCTGATCGCCGCGCTGGCACCCCCCGGCAAGGGGCGTCAGGACTTGGGGCCGACGTGGCGGTCGAGGGCGGCGACCGCCTCCCGACGGGCCACCGACAGCGAGTTGCGGCGATTCATCCTCCAGGCGACGCCGAGCAGGTCGAGGGCCCACTGGCAGAGGCCCATGATGTCGGCGGACTCGTTGACGAACATGTAGCGCGGATAGACGTAGCCCTTGCCTCGGACCGTCACCCGGTTGGAGAACCGGCAGCCGTCGGAGTGGAAGAGGCCACGGAGGAAGTCGCCGGGGTGGCGCTCGACGATCTCGCGCTGCCACTCGGCGAGGACGATCGGGCGTTCGTGCTTCTTGCCAGGGCCGTGCTGCGGAAAGAGGCAGGGCCAGTGCTTGCCGTAGCTCTGCACGCTGACACACCCCTGCTGCCGGACACGCTGAACCTTGCTCGCGAGTACCGATCGCATGGCAGTCTCGCAGGCGCTGATCAGGCCGGGCCAACTGTTGCTGCAAGAGATCCGAAGAACGGGCACCCGTGCGGAAGTGACCAGGTGGCCGTCGCCCAGGTAAAGACCGAGCAGGTAGCTGTAGGCGGCTGGGTCTGGCGGATGATTTACGTCGCGCAGGCAGCGGAAGCAACGCAGAGCCGTTCCCTGGACAACCGGCTGGGGCCGGTCCCGGCACCAGTGCCACACGGTGCGGTAGGAGAGTCCGACGCTGCGGGCGGTGTCGGCGACCGTAGCTCCCGAGAGATAGAGCCGCCGTGCGCGTTCGCGTATCTCAGGTGGATGCACGCAGGCATCATCGAACACCCGTACGACAGTTTTGGTGTCCCCGGTGGGATTCGAACCCACACTGTCGGAGGTTTGAGCTCCGTTTCTCTACCGGTTGGAATACGGGGACAGGGCTCGCCTGACGCTCTCGCGTCGTGTCATAGGTTACCCACTACGCTAAGGGCGACGACACCCGGCACGGCGGTGTCGGGCTTGAACTGGTGGGAGTGGCTCGTGGCCGAGACGCAGACGGATGCCGAGCGCAGGCGCGTACTGATCGCCGAGGACGAGGCGCTCATCCGACTGGACCTGGCCGAGATGCTGGTCGAGGAGGGGTACGCGGTCGTCGGCGAGGCCGGTGACGGCGAGACCGCCGTCCGGCTGGCCGAGGAGCTCAAGCCGGACCTGGTCATCCTCGACATCAAGATGCCGATCATGGATGGGCTGGCCGCCGCCGAGCGGATCGCCGGCGCCCGGATCGCCCCGGTGATCATCCTGACCGCGTTCAGCCAGCGCGACCTGGTGGAGCGTGCCCGGGCGGCCGGCGCGATGGCGTACCTGGTCAAGCCGTTCCAGAAGAGCGACCTGGTGCCGGCGGTGGAGATCGCGCTGTCCCGCTACTCCGAGATCGCCGCGCTGGAGGCGGAGGTCGCCGGGCTCACCGACCGGCTGGAGATCCGCAAGACCGTCGAGCGGGCCAAGGGCGCGCTGATGACCACCTACGGGATGAGCGAGCCGCAGGCCTTCAAGTGGATCCAGCGCACCGCGATGGACCACCGGATGACCATGAAGGAGGTCGCCGAGCGGATCCTCGCGGAGACCGCCGGCGGCGAGGTCACCCAGCCGACCGCCTGACCCGCCGCCCCCCCGCGCCGCTTCGCAGGCGTCGTGGTCCCCCGAAAGTCGGTGCTCGTCGCTAGCATCGACGCGTGTCCACTCGGCGTACCTTCGCGGTGCTCGGCGTCCTCGCCGCGCTGCTGGTCGGCTGCGACCCGGCGGCCGACCCGGGGCCCTCGGCGTCCCCGGCGCCGGCGCCGCTGGCGGCCGACTGGCAGCAGCTGACCCTGCCCGCGCCGCCCGGTCCGGCCGGCCGCCCGTTGCTGCGCGACGCCGTGGCCTGCGCCGGCCGGTGGTACGTCACCGGCGGCGTCGCCGACCCTTCCGGCGGCACCCGACCGGCGGCCTGGACCAGCGTGGACGGTACGACGTGGGCGACGGTGCCGATCGCCGCGGATTCCTTCTACGGCAGGCAGAACGTGCTCTACGCGGCGGGGTGTCGGGGCGGCGTGCTGGCCGCGATCGGCGCGAAGGTCGGCGGCGCGCACGGCTATCCCCGGGTGAGCACGTGGCGGCAGCGCCCCGACGGCGGGCTGGTCGAGGTCTCGGCGGCGTTCGAGACGTACGGCGGGCCGAAGGCGGTGAACGTCTCCCGGCTGGCGGGCGGGCCGGCGGGCTGGCTGATCGTCGGCAACCGGTCCAGCGGCGCGGCGTCCTGGGTCTCCCCGGACGCGGCGGACTTCGCGCTGGTGGAGGGCGCCCCGGAGCTCGCCAGCGACGGGCGCGGCATCAGCTGGGCCTTCGACGCGGTGGGCGTACCCCAGGGGTGGTTGACGGTGGGCGGCGTGCTGCCCGCCGGTCGGATCGACCGCGACCCGGCGGTCTGGTCCTCGGCGGACGGGCGGGCCTGGCGGCGCACCACCCTGCCCGGGACGGACCGTTACGAGGAGTTACAGCGGGTGGCCCTGCTCGGCGGCGCGCCGGTGGCCGTGGGGCTGCGCGGCCGGGCCTTCGGCGCGTGGCGGCGCGACGGGGAGGAATGGCTGGCGGCGGGCGGTTTCGGCACCCCCGCGGCGTCGGGCGTGCCGTCGGTGGACGGGCTGGCGGTGGTCGGTGGGCGGCTGGTCGCGGCGGTCTCCGACGGGGCGGCCCGGGCGGTCTGGACCTCGGCGGATCGGGGCGACTCGTGGCAGCCGGTCCGGCTCCCGCTGCCGGTGGCGGCGGGGGCGGACCGGGACGTCGCGGTGGTGGCGGTGGGGGAGCGGGTCTGGCTCTTCGCCGATGACGGCACCAGGTCGGCGGGGTGGTCGGCGCGGCTGCCCGCGGTCCCGGAATGAGCCGTCGCGGGGCTTAACGACCGGTCAAGGATCGACCTGTTACGGGTTTCGCATTGATCTCGCACGTCTTCGTAACGGTTTCGCAGACCCGGGCTGTAACCCTTCCCCGCTCGTAGGAGTGTCGGTACGCTCCGCCATCACGAGCCGTAACGCAGGGGCGTCCCTGCCGGGTGGGTGGTGGTGCGGGCTGTGCGGTCGCCGCCGACTTGGTGAAGTCGTTCCCTGCTTCTGGAGGAGGTCAGGAAGCCGTGAGGCGTAGCTATGTACGGGTGCTGGGGGCCGCCGCGATCGCTGTGGCCATGGTCGGCGCCGCGGGTTGCCAGGACTCGGGTGACGGCGGCGGCACCGCGTCCGGCGACTGCGGTGGCAAGATCGCTATCTTCGGCGCGTTCACCGGCGACAACGCGGGCCTGGTGATCCCGTCGCTGAACGGCGCGAAGCTCGCCGTCAAGCAGTTCAACGAGAAGAACGCCGACTGCAAGGTCACCATGCAGGAGTTCGACACCCAGGGTGACCCTGCGGTGGCGACCCCGTTCGCGAACCAGATCGCCGGTGACAACTCGTTCCTCGGGGTCATCGGTGGCCACTTCTCCGGCGAGTCCGACGCCACCATGCCGATCTACCAGGCCGCCGGCCTGGCGATGGTGAGCCCCTCGGCGACCCGGACCGACCTCACCCAGAAGGGCAACAAGTCCTTCTACCGGGTGGTCGGCAACGACGGCACCCAGGCGGGCGCCGTTGCCACCTACCTCAAGTCGCAGAACGCCGCGAAGGTCTTCATGATCGACGACGGCAGCGCCTACGGCGCCGGCATCACCGCCGAGCTGGGCAAGAACCTCGGCGCCTCGCTGGCCGGCAGCGACAAGATCCAGGAGAAGCAGTCGCAGTTCGACGCGACGATCTCCAAGATCAAGGCCAAGCAGGCCGACTTCGTCTTCTACGGCGGCTACACCCGTGAGGCCGCTCCGCTGGTGAAGCAGATGCGCGCGGCCGGTGTCCAGGCCAAGTTCGTCGGCCCGGACGGTCTCTACGACCCGGCCTTCCCGGCGGGTGCCTCCGGCGGTGCCGAGGGCGCGATCATCACCTGCCCGTGCCTCCCGGCCGACAAGGCCGGCGGCACCTTCTCCGCCGACTACCAGAAGGAGTACGGCCAGGCGCCGGGCTCCTACGGCGCCGAGGGCTTCGACGGCGCGCAGATCTACCTCGACGCGTTCAAGGCCGGCAAGAAGACCCGGGCCGACATCCTGGCCTTCGTGAAGTCCTACGACAAGCAGGGCGTGTCGAAGTACATCAAGTTCGACGACAAGGGTGACGTCGACCCGTCGAAGGTTGTCATCTGGGCGTACCAGATCAAGGGCAAGGAGATCACCGCGCTTCAGGAGCTCAAGCTCAGCTGACGGCACGGCAAACGGGGTGCGGCCGGGGTTTCTCCCCGGCCGCACTCGATTCAAGGAGACCCCGGTGAATTTCGACGAACTCTTCGGCCACCTCGGCCAGCACACCGTCGACGGGTTGTCCAAGGGGGCGATCTATGCCCTGATCGCCCTGGGCTACACGCTCGTCTACGGCGTCCTGCGCCTGATCAACTTCGCCCACTCCGAGGTCTTCATGGTCGGCACCTTCGCGGTGCTGGGCGTGTGGAGTGCCTTCGGGGTGGAAAATAACCCGCCGGTCGGACAGGCCGTGCTCTTCCTCGTGCTCGGCCTGGTGGCCGCGGCGGTCGCGTCGGGCGGCACGGCCCTCGCGATCGAGCGGATCGCCTACCGTCCACTGCGGCGCAAGAACGCCCCGCCGCTGATCTTCCTGATCACCGCGATCGGCCTCTCCCTGGTGCTGGTCGAGGTCTTCGGCCTGCTCCTGCCGGACGTGGCGGGCAGCGCGCTGCCGTCGCTGTTCGGCCGGCCCCGGCAGATCGTCGGCATGCCGACGATCATCAAGCAGGAGACCCTGTTCCAGATCGGCAACACGGGAATCACCAACATCCAGGTGATCGTGTTCGTCTCGGCCGTGGTGATGATGGCGATCCTGGACTGGTTCATCAACCGCACCCGGTACGGCCGGGGCGTGCGCGCGGTGGCGCAGAACCCGGAGACCGCCGCGCTGATGGGCGTCAACCAGGAGCGCGTGATCATGCTGATCTTCGTGCTCGGTGGCATGATGGCCGGCGCCGCCGCGCTGCTGTGGAGCATGCGCTTCGGCTTCACCCAGAACAGCATCGGCTTCGTGCTGGGCCTCAAGGCGTTCACCGCCGCGGTGCTCGGCGGCATCGGCAACCTGCGCGGCGCGCTGGTGGGCGGCCTCTTCCTCGGCCTCGTCGAGGTCTACGGCGCGACTCTCTTCGCGTCCAACTGGGAGGACGTCATCGCCTTCGTCGTCCTGATCGTGGTGCTGATGTTCCGCCCGACCGGCCTGTTGGGCGAGTCGTTGGGGAGGGCCCGCGCATGATCGACAAGATCCGCACCGCAGACCGGCGCCGGGTCAGCCTGCTGACCTCCGTCGGTGACCGCTTCCGGGCGCTGCCGAAGTGGCAGCAGGCCGCGACGTTCCTGGCCTTCGTGGCGTTCCTCTACTACCTGCCGCTGCTCGGCGTCCCCGGCCTCACCTGGCTGCGGACCGACTCGATCGCAGGCGGCAACAACTGGGCCGGCGTGCTCTTCGTCTGCGCCATCTACGTGCTGGTCGCGATCGGCCTGAACGTGGTGGTCGGCCTCGCCGGCCTGCTCGACCTGGGCTACATCGGCTTCTTCGCCGTCGGGGCGTACAGCGTGGCGCTGTTCGGCTCGGTGAACTCGCCGGTGGTCAAGTGGATCCAGCAGAAGTTCGACCTGCCGCCGACCTGGGCGGTCACCTGGGCGATCTGCCTGCTCATCGCGATCGCGCTGACGATGATCTTCGGGGTGCTGCTGGGCTGGCCGACGCTGCGGCTGCGCGGCGACTACCTGGCCATCGTGACGCTCGGCTTCGGTGAGATCATCCGGATCGTCGCCCGCAACGCCACCGGGGTCACCAACGGCAATCAGGGCATCTCGGCGATCCCCGGACCGGAGGGTGCCCCGTCGGCTGACAACCAGGTCTTCGGGCTGATCGACGCGAAACCGTGGTACTGGTTGGCGATCACCGTGGTGCTGCTGATGGTCTTCGCGGTGCGCCGGCTGGAGCGCAGCCGGGTCGGCCGGGCCTGGCTCGCCGTCCGCGAGGACGAGGACGCCGCCGCGGTGATGGGGGTCTACCCGTTCAAGTTCAAGCTCTGGGCGTTCGCCATCGGCGCGGCCCTGGGCGGGCTCTCCGGGGCGCTCTTCGCCAGCCGGAACGCGTTCATCGACCCGACCCAGTTCGACGCGAACCGCTCCATTCTCTTCGTCGCCATGGTCGTGGTCGGCGGCTCGGGGAACATGATCGGGGTTTCGCTCGGCGCGGTGCTGCTGGCCTACCTTCCGGAGCGGTTCCGGGAGGTCGCCGACTACCGGTGGCTGGCCTTCGGCCTGGCCATGGTGCTGGTGATGATCCTGCGTCCGCAGGGCCTCATCCCCAGCCGGCGGCGGGCCCGCGAGCTGAAGGACCGTGCGGCGGAGGCAGAGGAGGCGCCCGCTCATGTCTGACCAGAACACCGCCACCGCGACGCCGAAGATCCCGGCCCAGCCGGGGCCCCGGCAGGTGCTGCTGGAGGTCGACGAGGTCACGCTCCGCTTCGGCGGCGTGGTCGCCCTCGACAAGATCGATTTCCAGATCTACGAGGGCGAGATCCTCGGCCTGATCGGCCCGAACGGCGCCGGCAAGACCACCAGCTTCAACGTGATGACCGGCGTCTACAAGCCCACCTCGGGTGCGGTCCGGTTCCGCGGTGAGCGGGTGACCGGCCGCAAGCCGCACCAGATCAGCAAGCTGGGCATCTCCCGGACGTTCCAGAACATCCGGCTCTTCCCGGAGATGACGGCGCTGGAGAACGTCATGGTCGGGACGGACTCCCGGCACAAGACCAGCGTGCCGGGCGCGCTGTTCCGGCTGCCCCGGTACAAGCCGAAGCCGCACGAGGTGCCGCAGGTCACCGCGCCGGGGGGCATCGTCCGGACCTGGCAGGAGGTGCGGCGGGCGTGCGCGAAGACCTTCGGCCTGTCCCGGCACATCCTGGAGGAGCGGGCCGCCGAGGCCAAGGCGCTGGAGCTGCTGCGCTTCGTCGGGATCGCCGACCGGGCCAACGACGAGGCGCGCAACCTGCCGTACGGCTACCAGCGCCGGCTGGAGATCGCCCGGGCGCTGGCCACCGAGCCGAAGCTGCTCTGCCTGGACGAGCCGGCCGCCGGGTTCAACCCGGCGGAGAAGGAGGAACTGCTCGCCCTGATCCGCAAGATCCGCGACATGGGGCTGACCGTGCTGCTCATCGAGCACGACATGCGCCTGGTCATGGGGGTCACCGACCGGATCGTGGTGCTGGAGTTCGGCCGCAAGATCGCCGAAGGGGCGCCGGCCGACGTCAGCCGCGACCCGAAGGTGATCGCCGCCTACCTGGGGGAGTCCACCGATGACGCTGCTTGAGCTGAGCGACGTCAGCGTCGCGTACGGCCGGATCGAGGCCCTGCACGGCATCAGCCTGACCGTCAACGAGGGCGAGGTGGTGGCCCTGATCGGCGCGAACGGCGCCGGCAAGACCACCACCATGCGCGCCATCTCGGGAACCCGGGCGCTGGCCGGCGGCCGGATCGTGTTCAACGGTGAGGACATCAGCAAGCTCCGCGCCGACCTGCGGGTCGTCCGGGGGCTGTGCCAGTCGCCCGAGGGCCGGCAGATCTTCCCCGGCATGACGGTGATGGAGAACCTGGACATGGGGGCGTACACCCGGCGGGACTCCGCCGGCATCGCCGCCGACCTGGAGCGGGTGCTGGAGCTCTTCCCGCGGCTGCGCGAGCGGCGCAAGCAGGCCGGCGGCACGCTCTCCGGCGGTGAGCAGCAGATGCTCGCGGTCGGCCGGGCGCTGATGAGCCGGCCGAAGCTGCTGCTGCTCGACGAGCCGTCGATGGGGCTGGCCCCGATGGTGATCCGGCAGATCTTCGACATCATCACGGAGATCAACCAGCAGGGCACCACGATCCTGCTGGTGGAGCAGAACGCCCAGCAGGCGCTCTCCCGGGCCCACCGCGGTTACGTGCTGGAGACCGGCCGGATCGTGAAGGAGGGGTCCGGCCAGGACCTGCTCACCGACCCGGCGGTCAAGGAGGCGTACCTCGGCGTGGCCTGAGTCGTACCGCCGGCGGGCGTCCGTTCCCCCAGGGGGACGGGCGGCCGCCGCTTTTCCCGGGGGCGCGGCGGTGCCGCCGGCTCAGGGTTGTCGGCGGTACGGGCTAGAGTCGCTGCCGTGACAGCTACGACGCCGCGCCTGCTCCTCGTCGACGGACATTCCCTGGCATACCGGGCCTTCTTCGCGCTGCCGGTGGAAAACTTCTCCACCACGACCGGGCAGCCGACCAACGCGGTCTACGGCTTCACCTCCATGCTGATCAACGTGCTGCGCGACGAGCAGCCCACCCACATCGTGGTCGCCTTCGATGTCTCCCGCCGGTCCTTCCGCACCGAGAAGTACGCGGAGTACAAGGCCGGCCGCAGCGAGACCCCGACCGACTTCAAGGGCCAGGTCAGCCTGGTCAAGGAGGTCCTCGCCGCGCTGCGCGTGCCGGTGGTGGAGCGGGAGGGCTACGAGGCCGACGACGTCATCGCCACCCTCGCCTGCCAGGCCCGCGACCAGGGCATGCAGGTGCTGATCAGCACCGGCGACCGGGACGCCTTCCAGCTGGTCGGCGATCAGGTCACCGTGCTCTACCCGCGCAAGGGCGTCTCCGACCTGGCCCGGATGGACCCGGCGGCGATCGAGGCGAAGTACGGCGTGGGCCCGGAGCGCTACCGCGACCTGGCCGCCCTGGTCGGCGAGACCAGCGACAACCTGCCCGGCATCCCCGGCGTCGGCCCGAAGACCGCGGCCAAGTGGATCAACACGTACGGCGGGGTCGAGGGCGTGATCGCGCGGGCCGACGAGATCAAGGGCAAGGCCGGCGACAGCCTGCGCGAGCGGCTGGCCGACGTGATCCGCAACTACGAGATCAACTGCCTGGTCTCCGACCTGGAGCTGCCGCTGCGCCCCGAGGACGCCCGCTGGCAGGGCTGGGACCGGGAGGCCGTGCACCAGGTCTTCGACACCCTGCAGTTCCGCATCCTGCGCGACCGGCTCTACCAGTACCTCGAGGCGGTGGAGCCGGAGGCCGAGGCCGGCTTCGACCTGGCCGGCGAGGTGCTCACCGAGCCGGGTGCCCTCGCGGGCTGGCTGGAGACGCACGCCCCGGTCGGGGCGCCGGTCGGCCTGGCCGCGAAGCTCGACACCGGCCCCAACCGCCGGCACACCGCCTCGGTGACCGGGCTGGCCCTGGCCACCGCGGGCGGGGCCGCCGCCTGGGTCGACCCGGCCGGGCTGGAGCCCACCGACGAGCAGGCGCTCGCCGGCTGGCTCGCCGACGCCACCCGGCCCAAGGTGCTGCACGACAGCAAGCCGGTGGTGCTCGCCTTCGCCGCGCACGGCTGGACGCTCGCAGGTATCGCCCGCGACACCCAGATCGCCGCCTACCTGGCCCGCCCCGACCAGCGCTCCTACGACCTGACCGACCTGGCGCTGCGCTACCTGCACCGGGAGCTGCGGGTCGACGCCCCGGAGACCGGCCAGCTCACCCTGGACGGGCTGGGCGACGAGGGGGCCGCCGAGCAGAACCTCATGCTCCAGGCCCGGGCCACCCTCGACCTGGCCGACGCGATCGATGCCGAGCTGTCCCGCGACGGCGAGCAGTCCGCGCGGCTGATGGCCGGGGTGGAGCTGCCACTGATGCGGGTGCTCGCCGACATGGAGCGGATCGGCATCGCCGCCGACACCCACTACCTGTCGGAGCTGGAGGCGCACTTCGCCGCCGAGGTGAAGGCCGCCGCGCAGGGCGCGTACGAGGCGGTCGGGCGGGAGTTCAACCTCGGCTCGCCCAAGCAGCTCCAGGAGATCCTCTTCACCGAGCTGGGCCTGCCCAAGACCAAGAAGATCAAGACCGGCTACACCACCGACGCCGACGCCCTCCAGTGGCTCTACGCGCAGAACCCGCACCCCGTGCTGGAGCACCTGCTGCGCCACCGCGACGTGGCCAAGCTCAAGTCCACGGTGGACGGGCTGCTCAAGTCGGTCTCCGACGACGGCCGAATCCACACCACCTTCAACCAGACGGTGGCCGCCACCGGCCGGCTCTCTTCCACCGAGCCCAACCTGCAGAACATCCCCATCCGCACCGAGGAGGGGCGGCGGATTCGGCGCGCCTTCGTGGTGGGGGAGGGCTACGAGACCCTGCTGACCGCCGACTACAGCCAGATCGAGATGCGCATCATGGCGCACCTGTCGTCGGACGACGCCCTGATCGAGGCGTTCAACTCCGGCCACGACTTCCACGCCGCCACCGCGTCGTCGGTCTTCGAGGTGCCGGTCACCGCCGTCAGCGCCGACCAGCGCCGCAAGATCAAGGCGATGAACTACGGCCTGGCCTACGGCCTGAGCGCCTTCGGTCTCTCCCAGCAGCTCGGCATCACCGCCGAGGAGGCCCGGGGGCTGATGGAGAACTACTTCACCGGTTTCGGCGGGGTCCGGGACTACCTGCACGAGGTGGTCGCCCGGGCCCGGCAGGACGGCTACACCTCCACCATCCTGGGCCGTCGGCGCTACCTGCCCGACCTGGGCAGCGACAACCGGCAGCGCCGGGACATGGCCGAGCGGATGGCACTCAACGCCCCCATCCAGGGCTCGGCGGCCGACATCATCAAGGTCGCCATGCTGCACGTCGACACCGCGCTGCGCGACGCGGGGCTGCGCTCCCGGATGCTGCTGCAGGTGCACGACGAGCTGGTCTTCGAGGTGGCGCCGGGCGAGCGGGAGACGCTCGAGGAACTGGTCCGGCGGGAGATGGGCGGGGCGTACCCGCTGTCGGTGCCGCTGGAGGTCTCCGTCGGCGAGGGCCGGGACTGGAACAGCGCCGACCACTGATCCCGCGGGTTACCGTCCCGGTCCGCGGCGCTCCTTCGGTGGGGTGCCGTGCCGTTCGAGGGCCCGCCGGGACGGGCCGCCCGGCGGTGGTAGCGGAGCCTTGAGGGGGTCGTGACCCCAGTTCATCAGGGAGTACCGCCACCGGGTCTCGCGGACGTCGCCGCTCGGTCGCTGCGCCATGTGCCGCCGTACGTACCCGACGACCTTGCGCATGTGCTTGTAGTCGCCCTCGGAGAGCTGGTCGCGCTTGCGCCGCAACAGGTTGATGATCTTGCGACCGGACTCGTGCCCGACCGACTCACCGCCCTTGGTGCCCTTCCGCCAGCCGACGTGCTTCGACTCCTCGGTCTCCAGCCACGTCGACAGCTCGCCGGGCTTCATGTTCACCGCCTCGGTGAACTCCTGGTACGTCTGCTGCGGGTCCTCACTTCGACTCATGGCGCAGCGCCTCCGGCCGGTGGGCGACGTCGCGCCCCGAGTCGTCGTTGCGGATCCGGTACTGCGGGTCCTCCGGGGACGCGTTCACGGCGTGCCCACGCACGTGCGTCCGCTCGGTGATCTTGTCCTTGACCACGCCGTACGCCCGGCCGCTGTGACTGGCCCAGGAGACGTGGTCGCCCGTCTGGAACTCCTTGTCGGCCATGCCTCGCGGGTACCCGCCGTCGATGTCGCGAAACGACCGGACGGGCCTAGGGACACCGGCCGCACCAGCAGTGCGACGGGCTCAGGCGGCAGGCTTCTCGGCGACGAAGATGGCGGTGCCGGGGAAGAGCCGGCCGCGCAGCGGGCTCCACTGCCCCCAGATCCCCTCGTGCCCCGCCGGCCACTCCGGCTCCACCAGGTCGACCAGGCGGAACCCGGCGCCGACCAGCTCCCGGATCCGGTCGCCGAGGGTGCGGTGCTGCTCGACGTAGCTGGCCGTGCCGGCCTCGTCCTGCTCGACGTAGGGGGACCGGTCGAAGTACGAGTGGACGGCGGTCAGCCCGCCCTCGCCGGGGTCGTCGAGGAAGATCCAGCGCATCGGGTGGGTCACCGAGAACACCCAGCGGCCGCCCGGGCGCAGCACCCGGTGCACCTCCGCCATCAGGGTGGCGGAGTCGTCGACGAACGGGATCGCCCCGAAGGCGGTGAAGGCGATGTCGAAGGCGGCGTCGGCGAAGGGCAGCGCGAGCGCGTCGGCCTGGACCAGCGGTACGCGTACCCCGGTGGTGTCGGCGGCGCGCGCGGCGTGCCGGAGCATGCCGGCGGAGAGGTCGAAGGCGACCGGTCGGGCACCCTGGGTGGCGAGCCAGCGGGCGCAGGCCGCGGCCCCGCCGCCGACCTCCAGCACCCGGCAGCCGGTGACGTTGCCGAGCAGCCGGGCGTCGGCCTCCCGCAGCCCCTCCGGACACCAGACGAAGTCCACGTCGCCGAGGAAGGCGCCGTGCTCGGCCTGGTAGTCGTCGGCGTCGGCGTCCCACCAGCCGCGGTTGGCGCGGCGCGCCTCCGCGTCGCCGACCCGGCGCCGGGTCACCCGGTTGTCATCGTCATCCACCCGCTCACGCTAGGCCCTGCACCGGCCCGTACCCACGGCGCCTGGCCGGTGGGTCGGGGTCGCGCTGCCGTCGGCGCGCCGATGCGCTACCTTCTCGTGGGGCTGGTGTGACGCAGGAGACAGTCGAGGCGCTTTCATGCTGAAATCTCCGCTTTCGCAGCTGGTGAGCTCGCGGCGACACGGGAGGCCTTGCACGCTGTGGTAATGCAGCGGGTAGGCTAGACGATGCGCTCGCGGATCGTGTGCCTCGGCAGGGAGCAGGTGCGCGGTCACCGGAGCCACTAATGATCTTCACTTGGCGATCGTTCGGTGTGCCCCGGAGGCGGATCCGTTGGCGCGAAATGGTCACCGCGACACCACGCCTGCTGTGACAACCCATCCGACCGGAGCAACCGCCCACATGACGAGCAGCATCGAGGCCCCCTCGAGCGCCACCCGGGTCACCCACGACGATCTCGGTTCCGAGGAGGCTTTCCTCGCCGCGATCGACGAGACCATCAAGTACTTCAACGACGGCGACATTGTCGAAGGCACCGTCGTCAAGGTCGATCGGGACGAGGTCCTTCTCGACATCGGCTACAAGACCGAGGGTGTCATCCCCTCTCGTGAGTTGTCGATCAAGCACGACGTGGACCCCGCCGAGGTCGTCTCGGTTGGCGACCACATCGAGGCCCTGGTCCTCCAGAAGGAGGACAAGGAGGGTCGTCTGATCCTCTCCAAGAAGCGGGCGCAGTACGAGCGGGCCTGGGGCACGATCGAAAAGATCAAGGACGAGGACGGCGTCGTCCGCGGTTCGGTCATCGAGGTGGTCAAGGGTGGCCTCATCCTCGACATCGGGCTGCGCGGCTTCCTGCCCGCCTCCCTGGTCGAGATGCGGCGGGTGCGCGACCTGCAGCCGTACGTCGGCCGCGAGCTCGAAGCCAAGATCATCGAGCTGGACAAGAACCGCAACAACGTGGTCCTGTCCCGCCGGGCCTGGCTCGAGCAGACGCAGTCCGAGGTGCGCACCGAGTTCCTCAACAAGCTGCAGAAGGGCCAGGTCCGCAAGGGCGTCGTGTCCTCGATCGTCAACTTCGGCGCCTTCGTCGACCTGGGCGGCGTGGACGGCCTGGTGCACGTCTCCGAGCTCTCCTGGAAGCACATCGACCACCCGTCCGAGGTCGTCGAGGTCGGCCAGGAGGTCGAGGTCGAGGTCCTGGACGTCGACCTGGACCGCGAGCGGGTCTCGCTGTCGCTGAAGGCGACCCAGGAGGACCCGTGGCGGCAGTTCGCCCGCACCCACGCGATCCAGCAGATCGTGCCGGGTAAGGTCACCAAGCTGGTGCCGTTCGGCGCCTTCGTCCGGGTGGACGACGGCATCGAGGGCCTGGTCCACATCTCCGAGCTGGCCGAGCGCCACGTGGAGATCCCGGAGCAGGTCGTGCAGGTCGGCTCCGAGGTCATGGTCAAGGTCATCGACATCGACCTCGAGCGTCGCCGCATCTCCCTGTCGCTCAAGCAGGCCAACGAGGGCTTCGTCGAGGGCGAGGAGCACTTCGACCCGACCCTCTACGGCATGGCCGCGACGTACGACACCGAGGGCAACTACATCTACCCGGAGGGCTTCGACCCCGAGACGGGCGAGTGGCTCGAGGGGTACGACAAGCAGCGCGAGACCTGGGAGAACCAGTACGCCGAGGCGCGTCAGCGCTGGGAGGCCCACACCAAGCAGGTGCAGACCTCCCGGGCTGCCGACGCCGAGGCCGCTGCCAACCCGGCTCCGCCGGTGGCCGCCGGTGCCGCCACCACCACCACGACCAGCACGGCCCCGAGCCGTCAGGCCGAGGAGCCGGCCGGCACGCTGGCCACCGACGAGGCGCTCGCCGCTCTGCGGGAGAAGCTCGCCGGCGGCAAGTGACCGTGTGACATCTCCAGTTCGGCGCGGCTGACGCCGCGTCGGCGACCTGGAGCAGTCGCTGATGACGACGGGCCCCGCCCCTGCGATCCGGTTCCACCGGGTCGTCGGGGGCGGGGCCCTCGCCATGTCCGCCGATCGGGCGGGGCGAGCCGCGCGCCAGACCCGGGCCCGATGTGGCGGCGCTCCGAATGATCAGGTTGACTGGTCGGCGTGCTGATGGTGGGACTGACGGGCGGGATCGGGTCCGGCAAGAGCGCGGTGGCGACCCGGCTGGCCGAGCGGGGCGCCGTGATCGTCGACGCCGACCGGGTCGCCCGCGAGGTGGTCGCCCCGGGTACCGAGGGGCTGGCCGAGATCGTCGCCGCCTTCTCGGAGCGGATCCTCGGTCCCGACGGCGCGCTGGACCGGGCGGCGCTGGGCGCGGTGGTGTTCGGCGACGACACTGCCCGACGCCGGCTGGAATCGATCACCCACCCGCGGGTCCGGGCGCGGACCGCCGAGCTGGTCGCCGCGGCCCCGTCCGACGCGGTCGTGGTCAACGACGTGCCGCTGCTGATCGAGGTGGGGCTCGCCCCGACGTACCACCTGGTGGTGGTGGTGCGGACGGCGCTCGGCACCCGGCTGGAGCGGTTGACGCGGGACCGGGGGATGCCCCGCGCGGAGGCCGAGCGGCGCATCGCCGCGCAGGCCGACGACGCCCGTCGGCGCGCGGCGGCCGACGTGGTGATCGACAACGACGGCACCCTGGACCAGCTGCACGCGGCGGTGGACGCCCTCTGGCGGGACCGGCTGGTGCCCTACGAGCGCAACCTGCGGGACCGACGCGCCGTCGGCGCACGGCAGGTGGTGCTGACCGAAGCCGATCCCAGCTGGCCCGAGCAGTACGCCCGGCTCGCCGCACGGATCCGGCACGCGACCGGGGCGGAGCGGCGGATCGACCACATCGGTTCGACCGCGGTCCCCGGTCTCGCCGCCAAGGACGTGATCGACATCCAGCTCACCGTCGACTCCCTCGCCGAGGCGGACGGGCCGCTCGCCGACCGGCTCGCCGAGGCGGGGTTCCCCCGGCTGCCCGGCGAGTGGTGGGACAACCCCCGCCCGCCGGGGAGCGGACGCTGGGAGAAGCGGCTGCACGGCAGCGCGGACCCGGGCCGCCCGGTGAACCTGCACCTGCGGGTGGCCGGGTCGCCCGGCTGGCGGTACGCCCTGCTGATGCGCGACCACCTGCGCGCCGACCCGGACCAGCGCTCCGCGTACCTGGCGTTGAAGCGGGAGCTGGCGGCGTCCGCCCCGGACAGCGGCAGCTACGCCACCGCGAGGGACCCCTGGTTCGACGAGGAGTACCTGCGCGCCGAGGAGTGGGCCGGGCAGACCGGCTGGCAGCCCTGAGCCGTCACCGTGCCCCGGCTCGCGCGGCCGGCCGCCCGCGCCGCCCCGGGTCGGGCTGGGCCGGGCGCCGTGGGGCCGGCTTCGCCTTGACGGGCGGCGCCGAGCGGGGTGGGACGACGACGCCCGCGGGCACCCTCGCGGGAGTCAGGTCGAGCTGCGCCCAGGCGCCGGCCCCGGTCCGCAGCTCCACCCGGCGCAGCAGCCCGTCCCGGTCGAGCCAGTAACGCAGCCGCAGCCCCTGGACGCGCAGCTCGAACACGTCGACGGTCACGCCGGCCAGCCGGCTGCCGCGCAGCCTGATCGCTGAGCCGGGCCGTACCGGCGTCGCCGCCACCCGCAGCGCCACGTCGACGAGTACGTCGAGGTCGTCGGACGGTCGTCCGCCGGTCCGCCAGGCGGCCCCGGACGGCGGTGGCAGCGGCGGGCCGACCGGCGGCTCGGCGCTGCCGCTGGCCGGACCGACCGGCAGCTCGGCCCGGGCGAACCCGTTCGCGTCGCGGCGCAGCAACGTGCGCCGGCCGAGCGTGTCCAGCTCGGCCACGGACAGGTAGACCACTGCACCCGACCAGCTGAGCCAGCCCGAGCCGCGCAGGTTGGCGGCGGTGCCCAGCGGCGCGGTCACGGTGACGGCCGCTCCGGACCGGGCCCGCAGCCGGGCGGGTAGCCGGTCCAGCCGTTCGGCCTCGGCGTCGGTGAGCGCGCGGGGCAGCCCGGGACGCCCACCCAGCGCGTCGACGGGCCAGAGGGTGGGCCGGTTGCTGCGCTCCAGCTCGACGGTGAGGGGTGCGCCGTCGGGCAGCCGACCGGCCCAGCGGTGCAGCCGGGCGTCCCGGTCGACCCACCAGCGGGGGTCGCCGTCCCCGGCGGCCGGCGGCGCCGACGGGGTGGCCGTGGGGTCGGCCGGCGCGGGTGGCGGCAGCGGCGCCTGGAGGACGTCGACCGACTCGCCGCCGAGGACCTCCCGGCCCACCCAGCGCCCGCCGCCGCGGCGCAACGGGTCGACGGGCTCACCCCGGTTGGCGCCGAGCGCGAAGAGGACGTCCAGCGCCCCGGCCAGCCCCCGGGGCAGGTCGCGCAGTCGCCAGCCGTCGACGGGCGGGACCAGCGGCGGTGGCGCCGGTGTCGGCATCGCGGTCGGGTCGGGGCGGACCACGACGACCGCGGGGGTGGCCTGGACCAGGCCGCGGTCCGGGCCGGCGCCCGGCCCCCCGACGTCCAGGTAGGCCAGTGGTCGCCCCCAGTCCACCCAGCCGACCAGCTCGGTGCGGGTGGCGCCGGCGCCGACGGTCGCCCGTACCCCGACCCGGACGTCGCGGTAGTTGGTGACCCGGGTGGCGGCCAGTCGCTCGGATTCGTCCGCGGTCAGCGCCCGGGCCGCCTCCGGTGACGTCGGCGCCCAGCTCAGCAGCCCGGCCACCAGCGCCGCGGCCGAGGCTGCGGCGACCACGCCGAGCGCGACCAGGGTGCTGCGCCGCCGGGCCGGTGGCTCCTCGGCGGCGGCGCCCCCGGCCGGTGGCGCGGGGGGCAGGTCGGGGGGCGCGGGCAGGGGGCGTCGGGAGCGCTGGTGCCGGCCGGGAGCGCGCCGCCGCCGGCCGGTCTGGTCGGCCGGTGCCGGCCCGCCCCGGGCGCCGGCCCCGATGGGGGTACGAAGGAACGGTGGCGCGGTGGACGGCCGGTCGGTGGGACCCGGCGGTGCGGTGGACGCTCGCCCGCCCAGCTCTGCGGGCGGGCGGGACGCGGACCCGGTGGCGGTCGGCGGGTCGGGCGTCGCCGGCCGGCCGGGCCGGGTGGGGGAGGGGTGCTCCGGGGAGGACGAGGGCGGCCGCTCGGATGAGGTGTCCACGAGTGGTTGAACGGCCGGCGAGGAGGACGGTGACGAATTGGGGCGCTCGCGGCGGCCGGTCTGCGCCTCGAGCGCGACCACGTCGGGTGCGCACGCCGGTGATGTCCGGGTGCTGCGACCACACGTGCCAGGGGCGGCCCGCCCGTGAGGGTCCGGCCACCGGCCCGGTCGGCCGCCGCGAGCGGCCTACGGTCTACAGGCTAGCGCGGTGAGATGTACCACACAATCGGAATATCGAAGCCGATCAGGGACCCACGGTAGCGACGGCGGAGTGTCGGACCTTGGGGCTACCGTTGCTGTCATGGCGCTCGACATTCCCCGGCTCGACGGCCGCTTCCAGGTCGTCAGTGACTTCCAGCCGGCCGGCGACCAGCCGGCAGCCATCGACGATCTTGAGCGTCGCGTCCGGCGCGGCGACCGCAACACGGTGCTGCTCGGCGCGACCGGCACCGGCAAGAGCGCCACCACGGCGTGGCTGGTCGAGCGGTTGCAGCGGCCGACCCTGGTGCTCGCCCCCAACAAGACCCTCTGCGCACAGCTGGCCAAGGAGTTCAGCGAGCTGCTCCCGCACAACGCGGTGGAGTACTTCGTCTCCTACTACGACTACTACCAGCCCGAGGCCTACATCCCGCAGACCGATACCTACATCGAGAAGGACTCCTCGATCAACGAGGAGGTCGAGCGGCTACGGCACAAGGCGACCATGTCGCTGCTCACCCGCCGCGACACGATCGTGGTGGCCACCGTCTCCGCGATCTACGGCCTGGGCACCCCGGAGGAATACCTGGAGCGTGCGGTGCGGGTCGCCGTCGGGCAGGAGCTCGACCGGGACAAGCTGCTCCGCCGGCTGGTCGACATCCAGTACACCCGCAACGACATGGCCTTCCAGCGGGGCACCTTCCGGGTCCGCGGCGACACCCTGGAGATCATCCCGGCCTACGAGGAGCTGGCCGTCCGGATCGAGCTCTTCGGCGACGAGGTGGAGAAGCTCTACTACCTCAACCCGCTCACCGGGGACGTGGTCAAGGAGGTCGACCAGCTGGTGATCTTCCCGGCCACCCACTACGCGGCCGGCCCCGAGCGGATGGAGCGGGCGATCCGCGACATCGAGGTCGAGCTGGCCGAGCGGCTGGCCGAGCTCGAGCGGCAGGGCAAGCTGCTGGAGGCGCAGCGGCTGCGGATGCGCACCACCTACGACATCGAGATGATGCGGCAGGTCGGGTTCTGCTCCGGCATCGAGAACTACTCGATGCACATGGACGGTCGGCTGCCCGGCAGCCCGCCGCACTGCCTGCTCGACTACTTCCCCGACGACTTCCTCACCGTGATCGACGAGTCGCACGTGACCATCCCGCAGATCGGCGGCATGTACGAGGGCGACGCCTCCCGCAAGCGGATGCTGATCGACCACGGTTTCCGGCTGCCCAGCGCCGCCGACAACCGCCCGCTGCGCTTCGACGAGTTCCTGGAACGGGTCGGCCAGATGGTCTACCTCTCCGCCACCCCCGGTCCGTGGGAGCTGGAGCAGGCCCAGGGTGAGTTCGTCGAGCAGGTGATCCGCCCGACCGGGCTGATCGATCCGCAGGTCGTGATCAAGCCGACCAAGGGCCAGATCGACGACCTGATGCACGAGATCAAGCTGCGTACCGAGCGCGACGAGCGGGTGCTGGTCACCACGCTGACCAAGAAGATGGCCGAGGACCTCTCCGACTACCTGCTGGAGAACGGCATCCGGGTGCGCTACCTGCACTCCGAGGTCGACACGTTGCGCCGGGTGGAGCTGCTGCGCGAGCTGCGCAAGGGCGAGTACGACGTGCTGGTCGGCATCAACCTGCTCCGGGAGGGCCTCGACCTGCCCGAGGTGTCGCTGGTGGCGATCCTCGACGCCGACAAGGAGGGCTTCCTGCGCAGCGGCCGGTCGCTGATCCAGACCATCGGCCGCGCTGCCCGGAACGTCTCCGGCCAGGTACACATGTACGCCGACAAGATCACTCCGTCGATGGCGGCCGCGATCGACGAGACCGACCGGCGCCGGGCCAAGCAGATCGCCCACAACGAGGCGAACGGAATCAGCCCGGAGCCGCTGCGCAAGAAGATCCACGACATCCTCGACGACATCTATCGCGAGGCGGAGGACACCGAGAACTCGCGGATCGGCGGCGCGGCGCGGCAGCTCTCCCGGGGCAAGGCGCCGGTCAAGGAGACCCGCAGCCGCAGCCGGGCCGGCACCTCCGCACCGTCCCGCGAGGGGATGGCGCGGGCCGATCTGGCCCAGCTCATCCAGGAGCTCAACGACCAGATGCTGGCCGCCGCCCGGGAGTTGCAGTTCGAGCTGGCGGCCCGGATCCGCGACGAGGTGTCGGATCTGAAGAAGGAACTGCGCGGAATGGACGCCGCCGGCGTGAAGTGACGGACGGAGGACGGGGATGGGCGACCTCGACCTGGTTGTGGGCCGGCCCGACGCCCGGCTGCTCCCGTTCGTCGACCGGTACGTCGGCTACCGCGAGCGGGCGGCACTGCCGGCGGTCCGCCGGGAGACGGCCGGCGCCTTCGTGGTGCTGATCCTCGGCTGGGGCGCCCCGCTGGACGTCGTGGATCCTCGGTGCGCCGAGCGCGGGGCGTCCCGGGTGGACTCCTTCGTGGCGGGGACCTTCGACGGCTACTGCATCACCCGCACGGTCGGGGTGGGCCTCGGGGTGCAACTCCTGCTCGCCCCGCTCGCCGCCCGCCGGATCCTCGGCCTGCCGCTGGTCGAGCTGGCCAACCGGGCGGTGGCGGTGGAGCACCTTCCCGACCGGTGGCTCGACCTGCTCCGTCACCGGCTGGCCGGGGCGTCGGACTGGCCCAGGCGGTTCCGGCTGCTTGACGCGGCGCTGGCCGCGCGACTGGCCACCAGCGACCCGGTCGACCCCCGGGTCGGGTGGGCCTGGCGGCGGCTGGCCGGCAGTGGGGGGCAGGTCGAGGTCGGCCGGTTGGCGGAGGAGCTCGGCTGGAGCCGGCGTCACCTGGCCACCGTGTTCCGGCGGGAGCTGGGCCTGCCGCCGAAGACGACCGGCCGCCTGCTGCGTTTCGCGCGGGCCCAGGCGGCGATCACCGGGGCGGCCGGAGCAGCCCCGAGCGGTGCCGAGGTGGCCGCCCGCCACGGCTACTACGACCAGTCCCACCTGATTCGGGACTTCCACGAGTTCGCCGGGGAGACGCCCGCGGGCCTGCTGAGGTCACATTCGTCCAATCCGGCGTGACCGCTCCGGCGGCAGGATGAGGGCATGCGAACCCTCTACCCGGTCTTCCGGTATCCCGATGCCCGCGCCGCCATCGACTGGCTCTGCGCCGCGTTCGGCTTCGCGGTGCACGCCGTGCACGATGCGCCGGACGGCTCGGTGGCGCACGCCCAGCTCGCCCTCGACGAGGGGATGATCATGATTGGTGCGAACTCGGCGCTGCGACCCCGGCCGGCCGACGACGACTGGTCGGTCTACGTCGCCCTCGACGACGTGGACGCGCACTGCGCCCAGGCCCGCGCGGCCGGCGCCGAGATCGTCCGCGAGCCCTTCGACACCGACTACGGGTCCCGCGACTACGTGGCCCGCGACCTGGCCGGCAACGTCTGGTCGTTCGGCACCTACCGCCCCTGAACCGCTCCGGTGGCCGATCCGGCGCCACGGGGGCGCCAGACCGGCCACCGGCCGCGCCGTTGCGGTGTGCGAGCAAGGTATTGCCGTGGGTGACGGTCCTGCGTACCCTCCGTCGTGGGGAGGCGGGATGCCGTTGTCATCGAGTCCTGTGATTCGACGCGCGCGACTCGGCGCCGAGCTGCGCCAGTTGCGCAGACGGGAGGCGCTGACGCTGGAACAGGTGTGTGGCCGGCTGGGCTGGGCCTCCACCTCGAAGCTGTCCCGGATCGAGCTGGGGCAGAGTAGGCCGGATCTGGCCGACGTCCTCGACCTGCTCGACGTCTACGACGTCCCGGCGCCGCAACGGGACGCGCTGATCGTCATCGCCCGGGACGCGGCCACCAGCCGCGGCTGGTGGAAGGCGCTGGGCGAGATGAGCGAGCGGCAGCGCACCTACGCCGAGCTGGAGGCGGGCGCGGCCGCCATCGTCGAGTACCAACCGGCCGTCGTGCCCGGGCTGCTCCAGGCCCCCGGGTACGCCCGAATGCGGATCGCCGCCGCCCGGCTGCTCCACCCGGAGCTGGACGCGGAGGCCGACCTGCGCGCCCGGCTCTCCCGGCAGGCGGTGCTGCGCCGGCCCGACCCGCCCCGCTACACCGGCCTGCTCGACGAGCGGGTCTGCGAGCCGGGTGACGACCCGGCCGAGGTTTGGCGGGAGCAGCTGGAGCACCTCGCGGCCCTGTCCGAGCTGCCGCACCTGACGCTGCGGGTGGTGCCCCGGGCGGCGGCGCCGCGCGGGCCGCACCCGCTGACCCCCTACTGCTGCTACTCCTTCCCCGACCCGGCCGACCCGCACACGGTGATGCTGGAGGCGCTCACCACCGACGTGCGGCTGGTCGGCGACGTCGACGTGAGCCGCTACGACCGGGTGACCGGCTGGCTGACGGAGGTGGCGCTGAGCCGGGCGGAGACGCGGGAGCTGTTCCGCCGGCGCGCCGCCGGCGCGGTCGACGCGGCGGTGGTGGAGGCGGTCAAGGGCGACCGCTGACCGGAGCGCGCGGACCGGCCCGGCCGTCGGGCCGGAGCGGCAGCACGGGTGGCCGGAGCCCGGCGGCGACCGGAGCCTTCACCGGGGCAGCCACTCCGCCTCCGGCGCACCGCGGGCTCCCGCGCCCGGGCAGGAAGGGCTCCCGCGCCCGGGCAGGAAGGGCTCCCGCGCCCGGGCAGGAAGGTGGCCCTGCTCGTCGCTGTGGCCTGACGGGCCGCACGGAATCACGCGCGCCGGCACGGGCAGCGGGCCGGGCCGGGAGGCCCGGACCCGGCTGGTCCAGAAGCCCGACGTGGTGTGACGTCGGGTTGACGAGCGGGCGACGGTAGGGGCCGGGCCGGGTGTCCCGGCGACCGCTACAAACTTGATGACGCGAACGAATCGCGGATGCCAGTCACGCCTCGGGCGCCTGAAACGGACATCCGATTCGCTGACGACATCAAGTTCGTAGCGCCTGAAACGGCACCCCGCCCGTCGACGGGCAGCGCCCCTCGGGCAACACCGACGCCCCAGATTCCGGAGCTCCTCCGCCCCGGCAGGTAAGCCCGGCCGGTGGAACTGCCCGGCCCGCGACACCGATCGGTCCCGGGTGCCGGCCCGGCGTCAGGCGCCGTCGCCGCCCGGCCACCGGACCCGGCGCCCCCGAACGCGTCGGGGCCGGTGTGCCGCGCGAGCGCCGTACGGTAACCCGGGGGTACGACAGCGACGGTGATGGATCTCAGGCCGGTACGTCGACGAAGTGCTCGACCCGCGGCGGTCCGGCGAAGTGCGGGCCGATCAGCGCCCGCCACTGGCCGAACGCCTCGGTGGCGCGGAAGTTCTGGTCGTGCGCCTCGACCGAGTCCCACTCGACCAGGAGGACGAACCGGGTGGGGGTCTCGATGCCCCGGGTCATCCGGACCGACCGGCAGCCCTCGGCGGCGGTGATGATGGAGTGCGCCTTCGCGTAGGCGGCGGCGAACGCGTCCTCGTGTCCGGGCAGTACGTCGATGAGCGCGACTTCAAGAACCATGCCCGAAGCCTCGCACGGCGGTCGGCCGACGCTACGCCGCGGGGGTGGCCCCGTCCCAGGATCGCCCCGCGGCGGGGCCGATCCGGACGTAACGCGACACCTAGCCTCCTAGGATGCCGCACGAAAGGTGTCGGTCGACACGTGAGCAGGGTGATACGTGCGGCAATCCGCCCTACCGGAGATGCGCTGACGGCCGTGCATGGTGAAGAATGGCGGCCGGAGGGGAGTATTCCCCCGCGACGGAGTCGTCAGCACGGTCGACCGCCACCCCCGGCACCCGACCCGGCTCCATCGGTCAACGCCCCGCCCGCGGGTCGCTGGCGGAAGAGACCTCCGACAGTCACCACAGCTTCCGTCGCCGCCCACCCCGCCGTCACTCGGCGTACGGTGTGCCCGACGCCGCGTGTCTGCCGGAGGAATGGAATTGAACGTGTCCGGAATGGTGTGGGCGGGAACGCTCGTCGCGATGACGGCGATGCTGCTCATCGACCTCTTCATCGTGGGTCGGCGTCCGCACGAACCCAGCATCCGTGAGTCGAGCCTCTGGGTCAGCTTCTACGTCGGCCTGGCCCTGCTCTTCGGCGTGGGCCTCTGGCTCGCCTCCGGCGCCAGCGTGGCCGGCCAGTTCTACACGGGGTGGCTCACCGAGTACAGCCTCTCGGTCGACAACCTCTTCGTCTTCGTGATCATCATGGCCCGGTTCGGGGTGCCCCGGAAGTACCAGCAGAAGGTGCTGCTCATCGGCATCGTGCTGGCCCTGGTCATGCGCGGTGGCTTCATCGCCGCCGGCGCCGCGTTGATCTCCCAGTTCTCCTGGGTCTTCTACATCTTCGGCGCGTTCCTGATCTACACCGCGGTCAACCTGGCCCGCCAGGGCGAGCCGGACGAGGACGAGTTCAAGGAGAACCTGCTCATCCGGTGGAGCCGCAAGGCGTTGCCGATCTCCCGGGACTACGACGGCGCCAAGCTGACCACCCACCTGGCCGGCAAGCGGCTCTTCACCCCGATGCTGATCGTGATGATCGCGATCGGCACCACCGACCTGATCTTCGCGCTGGACTCCATTCCGGCGATCTTCGGAATCACCCAGGAGCCTTACCTGGTCTTCACCGCGAACGTCTTCGCGCTGATGGGCCTGCGCCAGCTCTACTTCCTGCTCGGCGGCCTGCTGGACCGGCTGATCTACCTCAGCTACGGCCTGGCCGTGGTGCTCGGCTTCATCGGCGTGAAGCTGGTGCTCGAGGCGCTGGCCGACAACAACCTGCCGTTCATCAACGGCGGCGAGCACGTCGCCTGGGCCCCGCACATCCCGATCTGGCTGTCCCTGCTGGTCATCCTCGGCACCCTCGCCGTGGCCACCGTGGCGAGCCTGGTCAAGTCGTCCCGGGACCGGCGGCGGGAGCTGGCCGAAGCCCGGCGCTGACCCACCCACCGACGACGACGGCGCCTCCGGTCACCGGGGGCGCCGTCGTCGTACCGGGTCAGACGCGGTGCGCGCCGACGAGGGTGGCCAGCCGGTCGGCCGGAAGCGGCTCCTCCAGCACCCGGCGCTCCCGGTAGCAGGCGTGCAGCATCCGGCGGTCGGCGGCGCCGTCGGTGACCATCCCGACGTGGTGGATGCCCCGGCCGGGGCGGGCGAAGAAGTAGAGGTCCCCGGGGCGTTCCTCGCCGTCGGGCACCGGGCTGGTCGCCGCCGCCTGGTCGCCGGCATCGCGGGGCAGCGTCACGCCGAACCGCCGCCAGACCAGGTGCACCAGACCGGAGCAGTCGATGCCGTGGCCGGAGAGACCACCCCAGACGTAGACCACGTCGCGCAGCCGCTCGGCCAGCCGGAGCACCTCGCCGGCCGGCGGTGGGGTGGTGGGCAGCGGGACGACGTCCGCCTCCGGCACCCAGAGCGGGTCCGGGTGGCCGGGCGCCCGCACCGGGCACCACCCGTCCACGGCCGGGCCGGCCGGGGCGAGGCGGGTGCCGAGGACGACGCCGGGCAGTGCCACCGGGCCGTCCGGCGTGGCGTGCAGCGCGGTCACGGTGGCGTCGACCACCAGCGGGTCGACGGTGGGAGCCTGCTGCGGGGCGAGCTGCGCGACGGGCAGCCAGCCGGGGTAGCCGCGCGGATCGAGCCGTGGCGCCGGCTGTTCGACCGCGACCACGTGCGCCCAGCCGTCCGGGCGCAGCGCGGTGACCAGCACCCGCTCGCCGAGCAGCAGCTGGCTCAGCACGCAGTCTCCGACCTGCTGGTCACGGTCCATGCCGGCGACCCAGCCGGGGGTGTCGGTGGGGGTGTCGAGCGCGAGGCGGTCGACCGTCCGTACCGCCCCGGGGTCGGTCCAGAGGGTCGCGACGGCGACCCGGACGACCGCCTCGCGGCCCGCTCGCAGCTCCACGTCGACCTCCGGTTCGCGCTGGCACCTATCGGGACCTTATGAAAGAAACCAACGAGACTCAAGCGCGGGGCTGCACCTTTGTTTCACTGACACCGCTGATGCCCAGCCCGGGCTCGTCCGGCAGCAGCACGGTCGCGCCCTCGTACCGGATCCCGCCGCGCACCGGCGACCAGGCCAGCCACCAGGCGGCGTCCAGGTCCGACACGGCGGTGGTGCGGTAAGCGGCGACCAGGCTGGCCGCCGCGCCCACCCCGACCGCGCTCTCCATCATCGAACCGACGATCGTGCCCATGCCATGCGCGCGGGCCAGATCGAGCAGCGTGCGGGCGGCGTGCAGGCCGCCGCACTTGGCCAGCTTGACGTTGACCATGTCGGCCGCCCGACGGCGGATCACCTCGACCAGGTCCCGGACGCCGAAGACCGACTCGTCGGCGAGGATCGGCACCTGCACCCGGTCGCTGACCCAGGCCAGGCCGTCGAGGTCCCAGCGGGCCACCGGCTGCTCGACCAGCTCGACGTCGAGCCCGGCGTCCTCGATGCCCCGGATCACCCGGACCGCCTCGCGCGGCGTCCAGCCCTGGTTGGCGTCCAGCCGGATCCGTACCCCCGGCCCGACCGCCGCGCGGACCGCGCGGACCCGGTCCAGATCGCCGGCGGCGTCCGTGCCGACCTTGAGTTTGAGCACGTCGAAGCCGTCCGCGCGGCGCTGCCGGGCCGCCCCGGCCAACTCCACCGCGTCACCGGCGGCCAGGGTGACGTCCGTCGGGACGCGCAGGCTGGTGCCGCCGAGCAACCGCACCAGGGGTACGCCGAGCCGTCGCGCCGCCAGATCGTGCAGCGCGACGTCCAGCGCCGCCCGGGCCGACTCGTTGCCGGGAACCGCGTCCCGCACCTCGGCGCACCGGGCCACCAGGTCGTCGGCGTCCCGGCCGACCACCGCGGGGGCGAGCATGTCGCGGACGCACGCCTCGGCGCCGGCCACCGACGCGCCGGTCACCTTCCAGACCTGCGGCGCCTCTCCGAAGCCGGACCGCCCGTCGGAGTCGATCACCTCCACGACCAGGGTGTCCACCGTGGTCGTGCGGCGCAGTGCGGTGACGAAAGGCGTGTGTAAGGGAGCGGAAAGCCGGTGGGTGCGTACCGCGGCGATCGTCATGTGCGGCACCCTATACGCAGGACTAGGCCGGAGGGGGACGTCGATGACCGGGCGGGACTGGGAGCTGGTGGGCGCGCCGAACGCGCGTGACCTGGGCGGCCTGCCCACAGCGGACGGGCGGCGGGTGCGGGCGGGCCGGCTGATCCGGACCCCGGCGCTGGGCCGGCTGATCGAGGAGGACCTGCCGGTGCTCGGCAAGCTCGCCCCGGCCTGCGTGGTGGACCTGCGCGACGCCTCCGAGCAGGAGGTCGCCCCGGCGGACCGGCTGGTGGGGGAGCCGAGGGTGGTGCACCTGCCGGTGCACGACCCCGCGCACCCCGTCTTCACCTACGTCTCGGCGGTGCTGCTCGGCCATGACCTCGACGCGTACGACGAGCTGGCCCGGGAGGGCACGCCGGCGGCGATGGCGGCGATCTACCGCTGGTTCGTCACCGGGGAGTCGGCGCGCGAGGGGTTCGGCACGGCGCTGCGGCTGGCGGCGGAGGAGGCGAACCTGCCGTTGCTGTTCCACTGCTCGGCCGGCAAGGACCGGACGGGGTGGCTGGCGGTGGTGCTGCTGACCGTGCTGGGCGTGGAGCCGGCCGCGATCCGGGCCGACTACCTGCGGCACAACGAGCTGACCGTGAGCCTTCGTGAGGTGCTGCTGGCCGCGATGGTCCGCCGGCAGCCGGAGCTGGACCCGGCGGCGGTCCGCCCGGTGCTGGAGGTCCGGGCGGAGTACCTGGACGCCGCCTACGACGAGGTGCGCCGGGTGCACGGGTCGTTCGACGTGTACCTGCGTGACGGGCTGGGGGTCACCGGCGAGCTGCGCGACGCGCTGCGGGCGAATCTGCTGGACTGACGGGCCGGCGGGGGCGGTCGTCGCCACCCGCCCGGCCGGCCCGCCCGCCTCAGTCGCGCAGGTCGTGCCGGGCCGCCCAGACCGCCGCCGAGACGTCGGCGATCAACCGGCAGGCGTCGTCCTCGACCTCCTCGCCGCTCGCGCCGCCGTCGGCCAGGTCGGTGGTGGTGCAGACCACCACGGCGTACGGCGGGGCGTCGGCCGGGAAGACCACACCCGCGCCGTGCCGGACCCCGCGTACCCAGCCGTTCTTGTGCGCGATCCGGGTGCCCTCCGGCAGCCCGGAGGCGAGGTCCTCGCGGTGCTCCTGGGCCAGCAGCACGTCCACCATGGCCGCACAGGCCGCCGGCGAGGCCAACGGTCCGGGGCGGCGCGCGCCGGTGACCAGCCCGGCGAGCAGGGCGGCCAGGTCGGCCGCGGTGACCACGTTGGTGACGCCGGCCTCGCGGGCGGCGAAGTCCTCGATGCCGCGCCCGGTGGCGCTGTGCCGGGCCCCGGCCAGCGCCCACGCCTGCGCGACCGCCGGCAGGCCGACCCGGCCGATGACGATGTTGGTGGCCAGGTTGCTCGACCGGGTGATCATCCGATCGGCCAGCCAGCGCAGCGGGGCCACGCCGCCCACCCGTTCCCAGACCGCCTCGTCGTTGTCGTAGTTCCGGTCGCAGCAGAACCGGGGTGCGCCCGGCAGCGCCGAGTCGAACTCGTTGACCACCGGCGTCGGCGCGTCCAGGTCGAGGGTGCCCGCCTCGGCGGCCCGGTAGAGCGCGACCAGCACCGCAGCCTTCATCGTGCTGGCCGCGTAGTGGGTCGCGTCGGGCAGCCGGGTCCAGGTCGGGGCGGCGTCGAGCCGGCCCACGTACGCCGACACGGTGCCGGGTACCCGGTCCAGGTGGGCGTCGAGATCATCCCAGGTCATGCCGGTGACCGTAGCCGACGCGCGCCGCGGGGCGTACCCCCGCCGGAGACGGCGGAGCCCGGACCGCGCGAGGCGGTCCGGGCTCCGGGGCGGCCGTGGATCAGCCGGCGTGCTTGCGGCGGGCGGCGGCCCGGCCACGGGTGGTCTGGTCCAGCACCACCTTGCGGATGCGCACCGCGGACGGGGTGACCTCGACGCACTCGTCCTCGCGGCAGAACTCCAGCGCCTGCTCCAGGGAGAGCTTGCGCGGCGGGATCAGCTTCTCGGTCTCGTCGGAGGTCGACTGCCGCATGTTGGTGAGCTTCTTCTCCTTGGTGATGTTGACGTCCATGTCGTCGGAGCGGGAGTTCTCCCCGACGATCATGCCCTCGTACACCTCGGTGGTCGGCTCGACGAAGAGCTGCCCACGCTCCTGCAGGTTGATCATCGCGAACGAGGTGACCGCACCCGCCCGGTCGGCCACCAGCGACCCGTTCTGCCGGGTCCGCAGCTCGCCGAACCACGGCTCGTACGACTCGAAGACGTGGTGCAGGATGCCGGTGCCCCGGGTGTCGGTGAGGAACTCGGTGCGGAAGCCGATCAGGCCGCGCGCCGGAACCAGCCACTCCATCCGGATCCAGCCGGTGCCGTGGTTGACCAGCTGCTCCATCCGGCCCTTCCGGGTCGCCAGGAGCTGCGTGATCGCGCCCAGGTACTCCTCCGGGGCGTCGATGGTCAGCCGCTCCACCGGCTCGCAGATCTTGCCGTCGATCTCCCGGGTGACCACCTGCGGCTTGCCGACGGTCAGCTCGTACTGCTCGCGGCGCATCTGCTCGACCAGGATGGCCAGCGCCAGCTCGCCACGACCCTGGACCTCCCAGGCGTCCGGCCGCTCGGTCGGCAGCACCCGCAACGAGACGTTGCCGACCAGTTCCTTGTCGAGCCGGTCCTTGACCATCCGGGCGGTGACCTTGGAGCCCTTGACCCGGCCGACCAGCGGCGAGGTGTTGGTGCCGATGGTCATCGAGATGGCCGGCTCGTCGACGGTGATCAGCGGTAGCGCAATCGGGTTCTCCGCGTCGGCCAGCGTCTCGCCGATCATGATCTCGGGAATCCCGGCGACCGCGATGATGTCGCCCGGTCCGGCGGAGTCCGCCGGCTTGCGCTCCAGCCCCTCGGTCATCAGCAGCTCCGAGATGCGCACCCGCTGGGTGCTGCCGTCGGTGCGGCACCAGGAGACCGTCTGGCCCTTGTTGATGGTGCCCTGGCGGACCCGGCACAGCGCGAGCCGGCCGAGGAACGGCGAGGCGTCGAGGTTGGTGACGTGCGCCTGCAGCGGCGCACCCTCCTCGTACGCGGGCGGCGGGATGGTGTCCAGCAGGGTGCGGAACAGCGGCTCCAGGGAGGTGCTGTCGCTCGGCACCGAGCCGTCGGCCGGCTGGGTCAGCGAGGCGATGCCGTCGCGGGCGCAGGCGTAGACGATCGGGAAGTCGATCTGCTCCTCGTCGGCGTCCAAGTCGAGGAAGAGCTCGTAGGTGTCGTCCACGACCTCCTTGATCCGGGCGTCCGGACGGTCCACCTTGTTGATCACCAGGATGATCGGCAACCGGGCGCGCAGCGCCTTGCGGAGCACGAAGCGGGTCTGCGGCAGCGGGCCCTCGCTGGCGTCGACCAGCAGCACCACCCCGTCGACCATGGTCAGGCCGCGCTCGACCTCGCCGCCGAAGTCGGCGTGGCCGGGGGTGTCGATGATGTTGATGGTGACCGGGTCGGAGCCGTCGGCCGGCAGGTAGTGCACGCCGGTGTTCTTGGCCAGGATGGTGATGCCCTTTTCCCGTTCCAGGTCACCTGAGTCCATCACCCGCTCGGTGTCCTCGCCGCGGGCGCCGTAGGCGCCGGCCTGCCGCAACATGGCGTCGACCAAGGTCGTCTTGCCGTGGTCGACGTGGGCGATGATGGCGACGTTGCGGAGGTCGGTGCGAAGCTGCATACCCTCCATACTCCTGTCTACGGTTGCCGGGGCGCGTGTCGGGGTCACCCCCAGATGGCCCGGATCTCTGCCGAAACTGCTGTTCCGACCGTTCCAGCGGCTGGCATGCTGGCCCCCATGTTCATGAGGGCCGGATGCATGACCTGCTGACCTCGCTGCAGGGTCTGCCGTCCCTGCTGATCTATGTGATCGCCGCGACAATCGTCGCGGGGGAGACCGCGGTGATCTTCGGTCTGCTGGTGCCGGGCGAGGCGACCCTGATGCTGGTCGGTTTCCTAGCGTACGCGGGCACGCTACGGCTTGTGCCGGCGCTGCTCGTGATGGCGGGGGCCGCGGTGATGGGAGACACACTCGCGTTCCGGTCCGGCCGTCGCTACGGCCCCCGGCTGCGGGCCGGCGGGCTGGGCGTCCGGGTCGGGCCGCAACGCCTGGCCCGGGCCGACGCGATGCTCGGCCGGCTCGGCGGGCGGGGGGTGTTCGCCGCCCGCTGGGTGGCCTTCGCCCGCACCCTGGTGCCCCGACTGGCCGGCGCGTCCGGTATGCCGTACCGGCGGTTCGCGCCCTGGAACCTGGCGGGGGTGGTGAGCTGGGTCGGCGGCTCGGTGCTGCTGGGCAACCTGGCCGGCGAGTCGTACGAGACGGTCTCCCGACTGCTCGGCCGCGCCACCGGCGCGGTGCTGGTGCTGCTGGTGGTGCTGGCGGGGATCGTGCTGGTCGGGCGCTGGCTGGGCCGCAACCCCGATCCGGTACGCGCGCTGCTCGGCCGGGCCGCCGCGCTGCCGCCGGTGCGCTGGGTCACCGGCCGGTACGGGATCCTCTTCTTCCTGATCGCCATGCGCGCCGGGCCGGGCGGGGCGCTGCTGCTCAACCTGGCGGCCGGCCTGGGCCTGCTCTTCGCCGCCGGGTTCGCCGTCGCCTGGCTGTTCGGAACGGTGGTCCGGTGGAGCGGGCTGGTGGTGGTCGACGGGGCGATCGCCGACTGGTTCGCGCAGCGGCGTACGCCCGGTGCGGTGGACGTCGCGCTGGGGACGGTCTCGGTGCTGCGGGCCTCGTTCCTGATCGGGCTGGTGGCGGTGGTGGCCGCCGTCCTCGCCTGGCGGACCCGGCCCTGGCGGGCCGACCTGCTCAGCGTCTTCGGCACCGTCGGCGCGTTCCTGCCGCTGGTGGTGCTGGCCGTGGTGGCCGACGTGATCGTGCCGGCGCCGGCCGCTGTGGTCTTTCCGACCCAGAACGCAGTGGTGGCGGCGAGCCTCTGCACCCTCGCCTGGCTGCTGTCCCGCGACGCCCGCTGGCCGGCCGCGGTGACGGCCTGGACGGTGGCGGCGGCGGGCATCGCGGTGTGTGGCGGGGCCCGCCTCTACCTGGGCTGGAGCACGGCCAGCGGGACGGCGACGTCGGTGCTGCTCGGGGTGGGCTGGACGGTGGTGTTCGTGGTCGCCTGGGCGACCCGGGACCGGGCGGTCGGCGTCGAGGACGGCGCGCCGGACCGGTGACGACGGACGGGGGCCGGGGGCGTCGCCGCCCCGGCCCCCGTCGCCGGCTCTCCCGTCGGTCAGTGCCCGGCGGCGAGGGGCTCCCGCTCGGCCGGGGGCTCCCCGGCGGGCTGCCGGGCGATCCGCCCCGGCCACCAGAACCGGTCGCCGAGGAGGAACGCCAGCGCCGGCACCAGCACCGTGCGCACCAGCAGCGTGTCCAGCAGGACGCCGATGCAGACGATGATCCCGATCTGGGTCAGCGTGATCAGCGGCAGCACCCCGAGCACCGCGAACACCGCCGCGAGCAGCACACCCGCGCTGGTGATGACGCCACCGGTCACCCGCAGGGCGGAGAGCATCCCGTCCCGGGTGCCCGCCCGGCGCGCGTCCTCGCGGGCCCGGGTGACCAGGAAGATGTTGTAGTCCACGCCGAGGGCGACCAGGAACACGAACGCGAGCAGTAGCACGCCGCTGTCCAGCGCCGGGAAGTCGAGCACGTGGTCGAAGAGCAGCCACGCGGCGCCCAGGCTGGCGAAGAAGGACGCGATCACGGTGAGCACCAGCAGGAGCGGGGCGAGCAGGCCGCGCAGCAGCAGGACCAGCACCGCGCCGACGAGCAGCAGGATGATCGGCAGGATGAGCCGCTGGTCCTTCCCGTTGGCCTCGTCGGTGTCGTAGGCGGCGGCGATGTTGCCGCCGACCACGGCGCCGTCGACGTCGTCCGCGCCGTCGACCGCGGGCGGGGCGGAGTCGGGTACGGCGGCGACCGCGTCGCGCAGCGCCTCGATCGCCCGGTCCGAGGCCGGCGTGCCCGGCTCGGCCTCCAGCACCACGTCGACCTGGGCGACCGCCTGGCCCGCGTCGCCGGGTCGGGCGGAGGCGACACCGGGGAGGGCCGTCGCGGCCCGGGTCACGGCCGACACGGCGGCGGGGTTGGTCAGCACGGCGACCGGCTGGGTGGTCCCGGCGGGGAACGTCTGGGCGAGGGTCTGCGCGCCGGTCACCGCCTCCGGCTTCGCCCGGAACTGCTCGGTCTCGGACAGGCCGGTGCGGATGCCGAGGCCGCCGAGGGCGAGGGCGGCGAGCACCAGGGTGGCCAGCGCCGCGACCGGTGCCGGGCGACGGATCACCGCCCCGCCCAGCCGGCCCCAGAGCCGGCCCTCGCGGGCGGTCTCGCCGACCTTGGGTACGAACGGCCAGAACAGTCCGCGTCCGAAGATCACCAGCGCGGCGGGCAGGACGAAGAGCGCGGAGAGCATGGCGAACACCACGCCGGTGGCGCAGGCCACGGCGAGCGCCCGGTTCGTCTCCTGCTCGGACAGCAGCAGGGTGAGCACGCCGAG
The DNA here is from genome assembly GCF_036902735.1 of Micromonospora lacuserhaii. NCBI lineage: Bacteria > Bacillati > Actinomycetota > Actinomycetes > Micromonosporales > Micromonosporaceae > Micromonospora > Micromonospora lacuserhaii. The sequence goes on along the minus strand of NZ_JBAKHO010000008.1, from coordinate 55,974 downwards.
GACCACGGTGAGGCCGCTGGCGAGGATGGGCTCGGCGGTCCGCCGCAGGGCCGCCCGCATCGCGACGAACCGGTCCTGCTCGCGGTGCAGTTCCTCGCGGTAGCGGGCGATGAGCAGCAGGGCGTAGTCGGTGGCGGCGCCGAAGACCAGGACGCTGGCGATGCCGGTGACCGCGCCCTCCTGGAGGTTGATGCCGACGGCCGGGACGATGGTGTCCACCGCGCGCAGGGTGAGCTGCTCGGTCGCCGCGACGACGACCAGCGGCACGATCCAGAGGAACGGGCTGCGGTAGGTGATCAGCAGCAGCAGCGCCACGACGCCGGCGGTGACCAGCAGCAGGGTGGTGTCGGCGCCCTCGAAGACCTTGGTGAGGTCGGCGGTGAAGGCGGGCCCGCCGGTCACCTCGACGGTGAGGTCGTCGGGCAGGTCGGTCAGGGAGCCGCGGAGCTGGTCGACGGTCTCGGCGACCTGGTCCTGGCCGCCGGCGGTGGAGAGCGGCACGGCGACCAGCGCGACCGTGCCGTCCGGGGAGACCTGCGGCGGGCCGACCCGGCCGCCGACGGCGAACCGGCCCAGCCCGGCGGTGGCGCCGGTGAGCGCCGCCCGGTCGGGCTCGGTGAGCGCCGCCCGGTCGTCGCGGCTGACCACCACGATGGCCGGCTGGACGTCGCTGGACGGCAGTTGTTCCTGGAGGCGTTCGACCTGGGTCGACTGCCACTCGACGGAGAGGCCGGTGGCCGACACGGGCGCGGGGTTGTCGGGCCTGGGGAGCCCGAAGACGGCCGCGCCGACGAGGATCGCGGCGACCACGGTGAGCCACGCGGCGAGCCGGCCGCGGGCTACGCGGGTGAACACAGACATCGGATGCCCTCACGGTCCTTCGACGGTAAAATCTCGACTGCCAAGAGTTTTGTTCATCAAGAGTATCGTGGCAACTCGAAGAACGAGCATCTTGATAGGCGAGATTCAAGCGGACGTTCTATGCTGCAACCCGGCCCGTTCGACAGGGGGAATCGACGAGACGTGGCAGCACACGGCATGTATCGGCGGCGGACGGACCGGCGCGGGCGGATGATCGCGGACATCACCAACGATCTGCGCCGCTACTCGTCGGACGCCCAGCACGTCGGGCATGCCTTCGCCAACCTGCACGGCCTCAACGCCACGGACCTGCAGGCCCTCATCGCCGTGATGGACGCCGAGCTGGCCGAGGACCCGATCACCCCCGGCCGGCTGGGGGAGCAGCTCAATCTCTCCTCCGGGTCGGTGACCGCCCTGATCGACCGGCTGGAGCGGGCCGGGCACATCCGGCGCGACCGGGACACCGTCGACCGGCGCAAGGTGCTGCTGCACTACGCCGACCGGGGCGCCGCCCTGGCGATGGAGTTCTTCCAGCCGCTGGGTGCGCGGACCGACCGGGTGATGGCCGACTTCACCGACGACGAGCTCGAGGTGGTCCACCGCTTCATGGCGGCGATGAGCGGGTCGGTGCGTGAACACCGGGACGCGGTGCGCGCCGCCCGCCCGGAACCGCCCCGGCGGACCGCGGACTGACCCGTGCCGGGCCGGCTCGTCCGGCCCGCCTCAGCCCCGGCCCGCGGCCGACCCGGGCGCCCGTGAACCGCTCCGGCACCGCCGTCACTCTCCGCGCCGGCTGGCCGGAAACCGTGCGCATCGGTCCATGGTGAGCCGGCCGCTGCTCCCAGCGGGCCCACAGCTTGGACCTATCTGAACAGATGCCTGTTGACCTGGGGTTTCTCCGGTGTCGACGGTTATTGTTCAATCGACGCCCGACGACGTGCATCCTCCGGTCGGGTCCGCTCCCGGATCGACGCCCGCATACGAGGAGTCACCGTCGCGCCCTGACCTCCGTCCGATGGAAGGGGGACCCCATGACCACGGCCCCGGCCAACCTGCTGGCCGTCCGCCGGCTGCTCCTCGACCACCTGCCCAACCTCGACCCCGCCTCGGTGGGGATCGTCGGCGACTCGGCCCACCGCGGTGGCTACCACTGTGGATCGGACCGGGTGGCGACCAACGACTACTCGGTGGTGGAGTCCCCACGGGACACCAACGGCCTCACCCTCTACGCCTCCGCGCTCGACGTCGGCACCTTCACGGTGCGATCCGACGGTGCGACGCACAACCTGCGGACGTTCTCGAACTGGTGCGTCGCGCAGTGCCGGGCGAACACCGCGGACAGCCGGGACCTCCGCTCGATCATCTACTCCCCGGACGGGGTGACCGTGCGGCGGTGGGACCGGCTGGGCAAGCGCACCACCGGCGACGACTCGCACCTCTACCACACCCACTTCAGCTTCTTCCGCGACTCGACCAAGGCCGGACGGGACCAGACCCCGCTGTTCCGGCGCTACCTGACCTCCATCGGACTCCTGGAAGGCCCCGACATGACCCCCGAAGAGCACAGCTGGCTGCAGACCGTCCACCGCAATCTGACCGTCCTGGACGGGCGGAACCCGGTGGGTCAGATCTACACCCGGATGGCGATGGGCGAGGACCACACCAACCCCGACTTCGTCGTACCGCACCCGACCCTGAAGTCCCTCGGTGCGCAGCTCACCGCCCTCCAGACGGCGCACGCCGCGCTGGCGAACAAGGACTTCACCGACGAGCAGGCGATCATCACGGGCGTGCTGGCCGGGCTCACCCCCGAGAAGATCGCCGCTGCCATCCCGCCGACCATCGCCAAGCAGGTCGCCGACGAACTCGCCAACCGTCTGGCGGCCTGACCGACATCCGCAACAGCCCTTCCGCAACACCTCTTGCGGAAGGGCTGTTGCGGATGTCAGGCTGTCGGCATGGAGACCCCCGACGTACGCCAGGTCACCGACTCGCGGGTGCTCGCCGCGATGTCCCACCCGCTGCGCCGCCGACTGATGGACGTGCTCAAGGTCGACGGTCCGTCCACCGTCGGCATGCTGGCCGAGCGCACCGACCAGGCGCCGGCCAACGTCAGCCACCACCTCAGGGTGCTGGCCGCGGCCGAGCTGGTGGTCGAGGCGCCCGAGCGGGCCCGGGACCGCCGGGAACGGTGGTGGCGGCTGGTCACCCGCGGGGTCCGCTGGTCCAACACCGACTTCGACGCCGACCCCGCGGCCCGCGCGGTCGCCGACGCGGCCACCTCGCTCAACCTCGACCGGCACGTCGCGCTGGCCCGGGCCTGGCACGCGGCGGACGAGTCCGCGCAGGCCGCCTGGGGCGACGGGCCCTTCTCCACCGACCGCTGGCTGCGGCTCACCCCCGAGGAGCTCGCCGAACTCGGCCGCGAGGTGATCGACCTGCTGGCCCGCTGGGGCGACCGCGAGATCCCCGATGACGGCCGGGACCGGCAACCGGTCTTCCTCTTCGCCTACGGCGTCCCGGCCCAGCCGTGACCGTCACCCGGCCGACCGTCGCCCCGGCCCGGGAGCCCCGCGGGCTCTCGGGGCACCGTGACTTCCGCCTGCTCTGGGCCGCCCAGACGGTCAGCGCGGTCGGCAGCAACGTCACCGCGGTCGCGCTGCCGCTGGTGGCGGTCGCGGTCCTCGACGCCGGCCCGTTCGCCGCGGCGGTGCTCACCGCCGCCGCCTGGCTGCCCTGGCTGCTGGTCGGCCTGCCCGCCGGAGCCTGGGTGGACCGGCTGCGCCGCCGCCCGGTGATGATCGTCTGCGACCTGCTGTCGGCGCTGCTGTTCCTCAGCGTCCCGGTGGCGGCGGTGCTCGGCGTGCTCACCATGGGCCAGCTGCTGGCCGTGGCGCTCCTCGCCGGCGCCGCCCGGGTCTTCTTCGAGACCGCCGACCAGGTCTACCTACCCGTGCTGCTCCGCCCCGAGCAGGTGCCGGCGGGCAACGCCCGGATCCAGACCACCCAGACCGCCAGCTACGTGGTCGGGCCCGGGCTGGCCGGCCTGATCGCCCAGCTCGCCGGCGCGGTCGCCGCGCTGCTGGTGGACGCGGTCAGCTTCCTGGTCTCGGCGTGGTGCCTGTGGCGGATCCGGGCGGTCGAGCCGGGGCCGGCCGCGCGCGAGCGGTCCAGCTCGTTGCGCCGGGAGATCACCGAAGGACTGCGGTTCGTCGCGCGCGACCCGTACCTGCGGGTGCTCACCGCCTTCGGCGCCGCCAGCAACGTCGGGCTGATCGGCTACCAGGCGGTGCTGGTGGTCTTCCTGGTCCGCGACGTCGGGCTGGCACCCGGGCCGGTCGGCACGCTGGTCGCCGTCACCAGCCTCGGCGGGGTGGTCGGGGCGGTGGCCGCCACGACTGTCGCCCGGCGGATCGGCACCGGCCGGGCCCTGCTGCTGGCCGGCGCGCTGACCGGGCCGCCCGCCCTGCTCATCCCGCTCGCCGGGCCCGGCGCGCGGCTGGTCTGGCTGGCGCTGGGCGGAATCCTGGTGAGCTTCGGGGTGGCGATCGGGAACGTCGTCAAGGGCAGCTTCCGGCAGACGTACACCCCGCACCACCTGCTGGGCCGGGTGACGGTGAGCGGGCAGCTGCTCAACTACGGGACCATTCCGCTGGCCGCCGTACTCGCCGGCGCCATCGGCGCCGGGTACGGCCCGCACCGGGCCATCCTGGTGATGACCGGTTGGCTGGCCCTGACCCCGCTGATCCTGCTGGTCGGCCCGATCCGGCGACGGCGGGACCTGCCGACGGCCGCCCACGCGGCCTGAGACGTCCAGCGGCGGCGGTCGAGAACGACCGCCGCCACCGGCACGGAACTACATCGGGCGGACGTTGTCCGCCTGCGGCCCCTTCTGCCCCTGGGTCACCTCGAACTCGACCTTCTGGCCCTCGTTCAGTTCCCGGTAACCACTGCTCGCGATGGCCGAGTAGTGGACGAACACGTCCGGACCTCCGCCGTCCTGCTCGATGAAGCCGAAGCCCTTTTCCGAGTTGAACCACTTGACCGTGCCGGTTGCCATGCATCTCTCCCTGTTCAAGACGGGTGACCCTCCGCGTCCACGGGACGGTCGCCCTGTACTTCCTCGACAGTAACCGGCGGACCGCCGGTTTGCGCGCCGAAGTGCCGTAGAGAGGTCAACGGAAAACGTGTCGCGGGTCGCGTAGCAAAACCGGCCCGGTCTCTACCCGGCTCCGGCATGCTCGACCGGTGACCGCACCCAGCACAACAGCGTTGACCGTCCTGGAACACGAGATCGACGCCCCGGGCGACGGCCTGGACCGCCTCCGGCTGGTCCCCACCCCGTTCGTGCCCGAGGTGCGGCTGCACCTCGCCGAGGACGCCATCGTCTGGTGGGCCCGGATGGAGGCCGCCGCCGGTCACACCCTGCCGCCGCCGTTCTGGGCCTCGGCCTGGGCCGGCGGGCAGGCGCTCGCCCGGTACCTGCTCGACCACCCGGAGCTGGTCGCGGGGCGTCGGGTGCTCGACCTCGCCGCCGGCTCGGGGCTGGTGGCCATCGCCGCCGCGCTGGCCGGTGCCGGGCGGGTCGTCGCCAACGACGTCGACCCCTGGGCGGTGGCCGCGGTGACGGTCAACGCCCGCGCCAACCGGGTGGCGGTCGTCACCACCGGGAGTGACCTGCTCGACGGCGACGCCGACGGGGCGGACCTGCTGCTGGCCGGCGACGTGCTCTACGACGCGGAGCTGGCCGAGCGGGTGCTGCCCTTCCTGCGCCGGGCCGCCGCCGCCGGGGCGCAGGTGCTGGTCGGCGACCCCGATCGGGGACACCTCCCGGCCGGCGCGCTGGAGGTCGTCGCCCGGTACCCGGTGCCGACCACCGAACCCCAGGTCGACGGCCTGGTACGCCAGGTGCAGGTGCTCCGGCCGCGCTGACCCGCTCAGGGGTGACCCCGAGCCCGGGTTCAGGGGGTGCTGGGGGGCCGGACCTGATGTGGCCGGGACACCCCCGGCCATAGGTTCATCCCATGCTGGATTCGTTGTCGCAGGTCGGGGAGTTGCCGGTCACCCTCCTGATGGGAGTGCTGGGGCTGGTGATGCTCCTGGACGCCGTACCGCTGCTCGGGGTGCTGGTGCCCGGGGACGTCGCGATCCTCGCGGCCGTCGGCGCGGCGGGTGGCGCGGCGACCGGCGCGGCCACCCTCGGCGCGGTCGTCGGCGGTTGCGTCGCCGGCTGGTCGCTGAGCTTCCTCGCCGGCCGGGTGTACGGCGACCGGCTGCGGCACAGCCGCGTCGGCGGCTGGATCGGCGAGGCCCGCTGGGCGGCCGCCGAGGGGATCCTGCGCTCCGGTGGCGGGCGGATGGTGCTGGTCGCGCCCTTCCTGCCGGTCTTCAACGCGCTGCTGCCGCTGGCCGCCGGCGGGCTGCGGATGTCGTACCGCCGGTTCGTCGGCTGGGCGACCGCCGGCGCGGTGGCCTGGGCCGGTCTCTACCTGGCGCTGGGCACCGCCTCGCGGTCGCTGGCCGGGCTGCTGCCGGGGGAGGGGAGCCCGATGCTGTTCACCATGGCGGTCGGGCTGCTGCTGGCCGGGACGATGCTGTTCGGCACCCGACGCCGGCTGCGGGCGGTGGCCGGCGTCGGTCAGCCGGGCTGACCGACGCCGGGCGGCTCACCAGCCGCGGGCCCGCCACTGCGGCACCGAGGGCCGCTCCGCGCCGAGGGTGCTGTCCTGGCCGTGACCCGGGTAGAACCAGGTCTCGTCCGGCAGCCGGTCGAAGAGCTTGTGCTCGACGTCGTCGATCAGCTGGGCGAAGCGTTCCGGGTCCTTGTCGGTGTTGCCCACCCCGCCCGGGAACAGGGAATCGCCGGTGAACAGGTGCGGGGTGCCGGCCGGGTCGCGGTAGAGCAGCGCGATCGAGCCGGGGGTGTGCCCCTTGATGTGCACGACCTCCAGCGCGCAGTCGCCGACCGCCACCGTGTCGCCGTCGGTGAGCGTCTCCGCGGCGATCGGCAGGCCTTCGGCGTCGTCGGCGTGCGCCAGGACGCGGGCGCCGGTCTTGGCGGCCACCTCCTCCAAGGCGACCCAGTGGTCCATGTGCCGGTGGGTGGTGACCACGCTGGACAGGCCACCGTCGCCGACCAGGTCGAGCAGCCGGGGCGCCTCGTTCGCGGCGTCGATCAGCACCTGCTCGCCGGTCTCCCGGCAGCGCAGCAGGTAGGCGTTGTTGTCCATCGGGCCGACCGACAGCTTGGTGACGGTGAGCCGGTCCAGCTCCCGGACGGCGGGCGGGCCGCCGGGCGTGACGTCTCCGGTGTAGCTCATGACGGTGTCTATATCCATTCCGGTGGAGTCGGCAGGTGACCGTCCGGGGTGACGGTCAGCGGGTCGCCGCTGCTGCGGCCGATCAACCAGGCGGCCAGCTCGGCGGCGGGACCGGCGATCCGGGGCGCGCGCTCGGGGTCGCCGACGATGAACTCCTGCGGGCCGTCGTCGGGGCGCAGCACCATCGGCGGCGCGTCGTCGCGGCCGGCGAGGCCGGCGCCGACCTCGTGCAGCAGGTGCTGGGCGAACGCGGCCGGCCAGTCGGCCGGCCGGTAGCCGGCGGCCAGGTCGACGTGGTGCACCTCCAGCTCGCGCAGCCGGCCCCAGACCAGCAGCGCCGCCTGCCACGGCCCGCGCCGGGTCTCCACGGTGGCCGCCCACGCCTCGACCGGCATCGCGGCCACGGCCTCGGTGAACCGCTCGGCGGAGCGGTGCAGGTCGTCGAGGTGCGCGGCCACCGGCCGGGCGGCGCCGGCCTCGATGTCGGCGCTGCGGGCCGCGATGCTGGCGTACATCGGGATCCGCTCGCCGGTACGGGCGGAGGTGAGCAGGTTGACGAAGCCGTCGGCGTTGCGGGCCAGGTGGGCCAGCACGTGGCCGCGGGTCCAACCGGGCAACAGGGAGGGCGCCGCGAGGTCCGCGGCGTCCAGCCCCTCGGCGGTACGGAGCAACCGGTCGGTGGCGGCGGCCACCTCGCCGGTCAGCAGAAGCGGATCCGTGGTCACGCCACGACCCTAGCGGTCCCGGCCCGGCCCGTCGCCGGGGAAATCGCTTTCGGCGCGTCGGCGCGACCCCTACCGTCGGCGTCGTACGGGACACCGGGACGACGGACGGGGGGTGGTGACATGCCGGTCGCAGCACGCGTGTTCCCCGCCACCCGTTTCTCTCCCGAAGAGGATGACATGACCATCGATCTGACCGCCCTCGGCCTCGACGCCGAGCGGGCGGCGTGCGTACGCCGGCGCCCCGACCGACGTCCGGGCCGGGTGGCCCGGGTCGACCGCGGCGTCTGCACCGTGCTCTGCGCGGACGGCCCGGTCCGCGCCAGCCTGGGCCCGGCGGTGCTGGCCGCCGCCGCCCGGGATCTCTCCGCGCTGCCCTGCGCGGGTGACTGGGTGCTGCTGGCGACCTGGCCGGACGGCCCGGTGACCGTCGACACGGTGCTGCCCCGGCGCACCGCGCTGGTCCGGCGGACCGCCGGCAAGGACGCCAGCGGGCAGGTGCTCGCCGCCAATCTCGACACCGCGGCGGTGGTCGAGCCGGTTCATCCGGAGCCGGACGTGGCCCGGATCGAGCGGCTGCTCTCGCTGGCCCACGAGTCGGGGGCCACCCCGCTGGTGGTGCTCACCAAGGTCGACCTGGCCGCCGACCCGGAGGCGGTCGCCCGGCAGCTCGCCGCGGTGGCCCCGGGGGTGCCGGTGCTGCCGGTCAGCGCCGAGCGGGGCACCGGCCTGGCGCCGCTGCGGGAGCACGTCGCCCCGGGGCGGACCCTGGGCCTGCTCGGCCCCTCCGGCGCGGGCAAGTCGAGCCTGGTCAACGCCCTCGCCGGGGCGGCCGTCATGCCTACCCAGGCGATCCGGCGGTCCGACGGCAAGGGGCGGCACACCACCACCTGGCGGGCGCTGGTCCCGATCCCCGGCGGCGGCGCGGTGCTGGACACCCCGGGGGTACGGGCGGTGGGCCTGCTCGACGGCACCGCCGGGCTGGACCGGGCGTTCGTCGACATCGCCGAGCTGGCCACCGGCTGCCGGTACGCCGACTGCGGGCACGAGGCGGAGCCGGCCTGCGCGGTGCGGGAGGCGCTGGAGAGCGGGGAGCTGCCCGTCCGGCGCTGGGAAAGCTGGCGTCGGCTCCAGCGGGAGGTGGCGTACGAGAGCCGCCGCCGGGAGACCCGGCTGGCCGCGGAGCGGCGGGGCGGCTGGCGGGGCGACCGGCGTCGCACGGCGCGTCCGTCGTCGCCACCGGGTCCGGGGGGATTCTGACGGGTCAGCTTCGGCCGCTGGGGGCGAGCCCGACCGGTGTGAGCTGGGGGAATGTGCGGGCGCGGAAAGTTGTCGTACCTCGGGGCTAGTCTTGCCGAGGCGTTCATTCTGCGCCCGCAAAACCGCTCAGACCTCGCTCGGAGCGGACAGATCCGCCTCACTCTTTTCATCCGGGAGCACACGCACCGTGGCCGACCGACTGATCATCCGTGGCGCGCGCGAGCACAACCTGCGTGACGTCAGTCTCGACCTGCCCCGGGACGCCCTGATCGTCTTCACCGGGCTCTCCGGGTCGGGCAAGTCGAGCCTGGCCTTCGACACCATCTTCGCCGAGGGCCAGCGGCGCTACGTCGAGTCGCTCTCGTCGTACGCCCGGCAGTTCCTCGGCCAGATGGACAAGCCCGACGTCGACTTCATCGAGGGCCTCAGCCCCGCCGTCTCGATCGACCAGAAGTCCACCTCGCGCAACCCGCGCTCCACGGTCGGCACCATCACCGAGGTCTACGACTACCTCCGGCTGCTCTTCGCCCGGATCGGCGAGCCGCACTGCCCGGTCTGCGGCGAACGGATCTCCAAGCAGAGCCCGCAGCAGATCGTCGACCGGGTCCTGGCCATGGCCGAGGGCACGAAGTTCATGGTGCTCGCCCCGGTGGTGCGTGGCCGCAAGGGCGAATACGTCGACCTCTTCGCCGAGCTCCAGGGCAAGGGCTACGCCCGGGCCCGGGTCGACGGCGTGGTGCACCAGCTCACCGAGCCGCCGAAGCTCAAGAAGCAGGAGAAGCACACCATCGAGGTGGTGATCGACCGGCTCAGCGTCAAGGCGAGCGCCAAGCAGCGGCTGACCGACTCGGTCGAGGCCGCGCTCGGTCTCTCCGGCGGCCTGGTGCTGCTCGACTTCGTCGACCTGGCCGAGGACCACCCCGACCGGGAGCGGCGCTACTCCGAGCACCTGGCCTGCCCGAACGACCACCCCCTCGCCATCGAGGACCTGGAGCCCCGGGTCTTCTCCTTCAACGCGCCGTACGGCGCCTGCCCGGACTGCACCGGCCTGGGCACCAAGAAGGAGGTCGACCCGGAGCTGGTCGTCCCGGACCCGGAGCGCACCCTGCGCGACGGCGCGCTCCAGCCCTGGGCCACCGGGCACAACCTGGAATACTTCCTCCGCCTGCTGGAGGCGCTCGGCGAGAGCCAGCACTTCGACATCGACACGCCGTGGCGGGCGCTGCCCTCCCGGGCCCAGAAGATCATCCTGCACGGCTCCGACGACCAGGTGCACGTCCGCTACCGCAACAAGTACGGCCGCGAGCGCTCCTACTACACCGGCTTCGAGGGCGTGGTGCAGTGGATCGAGCGCCGGCACACCGACACCGAGTCGGAGTGGTCGCGGGACAAGTACGAGGGCTACATGCGGGACGTGCCCTGCGCGGCCTGCGGCGGCACCCGGCTCAAGCCCGAGGTGCTCGCGGTCACCCTCGCCGGCCGGAGCATCGCCGAGGTCTGCAACCTGTCGGTGGGCGAGGCGGCCGAGCTGCTCGCCGGCATCGAGCTGACCGACCGGCAGAAGATGATCGCCGAGCGGGTGCTCAAGGAGATCAACGCCCGGCTGAAGTTCCTGCTCGACGTCGGCCTGGACTACCTCTCCCTGGACCGCGCGGCCGGCACCCTCTCCGGCGGTGAGGCGCAGCGCATCCGGCTGGCCACCCAGATCGGCTCCGGCCTGGTCGGCGTGCTCTACGTGCTGGACGAGCCGTCGATCGGCCTGCACCAGCGGGACAACCACCGGCTGATCGAGACCCTCATCCGGCTGCGCGGCCTGGGCAACACGCTGATCGTGGTCGAGCACGACGAGGACACCATCCGCACGGCCGACTGGATCGTCGACATCGGCCCGGGGGCCGGCGAGCACGGCGGCAAGATCGTGCACAGCGGCTCGGTGCCCGCGCTGCTGGAAAATCCGGAGTCGGTCACCGGGGCGTACCTGTCCGGCCGCAAGGCGATCCCGACGCCCCCGCAGCGCCGCCCGCAGACGCCGGAGCGGGAGCTGGTGGTGCACGGGGCGCGCGAGCACAACCTGCGCGACCTCACCGTCTCCTTCCCGCTCGGTCAGCTGATCGCGGTCACCGGGGTCTCCGGCTCCGGCAAGTCGACCCTGGTCAACGACATCCTGCACGCCGTGCTGGCCAACCAGATCAACGGCGCCCGGCTGGTCCCCGGCCGGCACACCCGGGTCACCGGCCTGGAGCACGTCGACAAGGTCGTCGGGGTCGACCAGTCGCCGATCGGGCGCACCCCCCGGTCCAACCCGGCCACCTACACCGGGGTCTGGGACCACGTCCGCAAGCTCTTCGCCGAGACGACCGAGGCCAAGGTCCGGGGGTACGGCCCGGGCCGGTTCTCGTTCAACGTCAAGGGCGGGCGCTGCGAGGCCTGCTCCGGTGACGGCACCATCAAGATCGAGATGAACTTCCTGCCGGACGTCTACGTCCCCTGCGAGGTCTGCAAGGGCGCCCGTTACAACCGGGAGACCCTGGAAGTCCACTACAAGGGGCGGACCGTCTCCGACGTGCTGGAGATGCCGATCGAGGAGGCTGCCGAGTTCTTCTCCGCCATCCCGGCCATCCACCGGCACCTCAAGACGCTGGTCGACGTCGGCCTCGGCTACGTCCGGCTCGGCCAGCCCGCGCCGACGCTCTCCGGCGGTGAGGCGCAGCGGGTCAAGCTCGCCTCCGAGCTGCAGAAGCGCTCCACCGGCCGGACGGTCTACGTGCTCGACGAGCCCACCACCGGCCTGCACTTCGAGGACATCCGCAAGCTGCTGATGGTGCTGGAGGGCCTGGTCGACAAGGGCAACACGGTGATCACCATCGAGCACAACCTCGACGTGATCAAGACCGCCGACTGGCTGATCGACATGGGGCCGGAGGGCGGCCACCGGGGCGGCCTGGTGCTGGCCACCGGCACGCCCGAGGAGGTCGCCGAGGTGCCCGAGAGCCACACCGGCCAGTTCCTGCGCCAGGTGCTCAAGCTCGACGGCGAGGCCAAGGGCGCCAAGGCCGCCACCACCCGGGCGGCCAGGGCCAACGGCAGCACCGCGAAGCCGCGTACCCGGAAGGTGCCGGCCGGGGCGCGCTGAGCGACGCCACGCGTGGCGGTGCGCGACGCTGACGGGCGGGTCGGGGAACCGGCCCGCCCGTCGTCGTGTCGGTGGGGCGATGCCGTGAACCGTCGGGCACAGTGATCCGTGTGCACGGGTGTGGCCGTGGTGCGGGAGCGGCCACCGCAGTCGAGAGAAGGGCCGGAGATGAGTGACGATCAGGTGCTGACCGGGCCGGGTACCCAGTCGCGGCGCGCGCTGCTCGCGGGGGCCGGCGCGGTCGGGGCGTCCGTGGTCCTGGCCGCCTGCGGCGGGGACGACTCCGGTGCCGGCGGCACCGCGCCGACCAGCGGCGGGCCGGGCGCGTCCAGCGCCGGCGACGCGGAGGGCGGCGACCGCCAGGGCGCGGCCTCGATCGCGACGACCGGCGACATCCCGGTCGGCGGCGGGAAGGTCTACGCCGCCCAGGGCGTGGTGATCACCCAGCCGAACCCGGGGGAGTTCAAGGCGTTCGACCCGATCTGCACCCACCAGAACTGCCCGGTGTCGAACGTCGACGGCGGCACGATCAACTGCACCTGCCACGGCAGCAAGTTCGGCATCGCCGACGGCGCCGTGAAGCAGGGGCCGGCGACCAGGCCCCTGGCCGCCAAGGAGATCAAGATCCAGGGCGACCGGATCTCCTTCGCCTGACCCGCCCTCCCGCCCCGCCTCGCCGCACGGGTCGAGCGGGCGGGCCGGGTGTCGGGGGTGCGGATTAGGGTTGAGGAGCAACGAACTGGGGGCAACCAACTGGTGGCGTGGCGGGGCCTTTGGCGCTCTCAGAGTGGCTCTTGATGATCGGGTGAATTTGAAGGAGTGGGCGGCGTCGCAGGGCATCGCGTACATCACGGCGCGACGGCAGTATGCGGCTGGCGCGTTGCCTGTTCCCACGTATCGGCTCGGTCGTCTGATCATGGTCGGTGAGCCGCTTGCCTCGGCGGCCATTGAGCCGGGGCAGGTGGTCGTGTATGCCGGGGTGTCGTCGGTCGAGCAGAAGGCCGACCTGGATCGGCAGGTCGCTCGTGTCACCGTTTGGGCGACCGGGCGGAAGTTGCCTGTGTCGCGGGTGGTGACCGAGGTCGGGTCCGCGGTGAACGGGCACCGCAAGGAGTTCCTCGCGCTGCTGCGCGACGCGGCGGTGACCACGATCGTGGTGGAGCGCCGGGACCGGTTCGTCCGGTTCGGCGGCGAGTATGTGGAGGCGGCGTTGGCGGCGCAGGGTCGGCGGTTGCTCGTGGTCGACCCGGCCGAGGTGGACGACGATCTGGTTCGCGACGTCACCGAGGTCCTCACCCTTTTGTGTGTCCGTCTCTACGGCCGGCGAGGCGCCGCGAACCGCGCTCGCCGCGCGGTCGAGGCCGCCATCGAGGGCAGGCCGGCGTGAGGGCGGTCCAGGCGTACCGGTTCGCCCTGGACCTCACCCCATCGCAGGAACGCGTGGTGCTCGCGCACGCCGGGGCGGCAAGAGTGGCGCACAACTGGGCCCTCGCGTGGGTCAAGGCGGTGATGGACCAGCGCGCCGCCGAGCGGACCTACGGCGTCCCGCACGAGCAGCTCACCCCGGCCATGTCGTGGTCGCTGCCCGCGCTGCGTAAGGCGTGGAATGCGGTCAAGGCGGAGGTGGCGCCGTGGTGGGCGCAGTGCTCGAAGGAGGCGTTCAACACCGGGCTGGACGCGCTCGCCCGCGCACTGAAGAACTGGGCCGACTCGCGTTGCGGCAAGCGCGCTGGGCGGATGGTCGGGTTTCCCCGGTTCAAGTCCCGCCGTCGGTCGACACCGTCGGTGCGGTTCACCACCGGCGCGATCCGGGTCGAGCCCGACCGCAAGCATGTCGTGTTGCCCCGTCTGGGCCGATTGAAGCTGCATGAGTCCGCGCGTAAACTCGCCCGCCGCCTGGGCGCGGGCACCGCCCGGATCATGTCCGCTACGGGGCGCCGCGATGGTGGCCGCTGGCACGTGGCGTTCTGCGTCGAGGTCGACCGCGCCGAGCGGCGTCCGAGCCTGCCGAACGCGACGGCCGGGGTGGACGTCGGGATCAGGCACCTTGCGGTGCTGTCCACTGGCGAACTCGTGCCCAACCCCCGGCACCTCGACCAGGCGCAGCGCAGGCTGCGTGCGCTCGGGCGGAGCCTGTCGCGCAAGGTCGGCCCGGACCGGCGCACCGGACGCCGGCCGTCGAACCGGTGGCAGCGCGCCCAGGCACGGCTCGGGCGGGCGCACGCCCGCGTGGCGAATCTGCGCCGCGACGGCCTGCACAAACTCACCACCCGGCTCACCCGCAAGCACGCCACGATCGTGGTTGAAGACCTCAACGTCGCCGGGATGCTGCGTAACCGACGACTGGCCCGGCACATCGCCGACGCCGGATTCGCCGAACTGCGCCGGCAACTAACGTACAAGACCAGGTGGAGCGGCGGCCGGCTCGTGGTAGCCGACCGCTGGTATCCGTCCTCGAAGACCTGCTCGGGCTGCGGCGCGGTGAAAACCAAGCTCGCCCTGTCCGAGCGTGAGTACGAGTGTGAGGCGTGCGGCCTGATCCTGGACCGGGACCTCAACGCCGCACGGAACCTCGCCGCCCTCGCGGCTAAGATCGACCCTGCCGGGAGTGGCCCGGTGGCAGGACGTGGAGCCGACCATGAGACCCGCCCCTGCGGGCAGGTGGCCATGAAGCGTCAACCCGGCACGGCATCCGCCGGTCAGACCGGGACCGTCCCACCGCAAGGCGGGACTACCTACGACCGTGTGCTCACCAAAGCACACTGAGAGGTAACGGTGGCTGATCCCTCGACCTACCGTCCGGCGCCCGGCACCATCCCGGAGTCGCCGGGGGTCTACCGGTTCCGCGACGGCACCGGCCGGGTGATCTACGTCGGCAAGGCGAAGAACCTGCGCAGCCGGCTCAACTCCTACTTCGGCGATCTCTGGGGCCTGCACGAGCGCACCCGGCAGATGGTCACCACCGCCGAGTCGGTCGACTGGATCACCGTCGGCACCGAGGTCGAGGCGCTCCAGCAGGAGTTCACCTGGATCAAGCAGTACGACCCCCGGTTCAACGTCCGCTACCGCGACGACAAGTCCTACCCCTACCTGGCCGTCACCCTCGACGAGGAATACCCGCGCCTGCAGGTGATGCGCGGGGCCAAGCGCAAGGGGGTGCGCTACTTCGGGCCCTACTCGCACGCCTGGGCGATCCGCGAGACGCTCGACCTGCTGCTGCGGGTCTTCCCGGCCCGCACCTGCTCCTCCGGGGTGTTCAAGCGGGCCGGCCAGGTCGGCCGCCCCTGCCTGCTGGGCTACATCGGCAAGTGCTCCGCGCCCTGCGTCGGCAGCGTCTCCGCCGAGCAGCACCGCGACATCGTCGACGGCTTCTGCGAGTTCATGGCCGGCCGTACCGACAGCATGGTCCGCCGGCTCGAACGGGAGATGACCGAGGCCAGCGAGCAGTTGGAGTTCGAGCGGGCCGCCCGGCTCCGCGACGACGTGGCCGCGCTGCGCCGAGCGATGGAGAAGCAGACCGTGGTGCTCGGCGACGGCACCGACGCCGACGTGGTGGCCTTCGCCGACGACCCGCTCGAAGCCGCCGTCCAGGTGTTCCACGTCCGCGACGGCCGGGTCCGCGGCCAGCGCGGCTGGGTGGTGGAGAAGACCGAGGACCTCAGCACCGGCGACCTGGTGCACCACTTCTGCACCCAGGTCTACGGCGGCGAGCAGGGCGAGGCGGACGTCCCCCGCGAGCTGCTCGTCCCCGAGCTGCCCGCCGACGCCGACGCGCTGGCCGACTGGCTCTCGAGCCACCGGGGCAGCCGGGTGTCGCTGCGGGTGCCGCAGCGCGGCGACAAGAAGTCGTTGATGGAGACCGTCGAGCGCAACGCCAAGGACGCCCTGACCCGGCACAAGCTCAAGCGGGGCAGCGACCTGACCACCCGCAGCAAGGCGCTCGACGAGATCAGCGAGGCGCTCGGCATGCGTACCTCGCCGCTGCGCATCGAGTGTTTCGACGTCTCCCAGATCCAGGGCACCGACGTGGTGGCCAGCATGGTGGTCTTCGAGGACGGCCTGCCGCGCAAGAGCGAATACCGCCGCTTCATCGTCCGGGGCGCCACCGACGACCTCTCCGCCATGTCCGAGGTGCTGCGCCGCCGCTTCGCCCGCTACCTCGACGCCCGCGCCGAGACCGGCGAGATCGGCGAGGAGACCGCGTCGGATCCGGACCGCCCTGGCATCGACCCCACCACCGGCCGGCCGCGCCGGTTCGCGTACCCGCCGCAGCTCGTGGTCGTCGACGGGGGCGCACCGCAGGTGACCGCCGCCGCCCAGGCCCTCGCGGAGCTGGGCATCGACGACGTGGCGCTCTGCGGGCTGGCCAAGCGGCTGGAGGAGGTCTGGCTCCCCGACGACGAGTTCCCGGTCATCCTGCCCCGCACCTCGGAGGGGCTCTACCTGCTCCAGCGGGCCCGGGACGAGGCGCACCGGTTCGCCATCACCTTCCACCGGCAGCGGCGCTCCAAGCGGATGACCGAGTCGGCGCTCGACAACGTGCCCGGGCTGGGGGAGGTGCGCCGCAAGGCGTTGCTGCGCCACTTCGGCTCGCTCAAGCGGCTCTCCGCCGCCACCGTCGAGGAGATCACCGAGGTGCCCGGGGTGGGCAGGCGGACCGCCGAGGCGATCCTCGCCGCCCTCGACGGCGACGAGGCGAAGGCCGGGGCCGCCGACTAGCCCTGGTCGGCGAGGACGGCGAGGAGCTGCTCGCCGTACTTGGCGAGCTTGTTCTCGCCGACGCCGTTGACCCGGGACAGCTCGGCCAGGGAGGCGGGGGCGTCCGTGGCGATCTGCCGCAGGGTGGCATCGTGGAAGATCACGTACGCCGGGACGCCCTGCTCCTTGGCCGTCGCGCCCCGCCAGGCGCGCAGCCGTTCGAACAGCGACGCGGCGGCGGGGGAGAGGTCGGCGACCACGGTGGCCGCGCCGCGCGGCTTCGTCGACCGGGTCGACGCGGGCTTCTCCGGCTCCCGGCGCATGGTCACCGTGCGCCGCCGGCCCAGCACCTCGGCGCTGGCTTCGGTCAGCGCCAGCGTGCCGTAGTCGCCCTCGACCGCGAGCAGCCCCTCGGCCAGTAACTGGCGCACCACCCCGCGCCACTCCGCCTCGCGCAGCTCGCCGCCGATGCCGAAGGTGCTCAGTGCGTCGTGGCCGTACTGGGTGATCTTCTCGGTCGTCCGGCCGAGCAGGATGTCGACGCAGTGCCCGGCGCCGAAGCGCTGGTTGCGTTCCCGGTCCAGCCGGAAGACGGTGGAGAGCAGCTTCTGCGCCGCCACCGTGCCGTCCCAGGTCTCCGGCGGGGTGAGGCAGGTGTCGCAGTTGCCGCAGTCGGCGGAGCCCGGCTCGCCGAAGTAGTCGAGCAGCTGCGCCCGGCGGCAGCGCACCGTCTCGCAGAGGGCCAGCATCGCGTCCAGGTGGGTGGCGAGGTTGCGTCGGTGGGCGAGGTCGCCCTCCGAGGTCTCGATCATCTTGCGCTGCTGCACCACGTCCTGGAGCCCGTACGCGAGCCAGGCGGTGGAGGGCAGCCCGTCCCGGCCGGCCCGCCCGGTCTCCTGGTAGTAGCCCTCCACCGACTTGGGCAGGTCGAGGTGGGCGACGAACCGGACGTCCGGCTTGTCGATGCCCATCCCGAAGGCGATGGTGGCCACCATGACCAGTCCGTCCTCGCGCAGGAAGCGCTGCTGGTTGGCCGCGCGGGTGCGGGCGTCCAGGCCCGCGTGGTACGGCAGGGCGGCCACGCCGTTCTGCACCAGGAACTCGGCGGTCTTCTCCACCGAGGCGCGGGAGAGGCAGTAGACGATCCCGGCGTCGCCCGGGTGCTCGTCGCGGAGCAGGGTCAGCAGCTGCTTGCGCGGCTCCCGCTTGGGCACGATCCGGTACTGGATGTTGGGCCGGTCGAAGCTGGCGACGAAGTGCCGCGCCTCGGTCAGCTTGAGCCGGGTGGCGATCTCGGCCCGGGTGGCGCCGGTGGCGGTGGCGGTCAGCGCGATCCGGGGCACGGCCGGCCACCGCTCGTGCAGCATCGACAGGGCCAGGTAGTCGGGGCGGAAGTCGTGCCCCCACTGGGACACGCAGTGCGCCTCGTCGATGGCGAACAGCGCGATCCGGCCCCGGTCGAGCAGCTGCTGCACACCCCGGGTGCCGAGCGCCTCGGGGGCGAGGTAGAGCAGGTCCAGCTCGCCGGCGACGAAGGCCGCCTCGACCTTGCGCCGGGCGTCGAGGTCCTGCGTCGAGTTGAGGAAGCCGGCCCGGGCGCCGACCGCGGTCAACGCGTCGACCTGGTCCTGCATGAGCGCGATCAGCGGGGAGACCACCACCGCGACGCCGTCCCGGACCAGGGCCGGGATCTGGTAGCAGAGCGACTTGCCGCCGCCGGTGGGCATCAGCACCAGCGCGTCGCCGCCGGCCACCACGTGGTCGATGACCTCCCGCTGGAAGCCGCGGAAGGCGTCGTAGCCGAAGACCCGGTTGAGCACCCGGAGGGCGTCGGAGGTACGCGTCTCGGTGGGGGAGGTCATCCGGGGAGTCTACGAGCCGGCCCCGACACCGTGGCCGGCGCCGAGCGGGGCCGCGACCGGCCGTCGGGGGACGGGCGGGGGAATACCGCGCCCGCCGGCGCCGCTTTCCATCGTGGCGACACCGGACCGGGCAGGACACCGCACCGGTCGGACGGGCACGAACCGATCGACAGCGCCCGCCGGGATAGAGTCGCTGACTGACCACGCGCGTCCGGCGGACCGGGCGCGGCGCCACGGACACCGGGGGTAGCGGGAGTGAGCGAGGCGCGGACGGCCGGCGGGTACGCCCCGGACGGCCCCAGCACCACGGCGGAGGCGGACACCACGTTGGTGGTGGTCACCGGGCTCTCCGGTGGCGGCCGGAGCACGGTGGCCCGGGCGTTGGAGAACGTCGGCTACTACGTGGTGGACAACCTGCCACAGGCGCTGATGCTGGACATGGCCGAGCTTGCGGTCAAGGCCGGCGGCGCGGCCCGGCGTACGGCGATGGTGCTGGACGTCCGCTCGCGTGCCTTCTCCACCGACCTGGCGGGGGCGATCCGTGAGCTCAAGGAGCGCGGCTTCTCCCCGCGGGTGGTCTTCGTCGACGCCGACGACGAGGTGCTGATCCGTCGCTTCGAGAGCGTCCGCCGCTCGCACCCGTTGCAGGGCGAGGGACGGCTGGCCGACGGCATCGCCGTCGAGCGGGCGCTGCTGGAGGAGGCCCGCGACCAGGCCGACGTGATCATCGACACCAGCCACCTCAACGTCAACCAGCTCCGCCGCCGGGTCGAGGAGCTCTTCGGCGGGGAGGACGCCCGCCGGCTGCGGGTCACCGTGCTCTCCTTCGGCTTCAAGTACGGCCTCCCGCCGGACGCCGACTTCGTCCTGGACGCCCGGTTCCTGCCGAATCCGTACTGGGTGCCGGAGCTGCGCGAGCACACCGGGCGGGAGGAGGCGGTCAGCGCGTACGTGCTGGGCCAGGAGGGCGCGGACGCCTTCGTGGCGTCGTACGCCGAGTTGGTCAACGCCACCACCGCGGGCTTCGAGCGGGAGGGCAAGCGCTACCTGACCGTGGCGGTCGGCTGCACCGGTGGCAAGCACCGCAGCGTGGCGATCACCGAGGAGCTGGCCGGTCGGCTGCGCGAGGCCGGCCTCGCCGCCAACGCGCAGCACCGGGACCTGGGGCGGGAATGACCGGGACGAGGGTGGTCGCCTTCGGCGGGGGGCACGGCCTCTCCGCCTCGCTGCGCGCGCTGCGGCACTGCACCCCGGAGCTCGACCTGGACATCACCGCGGTGGTCACCGTCGGCGACGACGGCGGCTCCAGCGGGCGGCTGCGCGCCGAGCGCGGCGGCCTGCCCCCGGGCGACCTGCGGCAGGCCCTGGTGGCGCTGGCCGGCGACCACCCCGCCACCCGGCGCAGCGCCGGGCTGTTCCAGCACCGGTTCACCGGGGACGCCGGCGACGGGCTGGCCGGGCACGCGGTGGGCAACCTGGTGCTCTGCGGCCTGATCGAGCAGCTGGGCGACCCGGTGGCCGCCCTGGAGCACGCCGGGGCGATGCTCGGCGCGGTGGGCCGGGTGCTGCCGATGTCCCGCCAGCCGGTCGGCATCGAGGCCCGGGTCCGGGGCGCCGACCCGGACCACCCCGACGAGGTACGCACCGTGCGCGGCCAGCACCAGGTCGCCGTGAGCACCGGCCGGGTGGAGTCGTTGCGGCTCACCCCGGACGCCCCGGCCGCCTGCGACGAGGCGGTGGCCGCGGTCAAGGAGGCGGACTGGTTGATCTTCGGACCGGGGAGCTGGTACACCAGCGTGCTGCCGCATCTGCTGGTCCCGGGACTGGCCGCCGCGGTCGTGGCGAGCCCGGCCCGCCGGCTGGTCACGCTCAACCTGGCCGCCGAGAAGGAGACGCTCGGCCTGTCGGCGGCCGACCACCTGGCCGCCCTGCACTGGTACCTTCCGCAACTCGCGGTGGACTACGTGCTGGCCGATTCGAAGGCGGTGGGTGACCCCGAACCGGTCGGACGTGCGGCAGAATCGCTGGGTGCCCGGCTGGTCCTCGCCCCCGTGGCCGTCACCGACGGCTCGCCCCGGCATGACCCGGCAGCCCTGGGCGCCGCGCTGGTGCCTGTCCTGGGCGCCGATCGTTAAGCACGTACGTAATCACCGGCGACACGCCGGTACGGGTCCGTGGAGGGGCGCAGAATGGCGATGACGGCTGCGGTCAAGGACGAGCTGAGTCGGGTCGACGTGCCCAAGCCCTGCTGCCGCCGGGCGGAGATGGCGGCGCTGCTGCGCTTCGCCGGCGGGTTGCACATCGTCTCCGGCCGGGTGGTGGTCGAGGCCGAGTTGGACACCGGGGCGGTGGCGCGCCGGCTGCGTCGGGAGATCGCCGAGGTGTACGGCTACCCCAGCGAGATCCACGTGCTGGCCTCCGGCGGGCTGCGCAAGGGCAGCCACTTCATCGTCCGGGTGGTCAAGGACGGCGAGGCGCTCGCCCGGCAGACCGGCCTGCTCGACGTCCGTGGCCGGCCGGTGCGCGGCCTGCCGCCGCACGTGGTGGCGGCGAACGTCTGCTGTGCGGTGTCGGCGTGGCGGGGCGCGTTCATGGCGCACGGCTCGCTGACCGAGCCGGGCCGCTCCAGCGCGCTGGAGATCACCTGCCCCGGGCCGGAGTCCGCGCTGGCCCTGGTCGGCGCGGCCCGCCGGATGGGCATCACCGCCAAGAACCGTGAGGTGCGCGGGGTGGACCGGGTGGTGGTCAAGGACGGCGACGCGATCGCCGCGCTGCTCACCCGGATCGGCGCGCACTCCAGCGTGCTGGCCTGGGAGGAGCGTCGGGTGAGGCGCGAGGTCCGGGCCACCGCCAACCGGCTGGCCAACTTCGACGACGCGAACCTGCGCCGCTCGGCGCGGGCCGCGGTGGCCGCCGCCGCCCGGGTCACCCGGGCGCTGGAGATCCTCGCCGAGGACGCGCCGAACCACCTCACCGACGCCGGGCGGCTGCGGCTGGAGCACCGGCAGGCGTCCCTGGAGGAGCTGGGCGCGCTGGCCGAGCCGCCGCTGACCAAGGACGCCATCGCGGGGCGGATCCGCCGGCTGCTGGCGCTGGCCGACAAGCGCGCCCACGACCTGGGCATCCCGGATACCGAAGCTGCCGTCACGCCCGACATGCTCGTGGTCTGATAGGACGGTGAGACGCCAGCATGCGAGCGGGATCACCACCCGGCGCGGCGCGGCGTCCCACGCTCGGATAGGGTCGCTGCGTACGGCAAGGGGGCCGGTACAGGCACTCCTCGCCGTGTTCACCGCCTCGGGCGGTCAGGTCCTCCGGACCGCGGCGGGGTGGCCGAGATGAACCGTCAACGGCCGGCTCCAACGGTCGGCGCACACACCTCCGCCGGTCCGGGTCTGACGCCGGCGGACCAGAACGCGAGGAGATGGGACCTGTGACCATCCGGGTTGGCATCAACGGCTTCGGCCGGATCGGCCGTAACTTCTTCCGGGCAGTGCTGGCTTCCGGCGCTGACATCGAGGTCGTGGCGGTCAACGACCTGACCGACAACGCGACGCTCGCCCACCTGCTCAAGTACGACAGCATCCTGGGCCGCCTTCCGCACGAGGTGAAGGCCACCGCCGACGAGATCACGGTGGGCGGCAAGACCATCAAGGCGTACGCGGAGAAGGACCCGGCGGCGCTGCCGTGGGGCGAGGTCGGCGCGGACGTCGTCATCGAGTCCACCGGCTTCTTCACCGACGCCACCAAGGCGAAGGCGCACGTCGACGGCGGGGCCAAGAAGGTCATCATCTCCGCTCCGGCGAAGAACGAGGACGTCACCGTCGTCATGGGCGTGAACCACGACCAGTACGACCCGGCCAAGCACACGATCATCTCGAACGCCTCCTGCACCACCAACTGCCTCGCCCCGATGGCGAAGGTCCTGCACGACACGTTCGGCATCCAGCACGGTCTGATGACGACGATCCACGCGTACACCCAGGACCAGAACCTGCAGGACGCGCCGCACAAGGACCTGCGCCGGGCCCGGGCCGCCGCCCTGAACATCGTCCCGACCTCCACCGGCGCCGCGAAGGCGATCGGCCTGGTGCTCCCCGACCTCAAGGGCAAGCTGGACGGCTACGCGCTGCGGGTGCCGATCCCGACCGGCTCGGTCACCGACCTGACCGTCAATGTGGGTCGGGAGACCACCGTGGACGAGGTCAACGCCGCGCTGAAGGCCGCCGCGGACGGCCCGCTCAAGGGCATCCTGGTCTACAACGAGGACCCGATCGTCTCCTCGGACATCGTGACCGACCCGGCGTCCTGCATCTTCGACGCGCCGCTGACCAAGGTCGTCGGCAACCAGGTCAAGGTCGTCGGCTGGTACGACAACGAGTGGGGCTACTCCAACCGGCTGGTCGACCTGGTCAAGCTGGTGGGTTCGTCGCTGTGAGCATCCGTACCCTCGACGACCTGCTCGCCGAGGGGGTGTCGGGTCGGCGCGTGCTGGTGCGCGCCGACCTGAACGTCCCGCTCGACAAGCAGACCGGTGACATCACCGACGACGGGCGCATCCGCGCCGTGCTGCCGACCCTGAGCGCGCTGGTGCAGGCCGGCGCCAAGGTGGTCGTCTGCTCGCACCTCGGCCGCCCGAAGGGCACGCCGGACCCGCAGTTCAGCCTCCGCCCGGTCGCCGGGCGGCTCGGTGAGCTGCTCGGCGCGCCGGTGCACTTCGCGGAGGACACCGTCGGCGATTCCGCCCGCTCCACCGTGGACGGCCTGGCCGACGGCCAGGTCGCCCTGCTGGAGAACCTCCGGTTCAACAAGGGGGAGACCAGCAAGGACGACGCCGAGCGGGGCGCCTTCGCCGACCAGCTCGCCGCCTTCGGCGACGCGTACGTGGACGACGCCTTCGGCGCCGTGCACCGCAAGCACGCCAGCGTCCACGACGTGCCGGCGCGGCTGCCGCACGTGGCGGGCCGGCTGGTGCTGCGCGAGGTCGAGGTGCTCGGCAAGCTCACCGGCGAGCCGGAGCGGCCGTACGTGGTGGTGCTGGGCGGCTCGAAGGTCTCCGACAAGCTGGCCGTGATCGAGGCGTTGCTGCCGAAGGTCGACCGGCTGCTCATCGGCGGCGGGATGTGCTTCACCTTCCTCAAGGCCCAGGGCCACGAGGTGGGCACCTCGCTGCTGGAGAAGGAGATGGTCGAGACCTGCGGCAACCTCATCGAGCGGTCCGGGGGCAAGATCATGCTCCCGGTCGACGTGGTGGCCGCGGACGCCTTCGCCCCGGACGCCGCGCACGACACGGTCCCCGCCGACGGCATCCCGAGCCACCGGGTCGGCCTGGACATCGGGCCGGAGACGGTGGCCGGCTTCGCCGCCACGATCTCCCAGGCGAAGACCATCTTCTGGAACGGCCCGATGGGCGTCTTCGAGATGCCGGCCTTCGCCGCCGGCACCCGGGGCGTCGCCGAGGCGGTCGCCAAGGCCGACGCGTTCAGCGTGGTCGGTGGCGGTGACTCCGCGGCGGCAGTGCGCTCGCTTGGGCTCGACGAGTCCGCTTTCGATCACATCTCCACGGGTGGCGGCGCCTCCCTGGAATACCTCGAGGGCAAGACCCTCCCCGGCATCGCGGCCCTGGAGAACTGATGGCGAGCGTCACCCGCCGGCCGCTGATGGCCGGCAACTGGAAGATGAACCTGAACCACCTCGAGGCCAACCTGCTGGTGCAGAAGTTGGCCGCGAGCCTCACCGAGAAGCAGCTCACCGACGTCGAGACGGTGGTCCTGCCGCCCTTCACCGACCTGCGGACCGTGCAGACCGCGGTGGACGGCGACAAGCTGCTTATCGGCTACGGCGGGCAGGACCTCTCGCCCTACCAGTCGGGCGCCTACACCGGTGACACCTCCGGGGCGATGCTGGCCAAGCTCGGCTGCACGTACGTGGTGGTTGGGCACTCCGAGCGGCGCGCCTACCACTACGAGGACGACGCCATCGTCAACGCGAAGGTGGCGGCGGCGCTGGCCAACGGGCTCACCCCGATCCTCTGCATCGGCGAGGGCCTGGAGATCCGGGAGCAGCTGCGGCACGTCCCGCACTGCTGCGACCAGCTCGACGGCGCCCTGCAGGGGCTCACCGCGGAGCAGGTCACCAAGGTCGTCGTGGCGTACGAGCCGGTCTGGGCGATCGGCACCGGCAAGACGGCCACCCCGGAGGACGCCCAGGAGGTCTGCGGGGAGGTTCGCAAGCGGCTGGTCGAGACGTACGACCAGGGCACCGCGGACCAGGTCAGGATCCTCTACGGCGGGTCGGTCAAGTCGTCGAACGTGGCTTCGATCATGGCCCAGCCCGACGTGGACGGCGCCCTGGTGGGCGGCGCGAGCCTGGACGCCGAGGAGTTCGCGAAGATCTGCCGGTTCCCGGAGCACACCGCCCGCTGATCGCTCGCTATCCTTGGCTTCGCCCGTCCACCGGTCGGTGCCACCGTGCCCGATCTGTCCGGGCGAGGATCGTAACGAGAGGACTGACCCCAGCCATGCCGATCTGGTTCGCATACACGTTGATCGTGTTGCTGGTCATCACGAGCATCCTGCTCACCATGCTCATCCTGCTGCACCGCGGTAAGGGCGGTGGGCTGTCGAGCATGTTCGGCGGCGGCGTCAGCTCCAGCCTGGCGGGATCGTCGGTGGCCGAGAAGAACCTGGACCGCTACACCGTCCTGGTGAGCATCGTCTGGTTCGCCTGCATCGTCGGGCTCGGCCTCTGGCTGCGGCTCCAGCTCAGCAGCGGGTCCTGAACGGCTTCGCTTAGTCGTACAATCTGCGCGCGGTCCGTCACCAGACGGGCCGCGCGCAGTTCTTTTCGTCCCGCTGCACCGCGTCGCCGCCGCCCATCCCCCTCCGGGTGGTGGTCCCCTCCGACGGACAGGAGCGAGCAGCCGTGTCCAGTGGCAACGTGATCCGTGGTTCCCGGGTCGGATCGTCCCCGGAACGCTTCCCCGAGCGGTACGAGCCCGCCCCGTGCCGCGTGGTGACCTACTGGTGCCGCAATGACCACGCCACCGAGATCAGGGTGGCGGTGCAGGCGGAGGAGCCCCCGCTGTGGGACTGCCCCCGCTGCGGCCTGCCCGCCGGCCGGGACGCGGAGAACCCACCCGGCCGGGTCCGCCCCGAGCCGTACAAGACGCACCTGGCGTACGTGAAGGAGCGGCGCAGCCCCGCGGAGGGGGAGGCGATCCTCGCCGAGGCGCTCGCCGCCCTGCGGCGACGCCGGGGCCGGGACTGACGCGCCGGAGCCCCGGTCCCACCGGGGACCGGGGCTCCGCGTCGTCGACTCAGCGCAGGCTGCGCAGCCGGGGCGGCACGTTGGCCGCCGCCGGCCGGTCCAGCAGCCAGAGGGTGCGCGAGACGCCCCGCGCGCCGGCCGCCGGCAGCTGGACCGGGCCGGCCCCGGCCAGCGCCATCCCGACCGCCCGGGCCTTGTCGGCCCCGCTGGCGACCAGCCAGACCTCCTCGGCCGTGTTGATCGTGGGCAGGGTGAGCGTGGTGCGCAGCGGCGGCGGCTTCGGGCTGCCCCGGACCGCGCTGACCGGCCGGTTGTCGTGGTGCACCGGGTGCTCGGGGAAGACCGACGCCACGTGCCCGTCCTCGCCGACGCCCAGCATCAGGACGTCGAAGTGGGGGAGCGCGGCGTGCCCGGGCCGCGCGGCCCGGGCCAGCTCCTCGGCGTAGGCGGCGGCGGCCGCCTCCGGGTCGGCGCCGGTCGGGCCGTCCGAGGGTGGCATCGGGTGCACCCGGGCCGGGTCCAGCGGCACGGCGTCCAGCAGGGCCGCCCGCGCCTGGGTCTCGTTGCGCTCCGGGTCGCCGGCCGGCAGAAAACGCTCGTCGCCCCACCAGACGTCCACCCGGGACCAGTCGACCGCGTCGCGGGCCGGCAGCGCGGCCACCGCCCGGTACACCGCCGCGGCGATCCGCCCGCCGGTCAGCACCACCGAGGCCTGACCCCGGTCGGCCTGCGCGTCGAGCAGCTTCACCACCAGCCGGGCCGCCACCGCCTGCGCCAGCAGGTCGGCATCGGCGTGGACGGCGACACTCGCCTCACTCATTCGTTGTGCCTTCGTTTCTGCGACCGCCGTCGCGGTCGGTGTTCGTGCCGGGGGCCGACGGCCCAGCCGACGTGGCCCTCGACCGGCATCGCGGGCGGACCGTGGCCCGCCCGCGGGTGGCGGTCAGGGGGTGGCGCTGGTGCCGGCGTGGGCGGTGAGCCCGGCCTCGGCCCGCTGCGCGGTGGCCGGGTCCTTCCAGACGTGCACCCGGTGCGCGGGACGCTGCTCCAGGCCGTGCAGCCCGGCCGCCGCGCCCAGCGCCTCCGCGTAGACCTGGTCGGCGTCGAGCCGGCGCAGCTCCTCGGCCAGCTCGTCGCCGAGCGGGCGGCGCACCAGCGGCAGCAGCCGGTCCTCCTGGCCGGTACGCCGGAAGTTGGCCATGTTCTCGCTGCGGGTCAGCGTCAGCTCGTCGCCGTTGGCGCAGCGCAGCTGCACCTCGCGCATCCTGGGGAACTCGTCGGTGGGCTGCAACTGCGGGTCGATGCCGAGTCGGGCGGCGAGCCAGCCGCGCATCAGCGCCGCCGTCGGGTCGCTGGGCGGCGCCACCACGGTGGCCTCGGTGACCCGGGCCTCGGTGGTGTCGAAGGCCCCCGCGACCAGGGTGCGCCACGGGGTGATCCGGGTCCAGGCCAGGTCGGTGTCGCCGGGTGCGTAGTCCCGGGCCCGCTGGCGCAGCGCCTCGATCGGGTCGGCCGCCTGCGCGGTGTCGGTGATCCGCCGGTCGGCGACCACGCCGAGGAAGTCGGTGGAGATCTCCGCCGGCGGTTCGCCGTGCCACCAGGTGACCACCGGCACGTCCGGTACCAGCAGCGGCATCACCACGGACTCGGCGTGCAGGGCGAGCCGCCCGTACATCCGGGTCACCACCGCCTCGCAGGGGCCGAGCCGGCCGCCGACGACGATCTCGGCGTCCAGCCGGTTGCGTTCCCGCTCGACGTCGGTGCGGACGACGACCAGCAGCCGGCACGGATGGGCGGCCGCGGCGATGGTGGCCGCCGCCTCCGCCTCCCGCACCCGCTTCTCGTCCACCACCACGATCAGCGTGAGCGCCATGCCGCTGGCCACCCCGCCCGCGCTGCGCCGCTCGGCGGCGAGCGCCCTGACCACCTCGTTGCCGGTGGTGTCCCACAGCCCGATCAATGGAGCCTCCTGGTTCGCTCGCTGCGCTTGGTCACGCCCGCCGCCACGCCCGGCCCTCGCGGGCCAGCATCTCGTCGGCCGCGCGCGGCCCCCACTCGCCGGCCCGGTACGGCTCCGGCTTCGTGCCCTCCCAGGCGTGCTCCAGCGGGTCCACCACCTGCCAGCTCTGCTCCACCTCGGCGGCGTCCGGGAAGAGCGTCCGGTCGCCGATCAGCACGTCCAGCACCAGCCGCTCGTACGCCTCGGGGCTGGACTCGGTGAACGCCTCGCCGTACTGGAAGTCCATCGCGATGTCGCGGACCTCCATCGTCGTGCCGGGGACCTTGGAGCCGAACTTCAGCACCACGCCCTCGTCGGGCTGCACCCGGATGACCAGCTGGTTGGGGCCCAACGACTCCATGTCGGCCGCGTTGAACGGCAGGTGCGGGGCCTTCTTGAACATGATCGCGACCTCGGTCACCCGGCGGGGAAGCCGCTTGCCGGCGCGGATGTAGAACGGCACCCCCGCCCACCGGCGGTTCTGGATGCCCAGTTCGACGGCGACGTACGTCTCGGTGGTGGAGTGCTCCGGGACGCCCTCCTCCTCCAGGTAGCCGACCGCCCGCTCGCCGCCCACCCAGCCGGGCAGGTACTGCCCGCGCACGGTGCCTTCGTTGACGTCCTTCGGCAGGGTGATCGCCTTGAGCACCTTCAGCTTCTCGGCCCGGATCTCGTCGGCGTCGAAGCTGGTCGGCTCCTCCATCGCGACCAGGGCGAGCAACTGGAGCAGGTGGTTCTGGAGCACGTCGCGGGCGGTGCCGACCGAGTCGTAGAAGCTGGCCCGGGTGCCGATGCCGACGTCCTCGGCCATGGTGATCTGCACCGAGTCGACGTACTTGGAGTTCCACAGCGGCTCGAAAAGGTTGTTGGCGAACCGCAGGGCCAGGATGTTCTGGACCGTCTCCTTGCCCAGGTAGTGGTCGATGCGGAAGACGTCCTGGCGGGTGAACACGTCGTCGACCAGGTCGTTGAGCTCCTTGGCCGAGGGCAGGTCGTTGCCGAACGGCTTCTCGACCACCACCCGGCGCCAGCCGCCGGACTTGGCGTTGTCGGCCATCCCGGTGCGGGCCAGCTGCTTGAGCACGACGGGGAACGCCGCCGGGGGGATGGAGAAGTAGAACGCGGCGTTGCCGTGGATGCCGTGGGTGTCGCGCAGTTCGTCGAGGGTGGCGGCGAGGTGGTCGAACGCGGCGTCGTCGTCGAAGGAGCCGCCGACGAACTTGATGTTGCCGGCCAGCCGCGACCACACCTCCTCCCGCCAGGGAGTACGGGCGTGCTTCTTGGCCGCCTCGTGGGCCAGCGACTCGAAGTCGCCGGCGGCCCAGTCCCGGCGGGCGAAGCCGAGCACCACGAATCCGGGCGGCAGCAGCCCCCGGTTGGCCAGGTCGTAGACCGCCGGCAGCAACTTCTTGCGCGCCAGGTCACCGGTCACCCCGAAGATCACCAGAGCGCACGGCTCCGGGATCCTCGGCAGTCGCCGGTCCTGTACGTCGCGCAGCGGGTTCACGCCGCCTCCTCGCTCCGTCTGGTGCATGTCATCCATTCTCACGCCGGCCACCGTCCGATCGCATCCAGCAGCCGGGCCAGGCCGGTCGGCCGGTCTGTCAGGTGCAGCCGCAGCACCGGCCGGCCCCGGTCGACCAGCGCCTGCCGGTCACCGGCGGCCTGCGCCGCCTGCAGCTGTCCGAAGGAGTACGGGCGGCCCGGCACCGGCAGATCAACGTCCACCGCGCCGGTCAGCTGAAGGAAGCTGCCCACCGGCGGGCCGCCCTTGTGGAACTGGCCCGTCGAGTGGAGGAACCGTGGCCCCCACCCGAAGGTGACCGGCCGCCCGGTCACCGCCGCGAGCGCCGCCCGCAGCCGCGCCGCGTCGGCGTCCGCCACCGGATCGAGGTAGGCCGTGACGGCCAGGTAGCCCTCGTCGTCCACCTCGTCGACCAGCCGGCGCAGCGCGCCGTCCAGGTCGGTGGGGAAGCCGGCCGGGGCGTACACCTCGACCGGGCCGTCGGTGGACGACGGCGCACCCGCCGGCTCGCCCCGCTCGAGGATCCGCGCGGTGTGCTGCTTGCTCGCGGCGACGTCCGGCTGGTCGAACGGGTTGACGCCGAGCACCACCGAGGCGACCGCGGTGGCGTACTCCCAGGCCAGGAAGTGCGCGCCGAGGGGGCCGTTGACGGCCAGGTCCGGCGCGAGGCCGGCGCCGGGGACGTCCCCGGCGGTCAGCGCGCCGCCGTGGCTCACCGTCAGCACGCCGGGGCCGGTCGCGCCGGGGGCCGACGGCGACTCGACGACCACCGGCAGGATGCCGGCGCCGGCCTTGCCGGTGGACTCGGCGAGCAGTTGCTCCGCCCAGTCGCCCAGGCCGTCCAGGCCGGTGCCGTCGCCGACCAGGGCGACCGTGGCGCGTCCGGTGGTGGCCGCCGCGGCGAGGGCCGCGCCGAGCGCCAGGGCGGGATTGTCCCGGTCCCGGTCCAGCGAGGCGGCGAACGCCTCGGCGTCGTCGAGCAGCTCGATCACGCCCACCCCGGCCAGGGCCGCGGGGAGCAGACCGAACGCGGTCAGCGCCGCGTACCGCCCGCCCACCTCGGGGTCGGCCGGGACGACCACCACGCCCATCTCGTTGGCGGTGGCCTCCAGCGGGGAGCCCGGGTCGGTCACCACCACGAAGTGCCGGGCCGCCTCGGCCTCGGTCATCCCGGCGTCCAGGAACGCCTGCCAGTACGCCCGCCGGTGGCTGTCGGTCTCCACCGTCGTGCCGGACTTGCTGGCCACCACGACCACGGTGCGTTCCAGCCGGTCGGCCAGCGCCGCCCGGATCCGGCCCGGGTCGGTGGTGTCCAGCACGGTCAGCGGGCGGCCCAGGCTCCGGGTGATGGTCTCCGCGGCGAGCGACGAACCGCCCATCCCGGCGAGCACCACGTGGTCCAGGTCTTCCAGTTCCGCCGCCAGCTCGGCGAGCTGGGGGAGCAGTTCCCGGCTGCGGCGGTGGGTGTCCAGCCAGCCGAGGCGGACCTTCGCCTCCGCCTCGGCCTCCGGGCCCCAGAGCGTCGGGTCCCTGCGGGCCAGCCGCCCCGGTACGTCCCGGGCGACCAGCGCCTCGCGTACCGAGGCGGGCGCGGACCGGTCGACCGCGTCCGCGCCCCGCACCGCCAGTCCGGCGGCGGCCTCCGGGCCGGCCGTCGGCTCGCTCACGTCGTCATCCCGGCGACGACGGCGGGAAGCGCCGCGGGGTGGTGCCCCGCGGCGCGTCCGACGCCATTGGTCACGCGTTGCCCCCGGCCTGCTGGGCGGCCTTGGCGCTGCCCTTGGCGGCCTTGTTCGGCGCGCCGGCGCCCTTGGCCGCCTCCGCCAGCGACTTCTTCACCCCGTCGAGCAGCTCCAGCCAGCTGGCCTCGAACTTCTCCACGCCCTCCCGCTCCAGGGTGGCGATCACGTCGGACATGTCCACGCCGACCCGCTCCAGGTCGGTGAAGACCTTCCGGGCCGCGTCGTACGCCCCGGTGATGGTGTCTCCGCCGCGGGTCTCGCCGTGGTCGGCGAACGCGTGGATCACCGACTCGGGCATGGTGTTGACCGTGCCCGGGGCGATCAGTTCCTCGACGTAGATCACGTCCCGGTAGTCCGGGTTCTTGGTCGAGGTGGACGCCCAGAGCGGCCGCTGCGGGTGCGCGCCGGCGTCGGCGAGGGCCTGCCACCGGTCGGAGGAGAAGACCTCGCCGTAGCGCTCGTACGCCAGCTGGGCGTTGGCGACCGCGGCCTTGCCGCGCAGCGCCTTCGCCTCGTCGGAGCCGATCTTCTCCAGCCGCTTGTCGACCTCTGAGTCGACCCGGGAGACGAAGAACGAGGCGACCGAGCCGATGGTGGACAGGTCGTGCCCGTTCGCCTTCGCCTGTTCCAGGCCGGCGAGGAACGCATCCATCACCGCGGAGTAGCGGTCCAGGCCGAAGATCAGGGTCACGTTGACGCTGATCCCCTCGGCCAGGGTGGCGGTGATCGCCGGCAGGCCGGCCTCGGTCGCCGGGATCTTGATGAACAGGTTCGGCCGGTCGACCAGCCACCACAGGGCCTTGGCCTCGGCGACGGTCTTCTCCGTCTCGTGGGCCAGCCGGGGGTCCACCTCGATGGAGACCCGGCCGTCGACGCCGGCGCTCGCGTCGTACGCCGGCCGCATCACGTCGCAGGCCCACCGCACGTCGTACGTGGTCAGCAGGCGTACCGCCTCTTCGACCTCCAGGCCACGGGTGGCGAGGTCCTTGAGCTGCCAGTTGTACTCGTCCGCGTCGCTCAGCGCCTTGGCGAAGATGGTCGGGTTGGACGTCACCCCGACCAGGTGCTTCTCCCGGCGGAGCTGGTCCAGCCCGCCGGAGCTCAGTCGTACCCGGGAAAGATCATCGAGCCATACCGCCACGCCCGCGGCGGTGAGTTCGCTCAGCCTGTCCGTCATGCCGTCCACGCTCCCCTCAGTTGCCGGTCGTGAAACCGGTGATGTCGCCCACCCGGGTCAGCGCCGCGTGCGCGGCGGCCACGATCCGGTCGGGGGTGAACCCGAACTGCTCGAACAGCACGGTGTGCGGGGCGCTGGCGCCGTAGTGCTCCAGGCTCACGCTCTCGCCGCTGTCGCCGACGATCCCGCGCCAGGACATGGCGATGCCCGCCTCCACGCTCACCCGTGCCTTTACCCCGCGCGGCAGGACCGACTCCCGGTACGCCTCGTCCTGCTCGTAGAACCACTCCTGGCAGGGCATCGAGACGACCCGGGTGGGGGTGCCGTCGGCCTCCAGCCGCTCCCGGGCGGTGAGGCAGAGCTGCACTTCGGAGCCGGTACCCACGATGATCACCTGCGGCTTGCCGTTGGACGCCTCGGCCAGCACGTAGCCGCCCTTGGCGACGCCCTCGGCGCTGCCCAGCTTCTCCCGGTCCAGGGTCGGCAACGGCTGGCGGCTCAGCGCCAGCGCGGTCGGCCGGTCGGTGTGCTCCAGCGCCTGTCGCCAGGCCCAGGCGGTCTCGTTGGCGTCGGCCGGGCGGACCACGTCCAGGCCGGGGATGGCCCGCAGCGCGGTCAGGTGCTCCACCGGCTGGTGGGTCGGGCCGTCCTCGCCGAGGCCGATCGAGTCGTGCGTCCAGACGTAGGTCACCGGCAGCTTCATCAGCGCGGCGAGCCGGACGGACGGACGCATGTAGTCGCTGAACACCAGGAAGGTGCCGCCGTACGGGCGGGTGCCGCCGTGCAGGGCGATGCCGTTGAGGATGGCGCCCATGGCGTGCTCACGGATGCCGAAGTGCAGGGTGCGGCCGTACTCGTGGCCCGGGAAGTCCTTGGTGGCGTGCGACGCCGGGATGAACGACGGCTCGCCCTTCATGGTGGTGTTGTTGCTCTCGGCCAGGTCGGCCGAGCCGCCCCAGAGCTCGGGCAGCACCGGGGCGAGCGCCTCCAGGACCTTGCCGGAGGCGGCCCGGGTGGCGACACCCTTGGCGTCGGCGGGGAAGGTCGGCAGCGCGTCGGTCCAGCCCTGCGGCAGCACCCGGCGGCCCATCCGGTCGTAGAGCGCCTTGCGCTCCGGGTTGGCCTTCGCCCAGGCGTCGTACGCGGTGGTCCACTCCTGCTGCGCGGCCTCGCCGCGGCCGAGCACCTGACGGGCGTGCTCGAGCACCTCGTCGGAGATCTCGAAGGTCTGGGCCGGGTCGAAGCCGAGGATCTGTTTCGTGGCGGCCACCTCGTCGGCGCCGAGCGCCGAGCCGTGGATCTTGCCGGTGTTCTGCTTGTTGGGCGCGGGCCAGCCGATGATGGTGCGCAGGGCGATGAAGGAGGGACGGCCGGTCTCCGCCTTGGCGGCCAGCAGCGCCGCGTGGAGCGCCTCGGCGTCCTCGTGGTAGTCGCCCTGGTCGGCGTCGCCGGTCCGCCAGTCGACGGTCTGCACGTGCCAGCCGTACGCCTCGTAGCGGGCCGCCACGTCCTCGCTCTTGGCGATCCGGGTGTCGTCCTCGATCGAGATCTCGTTGTCGTCGTAGATCACGCAGAGGTTGCCCAGCTGCTGGTGCCCGGCGAGGGAGCTGACCTCGTGGGAGATGCCCTCCTCGATGTCGCCGTCGGAGACGATGCACCAGATGTCGTGGTCGAAGACCGAGGCGCCCGGCTCGGCCTCCGGGTCGAAGAGACCGCGCTCGCGGCGGGCGGCCATGGCCATGCCGACCGCGTTGCCCAGGCCCTGGCCGAGGGGGCCGGTGGTGGTCTCGACGCCCGGGGTGTGCCCGTGCTCGGGGTGGCCGGGGGTGAGGGAGGCCCACTGCCGCAGCGCCTTCAGGTCGTCCAGGGCGAGCGGGTAGCCGGAGAGGAAGAGCTGGATGTAGAGGGTGAGGCTGGAGTGCCCGGCGGAGAGCACGAACCGGTCCCGGCCGGGCCAGTTCGGGTCGGCCGGGTTGTGCCGCATGACCTTGTTGAAGAGCAGGTACGCCGCGGGGGCGAGGCTCATCGCGGTGCCCGGGTGGCCGTTGCCGGATTTCTCCACGGCGTCCATGGCCAGCACGCGGACGGTGTCGACGGCCCGACGGTCGAGGTCGGACCAGTTGAGAGCGGGGTGCTCGGGTCGGTTGGCAGCCACGATGGTTGTGCTCCTCGGCAGATGGGCGGAACCCTCACTGATGACCCTATCGAGCCGTCCTAAACGTCCGCCCAGGGATCTGTGCACGCTGTTACGTACGTGTCGACCCGATGGGGGCGTTCAGTGGGCGGCCGGCGACGTCTCAGGCGGGCGGGGTGTGACGGCCCGCACCGTTGTCGGGTCGACCGGGCAGCCAAAACGACGGCGCGTAGTGTGTGGGGCGGTGTCTGGACCCCGTTCCGGGGCCGGCCGACCCGATCTCCCCTGCCGACGCCGGAAGGTGGCAATCCGTGAGCATGATCACCGAGCGCCCCGTCAGCAACTCTGCCGGGCAGCCGCCGGTGCGCACGGTGGCCGAGGAGTCGCCCCGCCGGAACGTCCGGGGGATCGTCGCGTCGTACGTCGCCCTGACCAAGCCCCGCATCGTCGAGTTGCTGCTGGTCACCACGGTGCCGGCGATGATGCTCGCCGACGGGGGTGTGCCGTCGCTCTGGCTGGTGGCCGTGGTGCTGGTCGGCGGCTCGCTCGCCGCCGGCGCGGCCAGCGTCATCAACTGCTACATCGACCGGGACATCGACCAGCTGATGCGGCGCACCAAGCGCCGCCCGCTGCCGGCGCACACCGTCTCGCCGCGCAGTGCGCTGATCTTCGGGCTGGTGCTCGCGGCGGTCTCGACCGTGCTGATGGCGACGTTCACCAACCTGCTCGCCACGGCGCTGACCCTGGCCGCGATCGCCTACTACGACCTCGTCTACACGCTCTGGCTCAAGCGCACCACCACCGCCAACACCTTCTGGGGCGGGGCGTGCGGGGCGGCGCCGGTGCTGATCGGCTGGGCCGCGGTCACCGGGTCGCTGGCCCCGCAGGCGTGGGCGCTCTTCGCGGTGGTCTTCTTCTGGCAGATGCCGCACTTCTACCCGCTGGCCATGAAGTACAAGGACGACTACGCGCGGGCCGGCATCCCGATGCTCCCGGTGGTCGCCTCCCCGCGCCGGGTCAACGCCGAGATCCTGATCTTCGCCTGGCTCACCGTGCTGACCTCCCTGGCCCTCTGGCCGATGGGGATGAGCGCGATCTACGGCGTGCCGACCCTGGTGGTCGGCGCCATCTTCCTCGTCGAGGCGCACCGGCTCTGCCGCCGGGTGGTCCGGGGCGAGGCGGTCAAGCCGATGCGGCTGTTCCACTGGTCGACCACCTACCTGACCATTCTGTTCGCCGCGGTCGCTCTCGACGCGCTGATCTGACCGCCGTGAGGCCTGTTCGCAGGTCGGCGAAGATAAATTTCTCGAGTCGTTTTTCGGACCCTGGCGACAGCCTCAAGTCGGACACATCGGGGCGTAGCAGCCCGCCCGGTTTGGGGTTACCTTTCCGACATGTCCGGGCAATCCACCTGTGGTCTTCCTTAAACCTGTAGGTAATTGGCATCACAAAAGGTTCATGGTTCTCGCACCTATGGGTGGTTGTCTGCTTAGGCTTCGCGTCATGGCAGAAGGTTCCGATACGACGCTGACGACTGAACAGACCACCGAGCGGGCCCCCAACGGCCTGGTCACCGGCATCAAGTCGTTCGCCGCCGGCCACGGCGGCGCGAAGGCGGTCATCGAGTACGTCGGCAAGCGCGGCGCGCGGATCGTCCTCGTCGGCGAGGACGGGGTGTGGGCCGACCAGTTCGCCGACGACACCGTCGTCGCCCGGCAGGCATGCGCGAAGGCGGGAGTCACCGTCGAGAACGCCTGGGAGCGTGAACTCATGGACCAGATGCGTCCGAGCAACGACCTCTGGCGGTCGATGGCCCGGCGCACGATGGCCCGCTGACACATAAATTGATCCACCACCACCAGCAGCCGACCCGGGGGAAACCCCGGGTCGCTCTCGTCACCTGTGACCGGCTCGCCGACCTCGACCCGGACGACCGGCTCGTGCTCGCCCCCCTCGCCGACCGCGGCGTCCACGCCGACGTCGCGGTCTGGGACGACCCGGCCGTCGACTGGGCCGGGTACGACCTGGTCGTGCTCCGCTCGCCCTGGGACTACGCGCTGCGGCGCGAGGAGTTCGTCGCCTGGGCGCGCACCATCCCGACCCTGGTCAACCCCGCCGACGTGGTCGCCTGGAACACCGACAAGCGGTACCTGGGCGAGCTCTCGGGCGCCGGGGTGCCCACGGTCGAGACCTCCTGGGTGCTGCCCGGCGACGGCCCCTGGGACCCACCCGCGGCGCACGGCGAGTACGTGATCAAGCCGGCGGTCAGCGCCGGCAGCCAGGACACCGGCCGGTACGACCTGGCCGACCCGGAACACCGCGAGCTGGCCGTGGCGCACGTGCGCCGGCTCGTGGACGCCGGCCGGGTCACCATGGTCCAGCCGTACCTGAGCGCCGTCGACACGGCGGGGGAGACGGCCCTGCTCTTCCTGGCCGGGCCGGACGGCCTGGCGTACAGCCACGCGATCCGCAAGGGCGCGATGCTGGACGGCCCGGACCTGGGCGTGGAGGGGCTCTACAAGCCCGAGGAGATCACCGCCCGCTCGGCCACACCCGAACAGCTGGCCGTCGCCGAGCGCGTCCTCGCGGCCGTGCCCGGCGGCACGCAGCGGCTGCTCTACGCCCGGGTCGACCTGATCCCCGGCCCGGACGGCACCCCCGTGCTGGTCGAGCTGGAGCTCACCGAGCCCTCGCTGTTCATCGGGTACGCCGACGGTGCCCCCGACCGCCTCGCCGAGGCGGTCCTCACCCACCTGTCCCGCCGCACGCCCTGACCGCCCCGCCCCGCGGCGTCGGATCGGGCATGGCCAACTCAAGAGCACGCTGTATCCACGACGTGGTGGCCTCCCTGAATCAGGGAGGCCACCACGTCCGTGTTCGAGCCTTGCGGGGTGGGTGTGCCGCAGAGGCGGCCCTACGGGGGTGTCAGGCGGCGGCGGTGACCGGGGCCGGGGTCGGCGTGGCGGCCGGGGTCGGCTCGACGGGGTGGCGTTCGCGGGTCGACCAGAGGACCGCGAGGGTGGCCAGCAGGACCAGGCAGGAGCCGAGCATGTGCGCGGCGACCAGCAACGCCGGCAGGTGGGTGAAGTACTGCACGAACCCGATCAGCCCCTGGGAGAGCTCCACCGCCACCAGCACCACGGCGGCCCGGGTGGCCCGGGTCGCGCCGACCGCCTGGAAGGCGAAGACCAGCGCGACCGAGAGCCCGATCAGCAGGAACACCCCGTCGGCGTGCACCTGGGAGATCGACTCCGGGTCCAGGCCGTTGCGGGCCGCGCCCTGGTCGCCGGCGTGCGGGCCGCTGCCGGTCACCCAGGTGCCGATCACCAGGACCGCGACACTGACCACCGTGGTGAGCAGCGCCAGGGTGCGCAGCGGGCCGGGGACCACGGCGACCGCCGGGCCGTCGGGGTCCTTGATCCGCCGCCAGAGCGCGTACGCGGCCGCGATCACCGCCATCGAGGCGAGGAAGTGCAGCCCGACCACCCACGGGTTCAGGTTGGTCAGCACGGTGATCCCGCCGATGACCGCCTGCGCCGGGATGCCGAGGAACACCGCCACCGCCAGCCCCAGCAGCCCCTTGCGGCGAGGCCGGTGGGCCAGCACCGCGAGCACCGTGGCCAGCGCGATGATCCCGACGGCGAAGGTGAGCAGCCGGTTGCCGAACTCGATCACCCCGTGCACGCCCATCTCGGCGGTGGTGGTGTACGAGGCGTCGGTGCACCGGGGCCAGGTCGGGCAGCCCAGGCCGGACGCGGTGAGGCGGACCGCCCCGCCGGTCACGACGATGCCGACGTTCGCCACGATGGAGGCGTACGCGAGGCGGCGCAGCAGGGTGGTGGAGACCGGGAACCGGGTGGATCGCATCACGGAGCGAATCCTACGCACCGTAGTGCTGCCCGATCGGGTGACTCCGCCGGGCCGGTGTGCGGGATCACCGGGACCCGGGTTTGCGGCCTCCGGGCTATTTACGTAACGTTGGCGTTGTGAAAAACGCGGCGGCGCTCTCCGGGCAGCAGCCGGCGACCGCCCTGGTCGCCGGCGGCTCCAGGTCGCGGCGCGGCGTCAGACGCGCCGAGCTGGAGTTGTCGCAGGCCGCGTCCACCGATCTTTCCACCCGGGACCGGGTCACCCAGCTCCTGCTGGAGCAGGGGGCGACCACCGCTGCCCAGCTCGGCTCGGCGCTCGGGCTCAGCCCGGCCGCGATCCGCCGGCACCTCGACGCGATGCTCGCCGACGGCGACGTGATCGCCCGGGAGCAGGTCGTCCGGGGCAGCCGCGGCCGGGGCCGCCCGGCCAAGGTGTTCCTGCTGACCGACGCGGCCCGGGTCCGCTGCGGCACGCACCACTACGACAACATGGCCACCGCCGCGCTGCGCTGGATCGCCCGCAGCGGCGGATCCGACGCGGTCGACGCGTTCGCGGCCGATCAGGTGGCCGCCCTGGAGGCCCGCTGCCGGGCCGCCATGGAGGACGCCGGGGACGACCCGCTCGCCCGGGCCGAGGCGCTCGCGGGGGCGCTCACCGCCGAGGGTTACGCTGCCAACGCGTCCACGATCGCCTCCGGCGGCCAGCTCTGTCAGCACCACTGCCCGGTGGCGCACGTGGCCGCCGAGTTCCCCCAGCTGTGCGAGGCCGAGACGGCGGTCATCTCCCGTCTGGTCGGCACGCACGTGCA
Organism: Micromonospora lacuserhaii; assembly: GCF_036902735.1. Taxonomy (NCBI): domain Bacteria; kingdom Bacillati; phylum Actinomycetota; class Actinomycetes; order Micromonosporales; family Micromonosporaceae; genus Micromonospora; species Micromonospora lacuserhaii. The sequence goes on along the minus strand of NZ_JBAKHO010000008.1, from coordinate 16,594 downwards.
GCGCCTGGCCACCATCGCGCACGGCGACGGGGTGTGCACCACGCACATCCCGGCCCAGCCGCGCGCCCAGTCCGGTAACACCGTCACCACTGTGAGGACAGATAGATGACCGAGCAGATCGTCCAGCCCCTGACCCAGGAAGAGCAGCTCGCCGCTCTCGGTCGCTACGAGTACGGCTGGGCCGACTCCGACGTCGCCGGGGCCGCTGCCCAGCGCGGCATCAACGAGGCGGTGGTGCGGGACATCTCGGCGAAGAAGAACGAGCCGGCCTGGATGCTCGACCTGCGCCTGAAGGGCCTGCGGCTGTTCGGCCGTAAGCCGATGCCGGCCTGGGGCGCCGACCTCACCGGGATCGACTTCGACAACATCAAGTACTTCGTGCGCTCCACCGAGAAGCAGGCCACCAGCTGGGAGGACCTGCCGGAGGACATCAAGAACACCTACGACCGGCTGGGCATCCCGGAGGCGGAGAAGCAGCGCCTGGTCGCCGGTGTCGCGGCGCAGTACGAGTCCGAGGTGGTCTACCACAAGATCCGCGAGGACTTGGAGGAGCAGGGTGTCCTCTTCCTGGACACCGACACCGCCCTCAAGGAGCACGAGGACGTCTTCAAGGAGTACTTCGGCACGGTGATCCCGGTCGGCGACAACAAGTTCGCCGCGCTGAACACCTCCGTGTGGTCCGGCGGCTCGTTCATCTACGTGCCGAAGGGCGTGCACGTGGAGATTCCGCTGCAGGCCTACTTCCGGATCAACACGGAGAACATGGGCCAGTTCGAGCGGACCCTGATCATCGTCGACGAGGGCGCCTACGTGCACTACGTCGAGGGCTGCACCGCGCCGCTCTACTCCTCCGACTCGCTGCACAGCGCGGTCGTGGAGATCATCGTCAAGAAGAACGCGCGCTGCCGCTACACGACCATCCAGAACTGGTCGAACAACGTCTACAACCTGGTCACCAAGCGCGCCGTCTGCCACGAGGGCGCGACCATGGAGTGGGTCGACGGCAACATCGGCTCCAAGGTCACCATGAAGTACCCGGCGGTCTACATGACCGGCGCGCACGCCAAGGGCGAGGTGCTCTCGGTGGCCATGGCCGGCGAGGGCCAGCACCAGGACGCCGGCGCCAAGATGGTGCACGCCGCGCCGCACACCTCCTCCACCATCATCTCCAAGTCGATCGCCCGGGGCGGCGGCCGCACCTCGTACCGCGGCCTGGTCCAGGTGCTGGAGGGTTCGCACCACAGCCGGAGCACCGTCAAGTGCGACGCGCTGCTGGTCGACACCATCTCCCGCTCGGACACCTACCCGTACGTCGACATCCGCGAGGACGACGTGTCGATGGGGCACGAGGCGACCGTCTCCAAGATCAGCGACGACCAGCTCTTCTACCTGATGAGCCGCGGTCTCAGCGAGGACGAGGCGATGGCGATGATCGTGCGCGGCTTCATCGAGCCGATCGCCAAGGAGCTCCCGATGGAGTACGCCCTGGAGCTCAACCGGCTGATCGAGCTCCAGATGGAGGGTGCGGTCGGCTGACGCCGCCGTCCCCTCGGTGGGCCGCGCCCAGCTCGACCCGTCGGGCTGGGCCGCGCGAACCCCGACCCGCCCTCCGGTCAATGACACCGTCGTCGCAGAACAGACCAAGGAAGAGATGACTACCCAGGCTTCCGCGCCGCCCAGCACCAAGACGCAGGCGCTCCGCTCGTACGACGTCGCCGACTTCCCGGCCCTCACCGGCCTCGAGGAGGAGTGGCGCTTCACCCCGCTCAAGCGGCTGCGCGGGCTGGTCGGTGGGGCGCAGGCCGCCACCGGCACGGTCCGCCACGAGTACGGCGACCTGCCCTCCGAGGTCACCGTCTCCCGGATCGCGAAGGACGACCCGCGGGTGGGCAGCGTGCTCACCCCGGTCGACCGGGTCAGCGCCCTGGCGTACGGCGGGGCCGGTGACGCGCTGCTGGTGGAGGTCGCCCGCGACGCCGTGGTGTCGGCGCCGGTGAGCCTGCGGGTGGTCGGCGACGGCGCCGAGGGGCTGTCCTTCGGGCACACCTTCGTCGACGTGGGCCGGTTCGCCGAGGTGACCCTGGTGCTGGAGCACGTCGGCTCGGCCACCCTGGCCGACAACGTCGAGGTGTCGGTGGCCGACGGCGCGAAGCTGACCCTGGTCACCGTCGCCGACTGGGCCGCCGACGGGGTGCAGGCCCAGCACCTCAAGGTCAAGCTGGGGCGGGACGCCAAGGTGGTGCACATCCAGGTCAGCCTCGGCGGCGACCTGGTCCGGCAGTACACCTCGGTGGAGTACACCGGCCGGGGCGGCGAGGCCGAGCTGTACGGCGTCTACTTCGCCGACGGCGGCCAGCACCTGGAGCACCGCCAGCTGGTCGACCACAACACGCCGGACTGCCGCAGCTACGTCGGCTACCGGGGTGCCCTGCAGGGCAATGACGCGCACACCGTCTGGGTGGGCGACGTGCTGATCCGCGCCGAGGCGACCGGCACCGACACGTACGAGATCAACCGGAACCTGCTGCTCTCCGACGGGGCCCGGGCCGACTCCGTGCCCAACCTGGAGATCGAGACCGGCGAGATCGCCGGCGCCGGCCACGCCAGCGCGACCGGCCGCTTCGACGACGAGCAGTTGTTCTACCTGATGGCCCGGGGCATCCCGGAGGGCGAGGCCCGTCGCCTGGTGGTGCGGGGCTTCTTCGCCGAGCTGATCAACAAGATCCCGGTCGAATCGCTGCGCGAGCGCCTGGGGGACGCGATCGAGGCCCGGCTGGCCAAGGCGGGCGCCTGATGATCCGGATCTGCTCGACCGAGGACGTGCCGAAGGGCACCGTGATCCGGGCCGAGGTCGACGGCATCCCGCTGGCGCTGGTGCACGGCGACGACGGCGCGTTCTACGCCGCCTACGACGAGTGCTCGCACGCCGCGGTCGCCCTCTCCGAGGGCGAGGTCGAGGGGTGCACGCTGGAATGTTGGCTGCACGGATCCCGTTTCGACCTGCGGACGGGTGAGCCCACCGGGCTGCCCGCCACCGAACCCGTACCCGTCTATCCCGTCGAAGTCCGCGACGGCGACATCTACGTCAGCCTGACGCCGAGCAATGGAGTGACCCGATAATGAGCACCCTGGAGATCCGCGACCTGAAGGTGTCGGTCAAGCTGCCCGAGGGTGAGCTCAAGCCGATCCTTGATGGGGTAAACCTGACGGTCAAGTCGGGAGAAACCCACGCGATCATGGGCCCGAACGGCTCCGGCAAGTCCACCCTGGCGTACTCGATCGCCGGTCACCCCAAGTACGAGATCACCGGCGGTTCGGTGACCCTCGACGGCGAGGACGTGCTGGCCATGTCCGTCGACGAGCGGGCCCGTGCCGGTCTCTTCCTGGCCATGCAGTACCCGGTCGAGATCCCCGGCGTCTCGGTGGCCAACTTCCTGCGGACCGCCAAGACCGCCATCGACGGCGAGGCGCCGAAGCTGCGCACCTGGGGCGGCGAGCTGCGCGGCGCCATGGAGCGCCTGCAGATGGACCCGGCGTTCGCCCAGCGCAACGTCAACGAGGGCTTCTCCGGCGGTGAGAAGAAGCGGCACGAGATCGTCCAGCTGGAGCTGCTCAAGCCGAAGATCGCCATCCTCGACGAGACCGACTCCGGCCTCGACGTCGATGCGCTGCGCGTGGTCAGCGAGGGTGTGAACCGGGTCCGCGACACCGGCGACACCGGGCTGCTGCTGATCACCCACTACACGCGGATCCTGCGCTACATCAAGCCGGACTTCGTGCACGTCTTCGTCGCCGGCCGAATCGTCGAGCAGGGCGGCCGGGAGCTGGCCGACAAGCTCGAGGAGTCCGGCTACGAGCGGTACGTCGCCGGGGCCGGTTCGGCTCGGGCCTGACATCGGGACAGGGGCCGCTGAGATGACCACCATCGCCATCCCCGAGGGGATGCCGCAGTACGACGACGTGCCGCGTTTCGACGTGGCCACGGTCCGCGCCGACTTCCCGATCCTCGACCGGGAGATCAACGGGCACCGGCTGGTCTATCTCGACAGCGCCAACACCTCGCACAAGCCGCGGCAGGTGCTCGACGTGCTCACCGAGCACTACGCGATGCACAACGCCAACGTGTCGCGCTCGGTGCACACGCTGGGCACCGAGGCGACCGAGGCGTACGAGGGGGCGCGGGCGAAGATCGCCGCCTTCATCAACGCGCCCAGCGTGGACGAGGTGGTGTTCACCAAGAACTCCACCGAGGCGATCAACATCGTGGCGTACGCGTTCTCCAACGCGTCGCTGCGCCCGGACGCCGACCCGCGCTTCCGGCTGGGCCCGGGCGACGAGATCGTGATCTCCGAGATGGAGCATCACTCGAACATCGTCCCGTGGCAGCTGCTGGCCGAGCGGACCGGCGCGACCCTGCGCTGGTTCCCGGTCACCGACTCCGGCCGGCTGGACGAGTCGGGGCTGGAGGAGCTCGTCACCGAGCGGACGAAGATCGTCTCGCTGGTGCACGTCTCCAACATCCTCGGCACCGTCAACGCCACCTCGCGGATCACCCAGCGGGTCCGGGAGGTCGGGGCGCTGCTGCTGCTCGACTGCTCCCAGTCGGTGCCGCACATGCCGATGGACGTGGTCGACTACGACGCCGACTTCATCGTCTTCACCGGGCACAAGATGTGCGGTCCGACGGGCATCGGCGTGCTCTGGGGCCGGGGCGAGCTGCTCGCCGCGATGCCCCCGGTGCTCGGCGGCGGCTCGATGATCGAGACGGTGTCGATGGCGCGCTCCACGTTCGCCGCGCCGCCGGCCCGGTTCGAGGCCGGCACCCCGCCGATCGCCGAGGCGGTCGCGCTCGGCGCGGCCGTGGACTACCTCAGCGGCATCGGGATGCGGGCCATCCAGTGGCACGAGAAGGAGCTGACCGCGTACGCGCTGGACGGCCTGGCCACCGTGCCGGGCCTGCGGGTCTTCGGCCCGTCGGTGCCGGTCGGCCGGGGTGGCACCATCTCGTTCGCGCTCGGCGACATCCACCCGCACGACGTGGGGCAGGTCCTCGACTCCCTCGGCGTGCAGGTCCGGGTGGGGCACCACTGCGCGAAGCCGGTGTGCACCCGGTTCGGCGTACCGGCCATGACGCGGGCGTCGTTCTACCTGTACACCACCACGGAGGAGATCGACGCCCTGGTGGCGGGTCTCGAGCAGGTGCGGAAGGTGTTCGACTGATGCAGCTCGACCAGCTCTACCAGGAGATCATCCTGGACCACTACAAGCACCCGCACGGCCGCGGCCTGCGCGACGCCGAGGACCCGGACGCCCGGGTCGCCGAGGCGCACCACGTGAACCCGACCTGCGGTGACGAGATCACCGTCCGGGTGGCCACCGACGGCGCCACGCTCGACGACATCTCGTACGACGGCATGGGCTGCTCGATCAGCCAGGCCTCGGCGAGCGTGTTGCACGAGCTGCTGCGCGGTCGCGGTACGGGGGAGGCGTTCGTCGTACACGAGGCGTTCGTCGAGTTGATGTCCGGTCGTGGCCAGGTCACGCCGGATGAGGACGTGCTCGGTGACGGGGTGGCGTTCGCGGGTGTCGCGCGCTATCCCGCCCGGGTCAAGTGCGCGCTGCTGCCGTGGATGGCGTTCAAGGACGCCGCGGCACGCGCGGGGGTGGGCGCGAGCCCGACGGAGGTGAAGGCATGAGCGAGAACACCGCAACCGCGGCGACGCCGGAGACCGGCGACGCCGCCACGACGCCGCAGACCGGCGCCGTGGCGACCGATGGCGCGGCGACGCCGGGTGCCGGCGACGCCGCGACCCCGGCCGCCGGCGGCAAGGCCGCCCTCGCCGACATCGAGGAGGCGATGAAGGACGTCGTCGACCCCGAGCTGGGCATCAACGTGGTCGACCTCGGTCTGGTGTACGGCGTGCACGTCGACGACGAGAACGTCGCGACGCTGGACATGACGCTCACCTCGGCGGCCTGCCCGCTCACCGACGTGATCGAGGACCAGGCCCGGCAGGCGCTGACCACCGGCCCCGGCGGCGGCCTGGTCAACGACATCCGGATCAACTGGGTCTGGCTGCCGCCGTGGGGGCCGGACAAGATCACCGACGAGGGGCGCGACCAACTCCGCTCGCTGGGCTTCAACGTCTGACGGCTGTTGCTCGGCAGCAGGGCGCGGCATCCTAGGGATGCCGCGCCCTGCTGACTTTCGTGACGATGGGTGAATGCCGGCCCGGCGCGCCCAGGATCCCGCCTCGACGCTTTGCTCTGCTGCTGCCACGGCAACACCTCCGTTCACCAGCCGATCTGCCCCCGGGCCGGGTTGCTGCGGCCACCGGAGGGATCACTGTCCGTGCCCGTTGCGCGGAGGGCAGCAGAGCAAAGGTGCCGAAGGAGATGTCCGGTGCCCCCGACCACCGGTGCGACGCAGGTCCGGCCTCTCCGGTCGCCGGGTGCGGCGGCACGGCCCTCCACGACTCGGCGTCGGAGGCGAGGCCCGCGACAAGGGTCCGAATTCGATGGCGGAGCGCCCAACCACTGACCATGATGGGCGCGTGATCGAGGCGTACCCGAAGCAGCTCCCTGTCCGTGCGGCCACCGCCGCGCGCCGACAGCGGACCGCGCCGGGGCGTGCCTCGACCCGCCGCCGACCGTCGTGACCGCCGCGTTCCTCGCCGGTCTGGTGGCCGGTTACGGCGTCGCCGTCCCGGTCGGTGCGATCGCGGTCCTCATCCTCGGGCTCAGCGCCCGTACCTCGTTCCGGGTCGGCGCGGCCGGCGCGCTCGGTGTTGCCACCGCGGACGGCCTCTACGCGGCCGTCGCGGTGCTCGGCGGGGCGGCGGTGGCCGGCCTGGTCGCCCCCGTCGCCGGGCCGCTGCGGGTGGCCGCGGCCCTGGTGCTGCTGGCGCTCGCGGGGCACGGTACGTGGCGGGCGGTGCGGCCCCGCCGCGCGGGCGGCCCGCGCGAGGCGCCCCGCGGGATGGACACTCCCGCCCGAGCCTTCGCCGGGGTGCTGGCGCTGACCCTGCTCAACCCGGCCACCGTGGTCTACTTCGCGGCGCTGGTCATGGGCCGACGGGACGTCGGGGCCAACGGGCCGCCGGCGGCCGGGCTCTTCGTGCTCGGCGCGTTCCTCGCCTCGGCGAGTTGGCAGCTGCTGATCGCCGGCGGCGGCACCCTGGTCGGTCGGATGTTGGCCGGTCCGCGCGGCCGGCTGGTGACCGGGCTGCTCTCCAGCGCCATCATCGGCGCCCTCGCCGTCGCCGTGCTGCTCGCCGACTGACCGGGCCCGGTGAGCGTTGCGGCCGCTGTGCCGTACCGTCGGCCCATGAGCAGCCGACCCGCAGCCGGCGGTGGCCGGTGGGTCGAGGTGGACCCCGGTCGGGTCGCCCGGTGGGTCGAGGGCTTCGCCGACCGGCACGGCACGCCCACCACCAACGTCCAGGGGTACGGCCTGCTGCTGACCGCTCCCGACGGCGCGACGGCCGAGCTGCACACCCCACCGGGGGCACCGGCCAGCTCTGACGTACCCGGCTTCGTCGCCGCGGCGGCCGCGCCTCGCCGGATCGGGCTGCTGCTCGCCCGGAAGGGCGCGGTGGCGGTCGGCGTCGCGGTGGGGGAGAAGCTGGCGGTCTCCAAGGTGGACACCCGGTACGTGCAGGGGCGCACCGCCGCCGGCGGGTGGTCCCAGCAGCGCTTCGCCCGACGCCGGGACAACCAGGCGAAGGCGGCCCTGGGCGACGCCGCCGAGCTGGCCGTACGGCTGCTGCTGCCGGAGACGGCGACGCTGGCCGCGCTGGTCTGCGGCGGCGACCGGCGGGCCGTGGACACCGTGCTGGCCGACCGGCGGCTCGCTCCGCTGGCCGCGCTGCGGGCCGAGCGGCTGCTCGACGTGCCGGAGCCCCGGCACGCGGTGCTGGTGGGGGCGATCGCCGCCGCCCGCGCGGTACGCGTCCTGGTCCGCGACCCCGACTGAGACGGGACGACGGCCGGCGGGTCGGGGACCCACCGGCCGTCGCCGGGCGTGCGGTACGCCGTCAGAGGCTGCCGCCGAAGGTGTCGCAGGACTTCGGGTCACCGGTGGAGTACCCCTTGGTGAACCACTGCTGACGCTGCTCGGACGTGCCGTGGGTGAACTCGTCGGGGTTCACCGGGCGCCCGGAGCGCTGCTGGATGGCGTCGTCGCCGATCTTCTCGGCGGTGTCGACCGCCTGCTGGATGTCCTGCTCGGTGACGCTCTTGAAGATCTTCTGGCCCTTGGCGTCCGCGGTGCCGGTGGCGTTCTTCGCCCAGGCCCCCGCGTAGCAGTCGGCCTGCAGTTCGAGCTTCACCGACAGCGCGTTGGCGTTGTTCGGGTCGCGCTGCTGCTGGCGGCGCATCTGCGCCTCGGTGCCGAGCAGGTCCTGCACGTGGTGGCCGTACTCGTGGGCCAGCACGTACGGCTGGGCGAACTCACCCTCCGCGCCGAGCTGGTCGGCGAGCAGCTTGTAGAAGGTGAGGTCGATGTAGACCAGGTCGTCGGCCGGGCAGTAGAACGGCCCGACGCCCGAGTCGGCCTGGCCGCAGCCGGTGTTCACGCCCTGGCTGAAGAAGACCGTCTTCGACGGCTGGTACTGGTCGCCGAACTTCTCGGGCAGCGCGGTGCGCCAGTACGCCTGGATCGAGTTGACGTACGCCGTGTTGCGGCAGTCCAGCTGCTGGAGCGCGTCGTCGGCCGAGCACTTCTGCTGCAGCGACGTGTTGTCGCCCTGCTCATCGCCGCCGCCGTTGGTCGCCGCGTTCAGCCCGAAGCCGCCGCCGACCAGCGCGACGAGGACCGCGATGATGATGCCGACGATCCCTCCGCGGCCGCCGCCGATCGGGATGGGTATGCCCATCCCGCCGCCTCCGCCGGACCCTCGCCGATCGTCCACCTGGCTGGTGTCGATCTGCGCGTTCTCGTTCAGCTCCATGTTGACCCCGATCACCGATTCATCACGTTCAGGTGGTTGCGGTACCGGACCGGGTCCGGACGGCAGATTCGGTACCCGATGATCTTGCTCGGTAATCCGGACAGGGCACGAAAGGCGGCCCGGTACACTTGACGGGTGCTGCTCTGCGAAGGCTGAACCGCCCCGCGCCGACGGGCCATCGGGCCCGCCGGCCGTTTCGCGTGCCCTGAGTCAGCCCTTCCGGACCCCGAGAGCGAGTTCCCCGACATGATCACTGCCACCGGCCTGGAGTTGCGCGCCGGCGCCCGGATCCTGCTGTCCGACACCACCCTGCGGGTGCAGCCGGGCGACCGGATCGGCCTGGTCGGCCGCAACGGCGCCGGCAAGACCACCACCCTCAAGGTGCTGGCCGGCGAGGGGCAGCCGTACGGGGGGCAGCTCGACCGACGCAGCGCGATCGGCTACCTCCCGCAGGACCCGCGCACCGGTGACCTGGAGGTCACCGGCCGGGACCGGGTGCTCTCCGCCCGCGGCCTGGACGTGCTGATGGCCCAGATGAAGCAGGTCGAGGAGCAGCTCGCGGAGAACCCCGAGGACAAGCTGGTCCGTCGCTACGGCGCCCTGGAGGACCAGTTCGCCGCCCTCGGCGGGTACGCCGCCGAGGCCGAGGCGGCCCGGATCTGCGCCAACCTGGGCCTGCCCGACCGGGCCCTCGCTCAGACCATCGGCACCCTCTCCGGCGGCCAGCGCCGCCGCATCGAGCTGGCCCGGATCCTGTTCCGCGACGCCGGCGAGAACGGCGGCGGCATCCTGCTGCTCGACGAGCCCACCAACCACCTCGACGCCGACTCGATCACCTGGCTGCGCGGCTTCCTCGCCAACCACAAGGGCGGCCTGATCGTGATCTCCCACGACGGCTCGCTGCTGGAGTCGGTGGTCAACAAGGTCTGGTTCCTGGACGCCACCCGTTCCGTGGTGGACGTCTACAACCTGGGCTGGAAGGCGTACCTGGAGGCGCGGGAGACCGACGAGCGGCGCCGCCGCCGGGAGCGGGCCAACGCCGAGAAGAAGGCCGGCGCGCTGATGGCGCAGGCCGACAAGATGCGGGCCAAGGCCACCAAGACCGTCGCCGCGCAGAACATGGCCCGCCGGGCCGAAAAGCTGATCTCGGGGCTGGAGGAGGTCCGGGTCGCCGACCGGGTGGCCAAGGTCCGCTTCCCCACCCCGGCGCCGTGCGGCAAGACCCCGCTCACGGCCACCGGCCTGTCCAAGTCGTACGGGTCGCTGGAGATCTTCACCGACGTGAACGTGGCGGTGGACCGGGGCTCCCGGGTGGCCATCCTCGGCCTCAACGGCGCCGGCAAGACCACCCTGCTGCGAATGCTCGGCGGCCTGCTCAAGCCCGACACCGGCGAGGTGCACGCCGGGCACGGGCTGCGGCTGGGCTACTACGCCCAGGAGCACGAGACGCTCGACGTGAACCGGACGGTGCTGGAGAACATGCGGGCCGCCGCCATCGAGCAGTCCGACACCGACCTGCGCAAGATCCTCGGCGCGTTCCTCTTCTCGGGCGACGACGTCGACAAGCCGGCCGGGGTGCTCTCCGGCGGTGAGAAGACCCGGCTCGCCCTGTCGACCCTGGTCTGTTCGGGGGCGAACGTGCTGCTGCTGGACGAGCCGACGAACAACCTCGACCCGGTCAGCCGGGAGCAGGTGCTCGACGCCATCGCCAACTATCCGGGCGCGATCGTGCTGGTCACCCACGACCCCGGGGCGGTGCTCGCGCTCAAGCCCGACCGGGCCATCCTGCTCCCCGACGGCGACGAGGACGCCTGGAGCGACGACCTGCTCGAACTGGTCGAGCTGGCCTGACGCCGCCGGGCCGGCCCGGCGGCGTCAGGCCGCCAGGTCGGCCAACCGGCCCAGCACGCCCGAGCCGACCAGGATCACCACGCCGATCGCGATGAAGATCGCCGGGACCAGCCAGTGGCCGGCGCGGCCGACCAGCCGGACCACCCGGGGGTGGCCGCCGAGCAGCCCGGCGGCCGTGCACCAGAGCGCCACCAGGGCGGCGAAGACCAGCAGGAACACCGGGCCGGTCGCCGGGTCCAGGCTGCGGAACACCGGCACGTAGACGGCGATGTTGTCGGCCCCGTTGGCGATCGTCACCCCGGCCACCCCGAGCAGCCCGCCCACCACGGCCGGCGGGCCGTCGTCATCGGTGCGGGCCAGCAGCGCGCGGACGCCGAGCGCGATCGGCAGCAGACCGAGCAGGCCGGTCCACGGATCGGGGACGACCAGCAGCCCGGCGGCGACCACCAGGCTCGCCGCGACCAGCGCGCCGATGCCGAGGTACTGACCCGCGACGATCTGCCAGGGACGGGGCCGGCCGGTGCCGCGCGCCGCCACGAAGAGCACGGTGAGCACCACGATGTCGTCCAGATTGGTCGCGGCGAAGACCAGCGCCGCGCCGCCCGCGCTCCCCAGCAGCTCCGTCACCCGGGCAGGGTACGGCCCGGCCGGGGCGTGCCGCCGGCCGCAGTGGCCCACACCGACGACGTCAGGTCAGCCGGTCGGAAGGATCACTCTATCGGGAAGCTGACACTGCATAGCGTGTCGGTTGGCGAAGAGTTGATATCTGGCGCATGATCGTTCGAGGCGGTCTAATAGGTGGGACCGTATCCGAACCGCACAGTCTGGGACGTGAGGAATCAGCATGGCAGCCACTGGCACAGCCACCAGCACTGAGAAGGGTCGCCGGATCGTCGGAGCCGAGCGTCAGACGCTCGCCAAGGACCTGGTAAAGCGGTACACCTCGGGTGAGAGCATCCGCGCGCTCGCGGCCTCGACCGGCCGTTCCTACGGATTCATCCACCGGGTGCTCACCGAGTCCGGGGTGCAGCTGCGTCAGCGTGGCGGCGCCCGGCGCCGCAAGAAGGCGTGACCCGCCCGCCAGCGTCGTCCATCAGCGTCGCGCCCCGGGCGGTCCGGTGACCGCCGAGACGACCGGGGTGCGCCTCGACTGCGACGGGCCGGTCGCGACGGTGACGTTGTGCCGGCCCGACGTGCTCAACGCCCAGACCCCGGCGATGTGGCGCGCGATGAGCGACTTCTCCCGGGATCTCCCCGGCGACGTGCGTGTCGTCGTCGTGCGCGGCGAGGGGCGGGCCTTCTCGGCCGGTCTCGACCTGTCGGTGGCCGGCGCCTCCGGCCCGGGCTCCTTCGCCGAGCTCTCCACCCTGCCCGAGCAGGAGTGCGCCGACCGGATCGCCGAGTACCAGCAGGGCTTCAGCTGGCTGCACCGCCCGGACGTGATCTCGGTGGCGGCCGTTCAGGGGCACGCGATCGGCGCCGGCTTCCAGCTGGCCCTCGCCTGCGACCTGCGGGTGCTCGCCGAGGACGCCCGGTTCTCGATGGCCGAGGTGACCCTCGGGCTGGTCCCCGATCTGGCCGGCACCAAGCGCCTGGTCGAGCTGGTCGGCTACTCCCGCGCCCTGGAGATCTGCGCCACCGGCCGGCGGATGGACGCCGCCGAGGCGGACCGGATCGGGCTGGCCACCCTGGTGGTGCCGAACGCCGATCTCGACGGCGCGGTCCGGGACCTGACCGCGGGGCTGCTCGCCGCCAACCGCGACGCGGTGGTGGAGATCAAGGCGCTGATCGCCGGCGCCGGCACCCGGTCCCACGCCGAGCAGCAGCGCGCCGAGCGGGAGGCGCAGACCCGCCGTCTGCGGGATCTTGCCGGGCGGGGAGAATAGTAAGGACCGTTCGGGAAGATCCGGGTTACTCGCGAGGTTGTCGTAGTCGTCGGGAGAATTGACCTGACGGTGCCCGCTGCCCACGACCCGGAGGTGACCGATGTCCAACCCCATGTCCGGTGGCGGGATGGCCGGGTGGAGCATGCTCCGCTCGATGCGTAGCCGGGACGAGGTCTCCGCGCACCAGCTCAAGCGGGGCACCGCCAAGCGGATCGTCGCGTTCGCCCGCCCGTACCGACGCGACATCGTCGTCTTCCTGGTCACCGTGGTGATCGCCGCGATCATCGGGGTCGCCACCCCGGTGCTGGCCGGCAAGGTCATCAACGAGATCACCGGGGCGGCTGCCGACGCCGGCGCGACGGTGGTCCGGCTGGCCCTGATCATCGGTGCCCTGGCGGTCGCCGACGCGCTCTTCTCGCTGGCCCAGCGGTGGTACTCGGCCCGGATCGGCGAGGGCATCATCCTGGACCTGCGCACCCGGGTCTACGACCACGTCCAGCGGATGCCGCTGCAGTTCTTCACCCGGACCCAGACCGGCGCGCTGGTCAGCCGGCTCAACAACGACGTGATGGGCGCCCAGCGGGCGTTCACCTCCACCCTCTCCGGGGTGGTCAGCAACGTCATCCAGCTGGTGCTCACCGCCGGGGTGATGTTCACCCTCTCCTGGCAGATCACCCTCCTCTCGCTGGTCATGCTGCCGATCTTCATCGTCCCGGCCCGCCGGGTCGGCAAGCGGCTGGCCGAGATCACCCGGGAGTCGTACAACCTCGACGCCAAGATGAACGCCACGATGACCGAGCGGTTCGGGGTCGCCGGGGCGCTGCTGGTCAAGCTCTTCGGCGCGCCGGAGGTCGAGGCGCGTCGGTTCGCCGGCCGGGCCGAGCGGGTCCGGGACATCGGCATCCAGTCCGCCATGTACTCGCGGACGTTCTTCGTGGCGATGCTGCTGGTCGCCTCGCTGGCCCAGGCGCTCACCTACGGGCTCGGCGGCTGGCTGGCGGTCACCGGCGCGGTCAGCGCCGGCACCGTGGTCACCCTCGCTCTGCTGCTCACCCGCCTCTACGGCCCGCTCACCGCGCTGTCCAACGTCCGGGTGGACGTGATGAGCGCGCTGGTCTCCTTCGACCGGGTCTTCGAGGTGCTCGACCTGCGCCCCGGCATCCAGGAGAAGCCCGACGCGGTGCCGGTGCCCCGGGGCGTCGGCCGGGTCGAGTTCCGCGACGTCCGGTTCCGCTACCCGGCCGCCGCCGACGTGTCGCTGGCCTCGCTGGAGGAGGTCGCCACCCTCGACCGTACGGTCAACGAGCCGGTGCTCAAGGGCGTCTCGTTCACCGTCGAGCCGGGCCAGATGGTGGCCCTGGTCGGCCCCTCCGGCGCCGGCAAGTCCACTCTCTCCATGCTGATCTCCCGGATCTACGACGTCACCGACGGCGAGGTGCGGGTCGGCGGGGTCGACGTCCGGGACGCCACCCTCGCCTCGCTGCGCGACGAGATCGGCGTCGTCACCCAGGACTCGCACCTGTTCCACGAGACGATCGCCGAGAACCTCCGCTACGCCAAGCCGGACGCCACCGACGACGAGATCTGGGCCGCGCTGGCCGGCGCGCAGGTCGCCGACCTGGTCCGCGCCCTGCCCGACGGGCTGGAGACCATGGTCGGCGAGCGCGGCTACCGGTTCTCCGGCGGCGAGAAGCAGCGCATCGCGATCGCCCGGCTGCTGCTCAAGGCGCCGTCGATCGTCATCCTCGACGAGGCCACCGCGCACCTCGACTCCGAGAGCGAGGCGGCGGTGCAACGGGCGCTGTCCGTGGCGCTCACCGGGCGTACCGCGCTGGTGATCGCGCACCGGCTCTCCACCGTCCGTGACGCCGACCAGATCCTCGTCCTCGACGACGGCCGGCTCGTCGAGCGGGGCCGGCACGACGAACTGGTCGCGGTCGGCGGCCTCTACGCCGAGCTGTACCGCACCCAGTTCGCCGTCGCCGACTCGCCCACGCCGTACGCGCCGTCGGCGGAGCCCGAGCCGGTGATCACCACGGTGCCGATGGGCACCTACGTGGCGCAGGAGGCGTTGCCGCCGGCCGCGGCCAATTAGCCGTCGACGGCCGCCCGTAGCTCGCCGAAGGCCGCCCCGAGCGTCTCCGGGGTGAAGTGCGCGTTCAGCCCGCTCGGGTTGGGCAGCACCCAGAGCCGGGCACCCGCCAGCGGCTCCGGCTGTGGGCCGAAACCCGCCTTCGGCCGGGCGAACCCGATCCGGTACGCGGTCACCCCGACCACCGCCACCCACGCCGGCCGGTACGCGGCCACCTTGCCGGCCAGGATCTCCGCCCCGGCCAGCAGCTCGGCGGCGGTCAGCTCGTCGGCCCGGGCACTGGCCCGCGCCACCATGTTCGTGATGCCCAGCCCGTACCCGGGCAGCAGGTCCTGCTCCTCGGGGCGGAGCTGGCGCGGGGTGAAGCCACCCCGGTGCAGCGCCGGCCAGAACCGGTTGCCCGGACGGGCGAAGTGCCGGCCGGTCGCCGCCGACCAGAGCCCGGGGTTGATGCCGACGAAGAGCACGTCCAGCCCCGGCGCGATCACGTCCGGGATGGTCCGGTCGCTGGCGGCGGCCAGCTCCGCCTTCGTCGGGCGCGCCGCACGGCCGCCGGTCGGTTCCGCAGTCGGCCGGGGCCGGCGGGCCGGGGTCACAGGCCGCGCAGGGCGCCGCCGTCGACCGGCACGGTCACCCCGGTGACGTAGCCGGCGGCGGGGGAGAGCAGGAACGCGGCCACCCGACCGAACTCGGCCGGGTCGCCGATCCGGCGCAGCGGGATGCCGGCCTCCGCCTCGGCCCGGGCCGCCTCGGCGTCCCCGGTGGCGGCGAAGAGCTCCTGGTTGCGGTCGGTCAGGATCCGCCCCGGCAGCAGGCCGAGCACCCGGACGCCCCGGGCGCCGTACTCGTCGGCCATGTCCTTGGCCACCCCCGCCAGGCCGGGACGCAGGCCGTTGGAGATGCCCAGGCCGGGCACCGGGCCGCGGGCCGAGGTGGAGAGGACCAGACCGACCGCGCCGCCGTCGGTCAGCGCACCGGCGACCGTACGGGCCATCCGCACGCTGCCCAGGAAGACGGTCTCGAAGGACTCCCGCCACTGCGCGTCAGTCACCTCGGCGGCGGTGCCCCGAGGCGGCCCGCCCACCGACACCAGCGCCCCGTCGAGCCGGCCGAAGTGCTCCCGGGCGGCCGCCACCAGCCGCTCGGGGGTGCCCGCGTCGGTGAGGTCGGCGGTGAGTCCGATGGCGTGCTCCGGCCCGCCGAGCCGCGCCACCGCCCCGGCCACCCGCTCGGGGTCACGGGCCGAGAGGACCACCCGGGCGCCGTCGGCGACCAGGCATTCGGCGGTGGTGAAACCCAGGCCGCGGGAGGCGCCGGTGAGTACGTACACCCGGTCGGTGAGTCCGAGATCCATGGCACCGATCCTGCCGCACGGGCGGACCGGCCGCACGGGCCGGGCGGCTCAGCGGGGGGCGGGGCGCAGCAGGCGTACCCGACCGGCGAGCTGCACCGCGACGGCGCCGCCGGCGCGGGCGACGGCCGGCAGCCGGCGGGGCCGCGGCGGACCGACCCCGTCGTAGCGGCTGCCCGCCTCGCGGACTACCAGCTCCTCGGCGCCCAGCGGCGGCAGCGCGCCCCGGTCGCGCAGCACCCGGGCCAGCTCCCAGCCGTCGCGCAGCGAGCCGGCGGTGGGCCGGCCGGTCGCCCAGTCGCGGAAGGTCTCCCACCACGCGTCGCCGAGCCCCGCGGCGAGCAGCGGCCAGTGCCGCGCCACGTCGCCGGCCCGCTTGCGCAGCAGCTGTGCCGCCCAGCGGGTCGTCACTCAGGGTGCGCGTGACCGCCCGGGCCGCGCCGCCGGCGGACCGGGCGGACCC
>NZ_JBAKHO010000090.1:0-11800 GCF_036902735.1 Micromonospora lacuserhaii | reverse complement strand
AGCCCGACCGGCGGCGCGCCGGCGGGCGTCGGTGGCGCCGGCGGCAGCGCGGCGGGCGCGACGGTCTGCACCAGCACGGGCGGGCGGGCGCCCCAGCCGCGCCCGTCCAGCTCGGCGCCGACCGGCGCGGCGAGCGGCAGCGGCGTGTTGACCATCGCCGGCTGGCCCCGCTCGGCGTACCAGCGTTCGATCGCGTCCACCGCCTCCGGCAGCGGCCGGTCCGGGTCGCCCACCGGCAGCGCCGAGTTGGCCCGCCCGCTCCAGCCCGCCGCCGACCGCAGCAGCCAGTCGCCCAGCCGCCCCCGGACCGGGGCCGGCCACGCCTCGTCGGAGGCCAGCTCCAGGGCGACCACCGCGGCGGCGGTCGGCCGCCGGGTCGGCGGCACCCGCTTCGCCCGGTGCACGTCAGCCACCGGGACCCGCAGCCGCCCCTGGGCGGTGGCGAGAGTGAGATGGGTCTCGGTCAGCTCCACCAGCTCGCCCAGAGCGTCCGAGAAGAGCGGCCGGCCCTCGCGAATCCCCACAATCCGGCGGACCACGATCCGGTGTCCCACATCCTGCTGTCGGAGCACGATCGACCCCCTCCCCGGCGAGATACTAGGCTCTTACCGTCGCGGGTGATCGCGACGAGTCTTGCGGAGGAGAAGACCGGTGACCTACATCATCGCCGAGCCGTGCGTAGATGTGCTCGACAAGGCATGCATCGAGGAGTGCCCGGTCGACTGCATTTACGAGGGCAACCGGATGCTCTACATCCACCCCGACGAGTGCGTCGACTGTGGTGCCTGTGAGCCGGTCTGCCCGGTGGAGGCCATCTTCTACGAGGACGACGTCCCCGAGCAGTGGAAGGACTACACCGGGGCCAACTACGAGTTCTTCGAGGACCTGGGCTCGCCCGGCGGCGCGTCGAAGATCGGCAAGGTGGAGAAGGACGCGACGTTCGTCGCCGCCCAGCCGCCGCGCGGCGAGGGCCACTGAACCGGCCCGCGCCGGTCTCGGCACGGCTGCCCGAGTTCACCTGGGACACGCTGGACGCCGCGGCCACCCTGGCCGCGGCGCACCCGGACGGTCTGATCAACCTCTCGATGGGCACGCCGGTCGACCCGGTGCCACCGGTGATCCGGCAGGCGCTGGCGGACGCGTCCGACGCGCCGGGCTACCCGCTTACCGCCGGCACCCCGGCGCTGCGGAACGCCATCGCCGGTTGGGTGGCCCGCGCCTGCGGGGCCGGCGTCGACGGGCTCGGCGTGCTGCCGACGATCGGCTCCAAGGAACTGGTCGCTTGGCTGCCCACCCTGCTCGGGATCGGCCCCGGTGACGTGGTCGTGGTGCCGTCGATCGCCTACCCCACGTACGAGGACGGGGCCCGGCTCGCCGGTGCCACCACCGTCCGCGCCGACTCGCTGACCGCCGTCGGTCCGAACCCCCGGGTACGCCTGGTCTGGGTGAACTCGCCCGGCAACCCGACCGGTCGGGTGCTGCCCACCGCCCACCTGCGCAAGGTGGTCGACTGGGCGCGGGAGCGCGGGGCCGTGGTGGCCAGCGACGAGTGCTACCTGCCGCTGGGCTGGTCCGCCGACGCCACGCCGGTGTCGGTGCTCTCGCCCGAGGTCTGCGGCGGGTCGTACGACTCGGTGCTGGCGGTGCACTCGCTCTCCAAGCGCTCCAACCTGGCCGGCTACCGGGCGGGCTTCGTGGCCGGCGACCCGACCCTGGTGGCCGAGCTGCTCAAGGTCCGCAAGCACGCCGGCATGATCGTGCCCGCGCCCGTGCAGGCGGCGATGGTGGCCGCCCTGGGCGACCAGGCCCACGCCGACGAGCAGCGGGAGCGCTACCGGGCCCGGCGGGAGACGCTGCTCGCCGCGTTCACCGGGGCGGGCTTCACGGTCGAGCACTCGGAGGCCGGCCTCTACCTGTGGATGACCCGCGACGAGGACTGCTGGGACACCGTCGACTGGCTGGCCCGGCGGGGCATCCTGGTCGCCGCCGGCGTCTTCTACGGCCCCGGCGGGTCGCGGCACGTCCGCGCGGCGCTCACCGAGTCCGACGCGCACGTCGACGCCGTCGCGGCCCGGCTCGCGCTGGCCTGACCCAGCCGTCCGCCCACCGGCCGGCCCCCGCCCGGGCCGGCCGTCGGGCGATATCCTCTCCCCGGACCGAGTCGGGGCCCACCGGCCCCGCCCGCGCGGAGGAACGTCGAGGTGCGCCGATGGTGGACAGGCTCGGCGCCCCGGTGCGGGCGGCGGTGGTCGGCACCGGCCTGATCGGCGGGTCGGTGCTGCTCCGGCTGCACGCCGCCGGCCTCGACGTGATCGGCTGGGACCCGGACGAGGTCACCCGGCACCAGGCGCGGCGGATCGGCGTACCCGCGCCGGACCGCCTGGTCGACGCGGTGGCCGATCGGGACGTGGTCTTCCTCTGCGGCCCGCTGCCCACCCTCCCGGACACCCTGGTCGAGGTGGCGGCGGCGACCGCCGACGGCTGCGTGCTGACCGACGTGGGCAGCACCAAGGCCGAGCTGGCCGCGTTCGCCACTGCGCGTGGGCTGGCCCACCGGTTCGTCCCCGGCCACCCGATGGCCGGCACCGACCGGGCCGGCCTGGCCGCCGCCGTGCCGGACCTCTTCGACGGCGCCGCCTGGGTGCTCTGCCCGGCGCCCGGGCCGGGGCTGGCCGCGTTCCGGTGGCTGACCGCGCTGGTCGTCGACGTGTTCGCCGCCCGGGTGGTGCCGATGGCAGCCGACCGGCACGACGCGGTCGTCGCGCTCGCCTCGCACGTGCCGCACCTGCTGGCCGGCGCGCTGGCCGGCGCCACCGACCGGTCGCCGCTGCGCGACGCGGTGCTAGCCCTCGCGGCCGGCAGCTTCCGCGACGGCACCCGGGTCGCCGGCACGCCGCCGGAGCGGACGGCGAACATGCTGCTCGGCAACCGCGCGGAGATCCTCGACGCGCTCGGGTCGGTCACCGCCTTCCTGGACGAGCTGGCCGGCGCGCTGCGGGCCGGCGACCGGGCGGCGTTGACCGCCCGGCACGGCGAGGGCCGGGATGCCCGGGTCGCGCTGGCCGGCCGTCCGACGGTACGGCTGCGCCCCCGTTTCCCGCTCGTTCCCGACGCTGCGGAGCTGGCGTTCCTGCACGCGCTCGGCGCGGCCGGCGGGCACCTGGACGGGTGCCGGACCGACGGTGACGAGGTGGAGTACTCGGCCCGTCGGTTGACCGTGGAACGGGGCGGCCCGCCCACCCCACCGTTAGGGTGAGGTCGTGGCGGACGGACCGGTGGTGGCGGTGCGCGGTGAGGCGTACCGCGAGGTGCCACCCGAGCTGGCCCGGTTCCAGGTCACGGTGACCGCCCGCGAGCGGGACCGGGAGGCCACCCTGACCCGGCTCGCCGAGCGGGCCGCCGCCGTCCGGGTGCTGCTCGACGAGCACCAGCCGCCGGCGGACCGTCGGGAGACCGGCGACCTGTGGGTGCGCCCCGAGACCAACCGCTCCGGCGAGCGGGTGGTCGGCTACCGGGGCAGCGTCAGCACCACCGTGACGGTCACCGACTTCGCCACCCTCGCCGAGCTGATGCTGCGCCTGGCCGACCAGGAGCAGGTCGAGATCGCCGGCCCGTGGTGGTCCCTGCGCCCGGACAGTCCGGCCCACCGGGAGGTCCGGCATGCCGCCATCGCCGACGCGCTGCTGCGCGCCCGGGAGTACGCCGAGGCGCTCGGCGCCCGGGTCACCGCCCTGGTGGAGCTGGCCGACCCCAGCGACGGGTACGACATGCCGGCCGGCAAGGCGGCGTTCGCCCGCGGCGCCGGGGGGCCGCCCGAACTGGAGCTGGACCCGCGTCCGCAGACCGTGCACGCCGTGGTGCGGGCCCGGTTCACCATCAGCGAGCCGGTGCTCGACTGATGCCCGAGGCACGGCAGTTGCCCCTCGACGAGCTGGTCGCCCGGGCCCGGGCGCTGGCCGACGCCGGTCCGCGGCAGCTGCTCGGCATCGCCGGCGCGCCGGGGGCGGGCAAGTCCACCCTGGCCGAGCGGATCGTCGCCGAGGTCGGCCAGGCCGCCCGGCTGGTGCCGATGGACGGCTTCCACCTGGCCCAGGCGGAGCTGGTCCGGTTGGGCCGCGCCGACCGCAAGGGCGCGGCGGACACCTTCGACGCCAACGGCTACGTCTCGCTGCTGCGCCGGCTCCACCGCCTCGAACCGACCGCCGTGTACGCGCCGCTGTTCCGCCGGGACCTGGAGGAACCGGTGGCCGGGGCGATCGAGGTGCCGCCCTCGGTCCGGCTGGTGGTGACCGAGGGCAACTACCTGCTCCTCGACGAGCCGCCCTGGGACGATGTGCGGCCGCTGCTGCACGAGGCCTGGTTCCTCGACCTGGACGTCGAGCTGCGCCTGCGCCGGCTGGTCGACCGGCACCGGGCGTACGGGCGGTCGCCGGCGGAGGCGGCGGCTTGGGCGCACGGCAGCGACGAGGCGAACGCCGCCCGGGTGACCGGCACCGCGCACCGCGCCGACCTGGTGGTACGGCCAACCGACCCGCTGCCGGGGTGAGGGCGCCGCCCGGCGCAGCAGCCGGGCCAGGTCAAGCGGTTATTCGAGGGTGCGGACCGGGCGAGCGGGGTTCCCCACGGCGACCACGTTGGGTGGCAGGTCCCTCGTCACCACGGCCCCCGCGCCGACCACGGTGTTCTCCCCGACGGTCACCCCGGCGAGGACGATCGTCCCGCCGCCGAGCCAGACGTTGTCGCCGATGGTGATCGGCTTCGCGGCCTCCCACTTGTCCCGGCGGGGGCCGGGTTCCACCGGGTGGGTGGGGGTGAGCAGTTGGACGTTCGGTCCGATCTGGACGTCGGCGCCGATGGTGATCCGGGCGACGTCGAGGAGGACGGCGTGGAAGTTGACGAAGCTGCGCGGGCCGATGTGGATCTGCCAGCCGTAGTCGCAGTAGAAGGGCGGCCGGATCCAGGTGTCCTCGCCGAGCGAGCCGAGCAGGTCGCGCAGCGCGGCCAGTCGACCCTCGGGGTCGGCGGCGGAGCTGGTGTTGAAGCGCTCCAGCAACCCGGCGGCCCGGTCCAGGTCGGCGATGATCTCGGGTTCGTTGGCGAGGTAGGGCTCCCCGGCCAGCATCCGTTCCCTCATGGACGTCACCCGGTCGATCATCCCGGATCTCCGCCGCGGGCCGGGCCGGGACGCGCCATCCTCCCGACCTTCGGGTGGCCGCGAGCATCCGGGCGTACCGACAGCGGTGAGGCGTACCCCCGGGTCCGCGGCGGCGTGCTGCGGACCCGGCGGGGCCGTCAGTCGTTGGCGTGCAGGGCGGCGTTCAGCTCGATGCCCTTGCCGGTGCGCGGCTTCGCCTCCAGCGCCCCGGTGACCGAGTTGCGCCAGAAGAGCAGCCCGTCCACCCCGGACAGCTCGCGGGCCTTCACCACCCGGCCGTCCGGCAGGGTGATCTTGGAGCCGGCGGTCACGTAGCAGCCCGCCTCGACCACGCAGTCGTCGCCGAGCGAGATGCCGATGCCGGCGTTCGCGCCGACCAGGCTCCGCTCGCCGATGCGCACCTTGTCGGTGCCGCCGCCGGAGAGGGTGCCCATGATCGAGGCGCCGGCGCCGACGTCGGAGCCGTCCCCGACCACCACGCCCTGCACGATCCGCCCCTCCACCATCGAGGTGCCCAGCGTGCCGGCGTTGAAGTTGCAGAAGCCCTCGTGCATCACGGTGGTGCCGGCGGCCAGGTGGGCGCCGAGCCGGACCCGATCCGCGTCGGCGATCCGCACGCCGGCGGGGACCACGTAGTCGGTCATCCGGGGGAACTTGTCCACCCCGTAGACGGCCAGGTGGCGGCCGGCGGCCCGTTCGATCACCCGCAGCTCGTCCACCCGCTCCGGCGGGCACGGGCCGGCCGAGGTCCAGGCCACGTTGGCCAGCTTGCCGAAGATGCCGTCCAGGTTGAGCTCGTTGGGCCGCACCAGGCGGTGGGAGAGCAGGTGCAACCGGAGGTACGCGTCGGAGGCGTCCTTGATCGGGTCGTCCAGCGACCCGATCACGGTCACCACCTCGACGGTACGCAGACCCGGCAGTGTCCGCTCGCCGATCGCGCCCGGCGGCAGGTCCAGCACGTCGGCCTGGTCCTCCCCGGGGACCAGCGGCAGCTCGCCGAGCCCCAGCTTTCCGGTCGGGTACCAGGTGTCGAGCACCTGCTCGTCAGCGGTGATGGTGGCCAGGCCGATGCCCCAGGCAGACTGTGCGTTCGTCACGATTTTGAAGGTACCGTGCGAGCCATGGAGAACCCGCTGACCCCCGAGGTCCTGGCCGATCCGGTGGCGCTCACCCGCGCCCTGGTCGACATAGAGTCCGTCTCCCTGGACGAGAAGGCGATCGCCGACCACGTCGAAGAGGTGTTGCGGGGCGTCCCGCACCTGACCACGTTCCGGCACTCCAACACCGTGATGGCCCGTACCGACCTGGGGCGGGCCCAGCGGGTGGTGCTCGCCGGCCACCTCGACACGGTGCCGCTGAACAACAACTTCCCGTCGACGATGCGCGGCGACCTGATGTACGGCTGCGGCACGTCCGACATGAAGTCGGGGGTGGCGTTCGCGCTGCACCTGGCGGTCACCCTGCCCGACCCGCGCTACGACGTGACGTACTTCTTCTACGAGGCCGAGGAGATCGAGTCGAAGTACAACGGCCTGACCCTGGTCGCCCAGGAGCACCCGGAGTGGCTGGAGGCGGACTTCGCGGTGCTGCTGGAACCGACGTACGGGATCGTCGAGGCGGGTTGCCAGGGCACCATGCGGGCGATCGTCACCACCCACGGCGAGCGGGCCCACGCGGCCCGGTCCTGGCACGGGGTGAACGCCATCCACGGCGCCGGTGAGGTGCTGCGCCGGCTCGGCGGGTACGAGGCGCGCCGGGTCACCATCGACGGCTGCGACTACCGCGAGGGGCTCAACGCGGTCCGGATCAACGGCGGCGTGGCCGGGAACGTGATCCCCGACCACTGCGAGATCGAAATCAACTACCGGTACGCCCCGGACCGCGACCCGGCGGCGGCGGAGGCGCACCTGCGCGAGGTCTTCGACGGCTTCGACCTGCGGGTGACCGACGCGGCGGCGGGCGCGGCGCCCGGTCTGGGCTCGCCCGCGGCGCAGGAGTTCCTGGCCGCGGTGGGTGCGGCCCCGATCGGCAAGCTGGGCTGGACGGATGTCGCCCGGTTCGCGGCGATGGGCATCCCGGCGCTGAACTTCGGCCCCGGTGACCCGAACCTGGCCCACCACAAGGACGAGCACGTCGAGCTCACCAAGATCCGCGACGGCGCCGCCACCCTCCACCGCTGGCTCTCCACCCCCTGACCCCGCCGCCCCTCCCTCCCCCCGCGCTTCCGCGCTTCCCCCCGCGCTTCCGCGCTTCCCCCCGCGCTTCCGCGCTTCCTTCCGCGTTGATCAAGGAGTTTGGGTCCTCGAAAGCGCTTTCCTGAGACCGAAACTTCTTGATCAACCAGGACTGGGGTGCGGGGGTGCGGGGTGGGGTGGGGGTTAGACGGTGGTGAGTTGGGGGGTTTCGGTGGGGTCCGGCGGTTCGGGGGCGGACGGTGGCGGGGGCTCCAGTTGACGGGCGCGGCGGCGTTCGGCCACCACGTCCCGGATCCGTCGCTGCATCTGCCGGCGGATCCGCATCCGCTCGTTGTTGTTGTTGATCACGCTTGCTCCTCCCCCGAAGGCGCGCGCCGGGCATACCCGGTATGTGAATAGTAAGACGTACGGGCGACCGAATTAGTTGCCCAAGATCTCGAACTTTCTTGCCGGCTCGTCGCCCCGCGCACCTCGAGAGTGCGGCTCCACTACGGTTGCTCCCATGAGCCAGAGCAACGGGCGGCAGCGGGGCCGCGATCCCGAGCGGCACCGGGGCGCCGTCACGCTGCGCCGGGGCGCGATCCCGACCAGCACCGCCGACCAGCGGCTCCTGGACTCGCGGGGGCGCGGCGACTGGAAGACCAAGGACGCCTGGCGGGCGCTGCGGATCCTCTCCGAGTTCGTCGAGGGCTTCGACACCCTCGCCGACCTGCCACCCGCGGTCAGCGTGTTCGGCTCCGCCCGCAGCACCCCGGACAGCGCGGAGTGCCGACTGGCCGAGGAGCTGGGCGCCGCCCTGGCCCGTGCCGGCTACGCCGTCATCACCGGCGGCGGCCCCGGCGTGATGGAGGCGGCCAACCGGGGTGCCAGCGAGGCCGGCGGGCTCTCCGTCGGGCTCGGCATCGAGCTCCCCTTCGAGCAGGGCCTCAACGACTGGGTCGACCTGGCCATCGACTTCCGCTACTTCTTCGCCCGCAAGACCATGTTCGTCAAGTACGCCCAGGCGTTCGTGGTGCTGCCCGGCGGCTTCGGCACCATGGACGAGCTCTTCGAGGCGCTCACCCTGGTGCAGACCGGCAAGGTCACCCGGTTCCCGGTGGTGCTGATGGGCACCGACTACTGGCGCGGGCTGCTCGACTGGCTGCGCGACACCATGGCTGCCGAAGGCAAGATCGGGCCGGTCGACCTGGAGCTGATCTGCCTCACCGACGACGTGGACGCCGCTGTCCGGCACATCGTCGAGTCCGAGGCGGCGCTCTCGGCCGAGCAGGAGGCGGTCCGCGAGGAGGCGGTCGCGCGGGGCGCCGCCGACCGGCAGGAGGCGGCCCGGCAGTCCGGCGGCGGGGCGGTGCGGCGGGCCGGTGGTGACGACGGCCGGGAGGGCTGAACCGGTGGCGGCGATCTGCGTCTTCTGCGCCTCCTCCCGCACCCTCGACCAGCGCTGGCTGGAGCTGGCCGCCGAGACCGGCGCGGAGCTGGCCCGGCGCGGGCACACCCTGGTCAGCGGTGGCGGCTGCGTCGGCATGATGGGCGCCCTGGCCGACGGCGCGCGGGCCGCTGGCGGGCGCACCGTGGGAGTGATCCCGCAGGCGCTGGTTGACCTGGAGGTCGCCGACCTCGCCTCGGACGAGCTGCTGGTCACCGAGAGCATGGCCGCCCGCAAGACCCTGATGATCGACAAGTCGGACGCGTTCCTCACCCTGCCCGGTGGCCTGGGCACCCTGGACGAGCTCTTCGAGGTCTGGACCACCGCCACCCTGGCCCTGCACGCCAAGCCGATGGTGCTGGTCGACACGGACGGCTTCTACCGCCCGCTGCTCGACTGGCTGGCCGCCCTGGGTGACCAGGCCTTCCTCAAACCCGCCGGCCTGGACCTGCTCACGGTGGTGGACTCGGTCCCCGCCGCCCTCGACACCCTTGAATCCCACCTCACCTGACCCGCGGTGGGTGGTGGTGTCGTACCGGCGTGGTGGGATGTCCGGGTGCAGGGGTACCGGTTGGTGCGCCGGCCTGCCGGACCGGGCCCGGGTGGGGGGCGGTCCGCCGCTGCGGTCCGGGGGGACCGCGATGCCGGCGGGTCCATCCAGGGCAACGGCCGGCCAGGCCCGGGCGACCTGGGGGAGCCGCGGTCCGGGGGGTCGGCGGGCGATGACGCGTACCCGGTGGTCGACCCGCGCCAGGCCGAGATCGTCGCGCACACCGACGGGCCGATGCTGGTCGTCGGGGGTCCGGGCACCGGCAAGACGCACACCCTGATCGAGGCGGTCGCCGCCCGGGTGGCCGAGGGGGTCGACCCGGAACGCGTCCTGGTGCTCACCTTCGGCCGCCGGCAGGCCACCGAGCTGCGCCACCGCATTGAGGCGCGGGTGGCCGCCGACGGCCACCGGGTGCTCCGCGAGCCGCTGGTGCGGACGTTCCCGGCGTACGCCTTCGGCCTGCTCCGCCGGGCCGCCGCGGAACGGGGCGAGCCGTCGCCCCGGCTGCTCACCGGCCCCGAGCAGGATCTGATCATCCGCGAGCTGCTCGACGTGGTGGGCGAGGAGCCCGGCGACGACCCGGTCGGCTGGCCCGACGACCTGCGCCCCGCGCTGCGGACCCGGGCCTTCGCCGCCCAGCTGCGGGACCTGCTCATGCGCGCCGCCGAACGCGGCGTCGGCCCGGTCGAGCTGGCCCGGCTTGGCGAGAAGCTGGGCCGCGCCGACTGGCCGGCCGCCGCCCGCTTCCTCCGGGAGTACGTGGCCGTCCTCGCCCTGCGCGACGTGAGCAACCGGGGCTCCATCGCGTACGACCCGGCCGAGCTGGTCCGGGCCGCCACCGGGATGCTGCTCGACGACCCGGAGCTGCTCGCCGCCGAGCGCCGCCGGCTGGCCCACGTCTACGTCGACGAGCTGGCCGATACCGATCCCGCCCAGCAGGAACTGCTCGCGGTGATCGCCGGTGGCGGGGCGTCACTGGTCGCCTTCGCCGATCCGGATTCCTCCACGTACGCCTTCCGGGGTGCCGATCCGGCCGTGGTGGGCGCCTTCCCGCACCGGTTCCGGACGGCCTCCGGCGCGCCCGCCGCCCAGGTCGTGCTGACCACCTCTTACCGGGCCGGTGCGGCGCTGCTGGCCGCGACCGGCCGGCTCTCCCGGCGGCTGCGCGGCCCGGCGGCGCACCGGCAGCTCCGCCCGCTGCCCGACGCGCCCCCGGGCTCGGTCGAGGTACGCACCTTCCGCTCGTCCACCAGCGAGGCCGCCTCACTGGCCCACGCGCTGCGGTCCGCGCACCTGCTCGACGGCGTGCCGTGGTCGGCGATGGCGGTGCTGGTCCGCTCCACCCACCTGCACCTACCGTCGCTGCGGCGGGCCCTGCACACCGCCGGGGTGCCGACCGTGGTGCACGGCGAGGACCTCCCGCTGCACCTGCAGCCGGCGGTGGCGCCGCTGCTGCTCCTGCTGCGCTGCGCGCTGGAGCCGGACCGGCTGGACGAGGAGGCCGCCGTCGCCCTGCTGCACTCCCCGCTGGGCGGCGCCGATCCGCTGGCCGAGCGGCGGCTGCGCCAGGGGCTGCGCGCCCTCGCGCTGGCCCGCGGCGACCGGCGTCCCTCCGGCGAGCTGATCGTCGAGGCGCTGGGCGACCCGGCGGAGCTGGCCGGCATCGACCGGCGCTGGGTGGAGCCGGCCCGTACGGTCGCCGAGCTGATCGCCACCGCCCGCGGGGCCGCGGCGACGCCCGGCGCCACCGCCGAGGACGTGCTCTGGGCGGTGTGGCGGGCCAGCGGCCTGGCCGAGCGCTGGGCCGGCGCGATCAACCGGGGCCGGGCGGCCACCGGCGAGCACGAGACCGCGCAGCGCTGGCGGGCCGAGGCGGCCGACCGGGACCTCGACGCGGTGATGGTGCTCTTCGACGCGGCGGCCCGGTTCACCGACCGGCTGCCCGGCGCCCGGACCGAGGTCTTCCTCGACCACGTGCTCGGCCAGGACCTACCGGCGGACACCCTCGCCGCCAGCGCCGATCGGGGCGAGGCGGTACGCCTGCTCACCGCGCACGCCGCCAAGGGGCTGGAATGGGATCTGGTCGCCGTCGCCGGCGTTCAGGAGGGCGTCTGGCCCGACCTGCGGCTGCGTGGCAGCCTGCTCGGCTCGGAGCGGCTGGTCGACGTGCTGGCCGGCCGGGCCGACGGCGCCGGTGTCCGGGCCGGCCTGGTCGGGCAGACCTCGGCGCTGCTGGACGAGGAGCGTCGCCTCTTCCACGTCGCGGTCACCCGGGCCCGACGCCGGCTGCTGGTCACCGCGGTCGCCTCGGCGGCCGTCGGCGGAGACGACCACGAGGAGCAGCCCAGCCGCTTCCTGCACGAGCTGGGCGTCACCGAGCCACCCGCGCCGGGCCCGCCGCCGGCCGGGCCGCCGCCTGCCGGGCCGCCGCCTGCCGGGCCAACGACGGCCGGGGCAGCGCCTGCTGGGCCGAT
>NZ_JBAKHO010000089.1:0-12462 GCF_036902735.1 Micromonospora lacuserhaii | reverse complement strand
TGCTCAGCCTCGGCGGCCACCGACCCGAACTACCCCGCCGATGACCACCCGACCCACACATCCGTCACAAGACCCATAAATATGACTGAGCGTCATACCACTCATCGCGACAACACCTCGCACGGCCGGCCGTTCACCGTGGCGGCTCAAGCCGCGCCAGTGACGTCAGCGCGGTCAGCGCGCGCCGGTCCTCGTCCGACAGCCTTGTCGCCCACGCCGGTTCGGCGAGGAACAGCTGCAGCAGAGTGTTGACGTGGACGAGGCTGGACTGGAGGAGGTGGAGCGCGAGCATGCCGGTCTCGGCCGATCCCCATCGTCCTAGGACGCCCTAGAGGTGGTGACGTGTCGCGCTCGGAGGCCCGGTGCCACCGGCGTATGCTCCCCGGTATGACCGGAGCGGTGCGCAAGCTGTCGATCTCGGTTCCGCCGGACGTGGCGGAACGGCTGGAGCGCGAGCCGAACGCGAGCGCCTACCTGGTGGACGCCGCCCGGGCGCTGATGCGCCGGGAGGCGCTGGCCGCCGAGCTGGCCCACCAGGGGATCGCGGTCACCGACGAGGGTGTGGCCAGGGCCCGGGCGACCCGGGCCGCGCTGGACGCCGCCTGGCCGGCGGAGCGCTACCAGGCGCTCCGGGAGCGGGTGCGCCGCACGGCGCGGGAGGACCCCGCCGCAGGTCGGGCGCCGGCGGCGTGACCGCGGGGGAGATCCTGCCGGTCCGGCTGGTGCTGGACCGGTCCGCCCTGCTGGCCTACCTGGCCGGTTCGGTGCACGTCGGGGAGCCGCTGCACGAGGTGATTGCCGACGGGGTGCGCTTCGGCGTCACCGCCGTGACCGCCGCCGAGACGCTGGCGGTGGTGGACGACCCCAAGGACCGGGCGGCGCTGCACCGACTGCTCGCCCTGGACGCCTGCGCGGTGCTACCGACGGCGGGGGAGGCCTGGCAGGAGCTGGCCTACTGGCGGGGCTTCACCGGCCGCGCCGACCTGGCCACGACCGTGCTGGCGTGCCTGGAGCACGACGCGCCCATCCTCTCGGGCGAGCCCCGCTACGGCGACGACGATCTGCCGGTCATCGCGTTTCCGTCCTGACCGCCGCAGAGGTCACACGACCGGAAGACCCCACCCTAGCGTCCTAGGACGCGTTACAGGGTGTGTCCAGCGCCGTCCAAGAACACAGCCTGATCATCAGGAACGGGCCGGTTTCCCGGGGCCTGGGCCGGGGACGCACGGGGGAGCGGGGCAGCAGTCCCGCAACCGCCGGAGCGACAGGAGGCGACATGAGCTTCACCGATAAGGCGAAGAGCAAGGCCCAGGAGCTGACCGGCGTTGCCAAGGAGCGGATCGGCGACGTCACCGACAACGAGCGGATGCGCGCCGAGGGCGCCAACGAACAGAGCGCGGCCCGGGCCAAGCAGGCCGGCGAGCACGCCAAGCAGGCCGGCCGCAACGCGAAGGACGCGTTTCGCTGACCCGCGCACGCGGGACGAGCGGCCTCCGGGAACCCCGGAGGCCGCTCGCGTTAGGTTCTGCGGATGCTGGTCGCCCGCTCGCTGCTGTTGTTCGTCCTCGCCGCGCTCGCCGAGATCGGCGGGGCGTGGCTGGTCTGGCAGGGCTGGCGGGAGCACCGGGGCCTGTGGTGGATCGCCGCCGGCGTGATCGCGCTCGGCGCGTACGGCTTCGTGGCGACGTTCCAGCCCGACGCGCACTTCGGCCGGATCCTCGCCGCGTACGGCGGGGTGTTCGTGGCGGGCTCGCTGGCCTGGGGGATGGCGGTGGACGGCTTCCGGCCGGACCGCTGGGACCTGGCCGGCGTGGCGATCTGCCTGGTCGGCGTCGCCGTCATCATGTACGCCCCGCGCTCCGGCTGAACGCTCTGCCTAGCCTCCTTGCGGTGCCGGTTCGGCGGTGGGGCTGCCGGAGTCGGCCGGCCGGCCCCGACCGCCGAGCAACGGGGAAGGTGCGTTGCGGCGGTGGTCGCGGTAGGCGGCGATCAGCAGGACCACCGCCCAGAGGATGACGACGGTGGTGGCGACCGCGGCGATGATTCCCGACGCGGCGGCCGACGCGGAGGACAGGTTGTAGGCCACGTGCCAGCAGGCCGCGGCGGCGATGCCGCCGCCTGCGGCGTTGTACACGTACGCCAGGACCACCGCGCCGGCGAGCATGCCGAGGAAGAAGCCGGGCAGCACGGCGGGGTCGAAGCCGCGGAAGCTGGCCAGGATGACGAAGAGCGGCGCGTGCCAGACTGCCCATCCCACTGCCGTGAGCAGTGCCGCCCGCACCGGGCCGTAGCGGGTCTGGAGCCGTTCCTGGGCGAAACCGCGCCAGCCTCCCTCCTCTCCGAAGCCGTTGAGCACGATCAGGCCGACCAGCATCGGCAACGCCGCTGACGGCAACCCACTGATCACGAACAGGTCCTGCCAGGGCGGTACGGGCTGCCCGGCCAGGGCGGCACCCGCGAGCCCGACAGCCAGCATGGCCAGCGGGCTGGCGGCCAGCACCGCGGTACGCCAGCCCCCGTGCCATCGCCACAGCCGACCGACGTACTCCGCCACCGCCGCCCGGCCACCGACCGCGGCGGTGATGGTCACCGCTGCCAGCAGCGGACCGAGCAGGCCGGGCATGTGCGTGGGCCAGGGATCGCCGCCGTGCACCACACCACCGGCGAGCGCGATCGGCACCCACCAGCTCCACGACAGCAGGTACGCCAGGACGAAGAACGACGTCACCGGCCGGCGCCGCACCGCCGCGAGCAGCTTGCCGTTCATGCCTTGAGTACAGCAGCGGCCACACCTGGCGGGTAGGGCCGTAGGGCCGCTCAGCGCCACGGCGGGCGGGTGGCCGGGCAGCACCGCCCCGGCTCCGCCACCTGCGAACGAGAAAGGAGGGCCCCGGGAAAACCGGGGCCCTCCGCGCTCGGTGCGTGGGTCAGTCGTTACGGTGCTCGGCCCACCACTGCTGGCCGACCTCGGGCAGGGTGTCGATCGGGTCGTAGTAGGCGTAGCGCTTGTTGAGCGCCTCCAGGTCGGCGGACTCGATGGAGGTGCGGTAGTTCTTGGTCCAGTAGGAGATGCCGCGCTCGCGGTCGTACTCGGTGAGCATGTGCACCCAGCGCTTGCCGACGAACGGGACGTCGCAGACGATCCGCGGGGTGGCGTAGCCGGGCAGGTAGCCCATGATGTCGTGCTGGAGCTGCTGGGCGTGCCAGACGGGGACCCGCCAGTGCTCGGCGTTGGGGATCATGTCGCACATGTAGAAGTAGTACGGCAGGATCCCGGCTTCGCCCTGGAGGGCGAAGCAGAGGTCGAGCAGGTCGGGCGTGGTGGCGTTGACGCCGCGCATGAGCACGCCCTGGTTGCGGACGTCGCGGACGCCGACGTCGAGGGCGGTCTGGGCGGCCTTGGCGACCAGCGGGGTGATCGACTGGGCGTGGTTGACGTGGGTGTGGATGGCGAGGTTGACGCCGCGCCGGGCGGCGGTGCGGGCGACCCGCTCCAGGCCCTCGACCACGTCGTGCTGGAGCCAGTGCTGGGGCAGGCCCATGAGGGCCTTGGTGGCGAGCCGGATGTCGCGGACGGTTTCCAGCTCCAGCAGCCGCATCAGGTACGACTCGAGGTTCTTCCACGGGACGTTGGCGACGTCGCCGCCGGAAACGACGACGTCGCGGACCCCGGGGTGGGCCTTGAGGTAGGCGATGTGGGCGTCGTAGCGGTCGACGGGCTTGAGGGTGAGCTTGAGCTTGTCGACGGCGGGGGTGGAGTTGCCGACCAGGTCCATCCGGGTGCAGTGGCCGCAGTACTGCGGGCAGGTGGAGAGCAGTTCGGCGAGGACCTTGGTCGGGTAGCGGTGGGTGAGCCCTTCGGCGACCCACATGTCGTGCTCGTGCAGTGAGTCCCGGCTGGCGTAGGGGTGCGACGGCCAGTCGGTGCGCCGGTCGGAG
This sequence comes from Micromonospora lacuserhaii, assembly GCF_036902735.1. Classification (NCBI taxonomy): domain Bacteria; kingdom Bacillati; phylum Actinomycetota; class Actinomycetes; order Micromonosporales; family Micromonosporaceae; genus Micromonospora; species Micromonospora lacuserhaii. The sequence continues at coordinate 8,523 of NZ_JBAKHO010000089.1, read as the reverse complement.
GCGACGGGGATCATGTAGCGCCGGATGGGGTCGGCGAGGAACGCCTCGGTGGTCATCGGCGCGAACGGCACCATCGTGTTGATCATCTGCGGCGGCACCAGCATGGACATGGTGGCCAGGGCCTTCTGGTCGGCCTCGAGGTCGGCGTAGAAGGTCTCGTCGACGGTGTCGCCGAGGACGGTGCGCAGCTGCTTGATGTTCTTGACGCAGTTGACGCGCTGCCACTGGGCGCTCTCCCACTGCTCGCGGGTGATGTGGCGCCAGCCGGGGAAGCGGGTCCAGTCGGGTTCGACCAGGGGGCTGCGGCGGTATTCGTAGGGCTGCCCTGCGGTCGGTACGGCGACCGGGGCGTGACGGGGTTGAGGGATGGTCTCAACCGGTTGGGTCTGGGTCACGGCCCCTCCTCGGTGCGTGGTGCGAATGATCAGCGAACCCGAAGGCTACTGGAAAATATCCGGTGAAGAAATTAGTCTGCCGTAAGTTTTCCCGCGACGCGAGTCCTGACCGGGGCTTCGCGCGGCTGAGCAGGGGAGGTCGGCGTGACGTCACCGGTGGGTCTGCACCGCGTCGTGGAACCGGCGGGGGTGCTGCCGCAGGCGGCCTGGCGGCTGGACGCCGACCCGCGGATCGCGGCGAACGAGGTACGCATCCGGGTGGAACGGCTGAACCTGGACGCGGCGAGCTTCCGCCAGCTGTCGGAGAAGCACGGCGGCGACGGGGAGAAGGTCCGCGCCGAGGTGCTGGAGATCATCTCCACCCGGGGCAAGATGCAGAACCCGGTCACCGGGTCCGGCGGCATGCTGATCGGCACGGTGGAGGAGGCGGGCCGCCGCTCCCCGCTGAAGCTGACCGCCGGTGACCGGGTGGCCACCCTGGTGTCGCTGACGCTGACCCCGTTGACCATCCTCGACGGGCTGGCCCGCTGGGACGGGCGCAGCGAGCAGGTGCCCTGCGACGGGTACGCGATCCTGTTCGCCCGGTCCATCGCCGCGGTGCTCCCGGCGGACCTGCACCCGGAGCTGTCGCTGGCCGTGCTGGACGTGTGCGGGGCGCCGGCGCTGACCGCGCGGGTGGTCGCCGAGCACGTGGCGCGGAAGGAACGCGCGGGTGACCCGACGCCGGTGACCGTGGCCGTGATCGGTGGGGCCGGCAAGAGCGGGTCGCTGTCGCTGGCCGCGGCGCGGCGGGCGGGCGCGGGTCGTACGGTCGGGGTGGTGCCGGTGGCGGCGGAGCGCGACGCGCTGGAGGGTGCCGGCCTGGCGTCGGTGGTCGCGTTGGCCGACGCCCGGGATCCGGTGGCGCTGTCCACGGCGGTGACCACGGCGCTGGGGGTCCCGGCGGACGTGACGGTGGTCTGCGTGGACGTGCCGGGCTGCGAGCACGGGGCGGTGCTGGCCACCGCGGACGGCGGCACGGTGATCTTCTTCTCGATGGCGACGAGCTTCGCGGCGGCGGCGTTGGGCGCGGAGGGTCTCGCGGCGGACGTGACGATGCTGGTGGGCAACGGGTACGTGCCGGGTCACGCGGAGTTGGCGCTGGAGCTGCTGCGGGCGGAGCCCGGGGTCCGTGGACTGTTCGAATCCCGGTTGGCGGCAGACTGAGACCCATGACGAACCCCTCGACCTTGTACCGCGGTGGAATGCTGCACTGTCCGGCCGAGCCGACCGCGACGGCGCTGCTGGTGCGCGACGGTCGGATCGCCTGGTTGGGCGCCGACGTCGACGCGCCGGCGGCCGACCGGGTGGTGGAGCTGGACGGGGCGCTGGTGACGCCGGCGTTCGTGGACGCGCACGTGCACGCCACCGACACCGGGCTGGCCCTGTCGGGGCTGGAGCTGTCCCGGGTGCGGTCGGCGGGGGAGTTGCTGGACGCGGTGTCGGCGTTCGCGGCGGGGTTGCCCGGTGACGCGGTGGTGCTGGGGCACGGCTGGGACGAGTCGAACTGGTCCGACCAGCGGCTGCCCGGCGCGGCGGAGCTGGACCGGGCGGCCGGTGGGCGGCGGGTGTACCTGTCGCAGGCGTCGATCCATTCGGCGCTGGTGTCGTCGGCGTTGCTGGCGGCCTGCCCGGACGCGGCGGCGGTCCCCGGGTACGACGTGTCGGGCTGGTTGCGCCGTGACGCCCATCATGTGGTGCGGGCGGCGGCGCAGGGGTCGGTGACCCGGTCGCAGCGGGTCGCCGCGCAGCGGGTGGCGCTGGCGCACGCGGCGTCGTTGGGGATCGCGGCGGTGCACGAGTGCGGCGGCCCGGAGATCTCCGACGAGGAGGACTTCACCGGCCTGCTGGGCATCTCGGGCGTGGGGCTGCCGGAGGTGTACGGCTACTGGGGTGAGCTGTCGGGGGCGGCGCGGGCCCGGGAGTTGGGCGCGGTCGGCGCGGGCGGGGACCTGTTCGCCGACGGGGCGTTGGGGTCGCGGACGGCGCACGTGTCGGCGGCGTACCGGGACGGGGAGACCGGCGCGTGCGGGCACGGGTATCTGACTGCCGATCAGGTGCGCGACCATCTGCTGGACTGCGCGGCGCACGGCATGCAGGGCGGGTTCCACGCGATCGGCGATGCGGCGATCTCGACGGTGCTGGACGGGTTCGCGGCGGCGGCGGCGAAGCTGGGCACGGATCGGGTGCGCGCGGCGCGGCACCGGGTGGAGCACGCGGAGATCATGAGCAAGCGGTTGATCGCCGGGTTCGTGGAGTACGGGATCGTGGCGAGCATGCAGCCGGCGTTCGACCGGCTGTGGGGTGGCGCGGGTCGGATGTACGAGTCGCGGTTGGGGTTGGACCGGTCGTTGGAGTCGAACCCGATGGGGGCGATGCACGGGGTCGGGGTGTCGTTGGCGTTCGGGTCGGATTCGCCGGTGACGCCGCTGGACCCGTGGGGTTCGGTGCGGGCGGCGGCGGCGCACCACAACCCGGTGCAGCGGATGAGTGTGCGGGCGGCGTTCGCCGCGCACACCCGGGGTGGCTGGCGGGCGGTGCACCTGGACAGTGAGGGTGTGCTGGCGTTGGGCGCGCCGGCGACGTTCGCGGTGTGGTCGACCCCGGCGGGGGCGGAGCGGGGTCTGCCGGTGTTGCAGGCCGAGGATCCGGAGTTGCGCGGCGCGGACGACCCGACGCCGTTGCCGGTGTGCCGGCGCACGGTGCTGCGCGGTGAGGTCATCTATGAGGAAGGCAATTCGTGAGCGAGCGTAGCGGGCGAACCATCGATACAGCACAGGCGCGTGTCGCGCCGTCGCCGAGCGCAGCGAGGTGACGGCGTGACAGGCAAGCTTGACCTGGATCCGGCGCTGGTCGCCCGGGCGCGGGAGTTGGCGCGCCGCGCCGGGCGGCCGGTGGTGGATCTGGCGCGCAGCCACACCACGGTGTCGGTGGAGCGGGCGGTGCTGCGGTTCGCCGGGGTGACCGGCGCGGACCCGGACGGCATTCCGTGGGTGAATCGGCTCGTCGACGCGGTGGTCGCGGACGTGGGTCTGGGGCACGGGGTGGCGGCGCCGGTGTTCGACGCCCTGGCCCGCGAGGGGATCACCGACGTGACGCTGCTGGCGCAGAAGGCGGCGGCGGGGTCGGTGCGTTTCGCGCAGCCGACCGGGAAGGCGGCCACCGCGGCGCGCAAGGCGGCGCGCAGGGCGGTGGTGGCGGGGATCCGGCAGGTCGACCGGCGTCGGGCCGAGCGGGACCGGCTGGTGAAGCGGTACGGGGACCCGAAGCAGCGGCCGTGGATCTACCTGATCGTGGCGACCGGGGACATCTACGAGGACATTCCGCAGGCGCAGGCGGCGGCCCGGGCGGGCGCGGACGTGATCGCGGTGATCCGGTCGACGGGGCAGTCGCTGCTGGACTACGTGCCGGAGGGAGCGACCCGGGAGGGGTTCGCCGGCACGTACGCCACCCAGGAGAACTTCCGGCTGATGCGGGCGGCCCTGGACGACACGTCGAGGGAGCTGGGCCGGTACGTGCGGCTGACGAACTACGCGTCGGGGCTGTGCATGCCGGAGATGGCGGCGTTGGCCGGCCTGGAGCGGCTGGACATGATGCTCAACGACTCGATGTACGGGATCCTGTTCCGCGACATCAACCCGATCCGCACGTTCGTGGACCAGCGGTTCTCCCGGCAGGTGCACGCCCGGGCGGGCATCATCATCAACACCGGTGAGGACAACTACCTCACCACCGCCGACGCGGTGGACGAGGCGCACACGGTGACGGTGTCGCAGCTGCTCAACGAGTATTTCGCGCACGAGGCGGGGCTGGCGGACTGGCAGTTGGGGCTGGGCCACGCGTTCGAGATCAACCCGGATGTGCCGGAGTCGTTCCGGCTGGAGCTGGCGCACGCGCTGCTGGCCCGGGAGCTGTTCCCGGACGCGCCGCTGAAGTGGATGCCGCCGACGAAGCACATGACCGGTGACGTGTTCCGCGGCAATCTGCTCGACGGGTTCTTCAACCTGGTGGGCGCGATGACCGGCCAGGGCATCCTGCTGGTCGGCATGATGACCGAGGCGGTGGTGACGCCGTGGCTGTCGGACCGCGACATCGCCCTGCAGAACGTCCGCTACGTCCTCGGGGCGGCCGGTGGGTTGCACGAGGACTTCGTGCCGGCGCCGGGCGGGTTCATCCAGCAGCGCGCCAACCGGGTCCTGGGTGAGGCGCTGGACCTGCTGGAGCGCATCGGTGACCAGTCGCTGCTGTCGGCGATCGCCGAGGGCACCTTCGGGATCATGAAGCGGCCCGCTGACCGGGGCAAGGGCCTGTCCGGGGTGGCCGCCCACGACGGCGACTACTACAACCCGGCCACCGAGATCCTGGAAGGGCCGGCCGCATGAGTGGCGTCGACACGGGCGCCGCGGGCGCCGACAAGAAGATCGTCCGGCCGTACGGGGACACCACGGGCGACGGCATGGTGCAGGTGTCGTTCACGCTGCCGGTGTCGCACGACAAGCGGGCCGAGGGCGCGGCGATTCAGCTGGCCAACAGGATGGGCATCGACCCGGCGATGCTGGTGCACGCCAAGCCGATGAGCGACGGGTTCACCTTCTTCGTCGTGTACGGGCGGGTGAACCATCTGGTCGACCTCTCCCAGGTGCAGGTGGTGGAGCGGGACTTCCCGCTGCTGAGCGCCAAGGAGGTCAACACGGTGGTGAAGCAGCGGCTGCGGCGCAAGCTGTCCGTGGTGGGCGCGTGCATCGGCACGGACGCGCACACCGTGGGCATCGACGCGATCCTCAACGTCAAGGGCATCGCCGGGGAGAAGGGCCTGGAGTACTACCGGGAGCTGAAGGTCACCAACCTGGGCGCGCAGGTCAGCGTCCCGGAGCTGGTGGAGGCGGCGCGGGTGGAGAAGGCTGACGCGGTGCTGGTGTCGCAGGTGGTGACGCAGCGCGACGCGCACCTGCACAACACCCGGGAGATGTCCGCGGCGTTCCGGGAGGCCATGCCGGCCGGGAAGCGGCCGCTGCTGATCGTGGGTGGGCCGCGGTTCGACGAGAAGATGACCGACGAGCTGGGCGTGGACCGCATCTTCGGCCGGGGCACCACCCCCGGTGAGGTGGCCTCCTACCTGGTGCACGCGCTGATCACGAGTAAGAAGGCGAAGGCATGAGTGATTCCCGGGTCGGGTTGACCGTCACCCACCGCCGGTACGTGCCGTACGCGCACGCCCACTACGCGGGGAACCTGGTCGACGGGGCGTACGCGCTGGGGTTGTTCGGGGACGTCGCCACCGAGGTGTGCATCCGCACCGACGGCGACGAGGGGTTGTTCGCCTCCTACTCCGACGTGCAGTTCAGGGCGCCGATGAAGGCCGGTGACGTGCTGGAGGTGGTGGCCACGGTGACCCGGGTGGGCACCCGCAGCCGCACCATCGACTTCGAGGCCCGGGTGGTGTGCCGGGGCCGGCCCGACCGGGGCGAGTCGGCCGCGGAGGTCCTCGACACGCCGATCGTGGCGGTCAGCGCGACCGGCACCGTGGTCGTACCCCCGGTGGCGTGAACCTCGCCGTCTGCGCCGACGTCGGGTCGACGTACACGAAGGTCGCGGTGGTGGACCTCGACGGCGGCCGGCTGGTCGCCGCCGGGTCCGCGCCGACCACCGTCGGCACCGACGTGCTGCACGGCCTGGACGCCGCGGTCGCCGCGGCGACCGCCGGGCTCGCCGTGCGCGACGTGCCCTGGTACGTCTGCTCGTCGGCCGGCGGTGGCCTGCGCCTGGCGGTGATCGGCTACGAGCCGCTGGTGACCGCGCAGGCCGGGCGGCGGGTCGGCCTGTCCGCCGGGGCGAACGTGGTGCACGTGGCCGCCGGGCGACTCGGCGCGGCGGAGCTGACCGCGCTGCGGGCCGCCCGCCCCGACGTCGTGCTGCTGGTCGGCGGCACCGACGGCGGCGACGCCGACACCCTCACCCACAACGCGACCCGGCTGGCGAGGGCCCGCTGGCGGGTGCCGGTGGTGCTGGCCGGCAACGTCGACGTCCGCGACGACCTGCACGCCCTGCTGGCCGCTGCGAAGGTGCCGGTCACCGCGGCCGACAACGTGCTGCCCCGCATCGGGGTGCTCGCCCCCGCGTCGGCGCGGGCGGCGATCCGGGAGGTGTTCCTGCGGCACGTCATCGGCGGCAAGCGGCTGTCCCGGGGCAACCGGTTCGCCCGGCTGGTCCGGGCGGCCACCCCCGACGCGGTGCTGACCGGGGTGGAGGTCCTCGCCGACGCCCTCGGCGGCGACCTGGCGGTCGTCGACGTGGGCGGGGCCACCACCGACGTGTACTCGGTGCTCACCCCCGACGAGCGGGCCACCGGCCCGGGCCGGGAGGTCGCCGGGACGCTGTGGCGGGCCCGCACCGTCGAGGGTGACCTGGGCATGCGGTGGAGCGCCCCCGGGGTGGTCCGCGCCGCCGCCGAGGAACGCCTGCTCGCGGTGGGGGAGCAGGACGACCTGGCGGCCGCCGCGGCGGTCCGCGCCGCCGATCCGGGCTTCCTCGCCGGCACCGACGCCGACCGGGCCGCCGACCGGCGCATCGCCGGCCTGGCCGCCACGGTGGCGTTGCGCCGGCACGCCCGCGGCGCCGCCACCGGGGAACGGGCCGGCCGGGACCTGCGCGACGTGCGGCTGATGGTGGGCTCCGGTGGTGTGCTGCGTCACGCCGCCACGGCCGACGCCGCCGGGGTGCTCGCCGCCGTCCTCGGCGACCACGCCGGTGGGTGGCCGCTGCCCCGGGCTGCCCGCGCCGTGGTCGACGTCGACTACGTGCTGGCCGCCGGCGGGCTGCTCGCCGGAGATCATCCGCAGGCAGCGCGGGCGTTGCTGCGCGGCCGTCTCGGCACGGATTGAGACGCGCCGACGCGACACGCCGTGTTGCAACACACGACTGGCCCAAGGCGGGTTGACAGCGGCGGGGGTGCAAGCCGTACCGTCTTTGAGTCCTACTACGGGAAGCGGCTGTTGTTCGCTTCGTCCCTTCGTCCGCTGGCCGAGCGACACGGTGCACGTTGTCGCGGCGGCCAGGTCCAGCGGGCGGGGGTCGGCGGGGCGGCGCGAACCGGCCGCGATTACCGGTGTACGGGCAGGGTGAAAGGCACGGCCAGTAGACAACGGCCAGGCGGGGGCAGCCAGTCCACGTCCGGTCGGTCCGAAGGTCGGCGCCGCTCATCCTCGCCCCACCGGCCGGGAAGGGCCTGGGAGCATCGGGGCGCGGCTTAGGCCGCGCCCCGATTTCGTTTCGGCGCCCGCCCCGGCGCCCGTCGCGTGGTCGCCGACCCGGTGGTGGGGGTCGCCCCCGCCGAGGCGCTGACCCCCGCACCCACCAGGCACCGCACCGGGCCGGCGGGCGGTGGTGACCGGCCGGCGAACGGGTAGCCTTCGGCCCGTGATCGTGGTGAGGTGCCGGTGACGACGCTCGACCGGAATGAGACGCGCACCCCTGCGGTGGCCCGCCGGGCGGGCGCCGGGCGGCCGCTGCCGCTGCGGGTGGCCGTGCCGCTGGCCGTCGCGGCCGGCGTGGCGCTGCTGCTGGCCTTCCCCCCGTACGGGGTGTGGCCGCTCGCGCCGGTCGGGGTGGCGGCGCTGGGCGCGGCCGCGCACCGGCGCCGGTTGCGCGCCGGCGCCGGCCTGGGCTTCCTGACCGGGGTGGCGCTGTTCGCGCCGCTGCTGGAGTGGACGAACCTGCACACCGGCTACCTGCCGTGGGCGCTGCTGTCCCTGCTGCAGGCCGGCTACCTGGCGCTGCTCGGCGCCGCCACCGCCTTCGTGTCCCCGCTGGTCGACCGGTGGCGGTGGAGCTGGCCGGCGGTCACCGGCCTGCTCTGGGTGGGGCAGGAGGCGCTGCGCGGCCGGACCCCGTTCGGCGGGTTCCCGTGGGGGCGGCTGGCGTTCAGCCAGGACGGCTCCCCACTGCTCGGCCTGGCCTGGCTCGGCGGCGCCCCGCTGGTCACCCTCGCCGCCGCGCTCACCGGCGGGCTGCTGCTGACCGCCGCGTGGCGGCGCCGGCCGGCCCGCGACCCGCGTCGTTAGAATGAGGGTGCGACGGACGAGTCGACCGG
>NZ_JBAKHO010000088.1:0-12501 GCF_036902735.1 Micromonospora lacuserhaii | reverse complement strand
GTCGGGTCGCCGCCGGCGCCGCCGACCCGGCGGCCGGGCTCGCCCCGGCGGTCCGGGCGGCCGTCCGGGCCCGGCTGGTGGTGACCTCGGCGCTGGGCGTGGCGGTGGTGGTGGGGCTGGCCGCGCTGCTCGGCCCGGCACTGGCCGGCCTGGTGGACGAGCGGCCGGTCGACCCGCGCCGCTACGTGGAGCCGCCCCGGGTGGAGTCGCTCGACGAGAACCCGCTGATCCGCATCTCCGGCTGGGCGCTGAACCCGGACCAGAAGCTGCTCGACGTCTCGACGGCGGCCGCCGGCGGCCCGGCCGGGCGGGAGACCCGGATCCGGCTGGCCGTGCTCAGCGACTACGACGGGGTGACCTGGCGGGTCGGGGCGACCTACCGCAACGCCGGGCGGATCCTGCCGGCGGCGGCACCCGGCGGCGGCGCGGTGGACACCGTCCGGCAGGAGATCACCGTGGCCGACCTGACCGGGCGGCTGCTCCCGGCGGTGGCCACCCCCCGCGAGGTCAGCGGCGCCCGGGTGGCGTACGACCCGGCGACCGGAACGCTGATCCGACCCGAGGGGCTGACCCCGGGGCTGCGGTACACGGTCACCTCGCTGCGGGAACGCCCCGACACGAACCTCATCGCCACCGCCGACGTACCGGCCGGAGACGAGGTGGCCCGGGTGCTGCAAGTCGCCGACGGGGCACCGGAGCAACTGCGCCGGCTCGCCACCCAGCTGGCCGAGGAGAACGGCGCGCCGTACTCCCGGGCGGCGGCGATCGAGCAGTTCCTCGCCGAGCACTACCGGGTGGTGGCGGACGCGCCGAGCGGACACGCGTACCCGAACCTGAGCTTCTTCCTCTTCGGCCCACGCGGCGGTGGCGGTCAGCGCGGCACCTCGGAGCAGTTCGCCGCGGCGTTCGCAGTGCTGGGCCGGCTGACCGGGCTACCCACCCGGGTAGTGGTGGGCTTCGAGTCACGGGGCGACGGGCCGGTCCTGGCCGCCGACGCGTACGCCTGGCCGGAGGTGCTCTTCTCCGGCGTCGGCTGGGTGCCGTTCGACCCGCTGCCCCGACCTGACCAGGATCCCCGGCCGGTGGAGGAGGACTTCCGGCCGGCGCCGGAGGACCCGCCGCCGTCGGAGGTGCCGGAGCCGACCCTCGCGCCGACCGCCACCCCGCCGGCTGCGGCGGCGCCCCGCTCGGCCAGCGGGGACCGCGGCGTGCCGACGGCGGTGCTGCTCGGCGGCGGGACCGGCGGTCTACTGCTGCTGGTCGGGGCGACGCTGGCGGCGCTGGCCGGGCTGCGCAGGGCGCAGACCCGGGACCGCCTGGAGCGGGGCGATCCCGCCGCGCGGGTCGCCGGCGCCTGGCGGCACGTCACCGACGCGCTACGGCTGGCCGGCCGTCCGGTTGGCCGGGACCTGTCCGCCACCGAGGTCGCCGCCCGAGCCCGCCACGCGCTCGCCGAGGCCCGCACCGCCACCGACGCGAGCGCGGCCGAAAGCAGCGCAGCCGACAGCGGCCCGCCCCGCAGCGACACAGCCGCAAGCCGCGCGCCCAGGAGCGGCACGACCGGAAGCGGCGCGACCGGAAGCGGCGCGACCGGAAGCGGCACAGCCGGGAGCGGTGCGGCGGGCGGAGCCCTCAACGAGCTGGCGGGGCTGCTCAACCAGGCAGCCTTCGCTCCCGCCACAGTGGACGCCGGCCAGGCCGATCACGCGACGGCGATCGCCCGCGACTACGCCGCGGAGCTGCGTGCCAGCCGCCCCGCCTGGCGCCGCCTCCTCTGGTCGGTCCACCCCGCCCCCCTCCGCTGGCGCCCCTGACCACCGCCCCCACTCCCCCGCACCGTTCCAGGAGTTGACCAAGGAGTTTGCGCACGGAACAGGGCCGTCGGTGTGCACAAACCTCTTGATCAACGGGGCGGGGGCGGGGGGCGCGGGCGGGGCCGGGGTGGGGTGGGGTTAGGGGCGGAGGCGGCGGACCAGTTTGCGGAGGCCGGCCTGCCAGCCGTCCGGGTCTTCGGCGCGGCGGATGGCGTACCCGGCGACCTCGGGGTGCGGCAGGATCAGGAAGCGCTCCTCGGCGAGCCCGGCGATCACCGCGTCGGCGACCTGGTCGGTGCTGAGCACCGCGCCGGAGGCCGCGATGACCCGCGCGCCCAGATGCCCGCTGGCGAGCCCGTCGGCGAGCATCGGGGTGTCCACCCCCTGCGGGCAGAGCGCGCTGACCCGGATGCCCTGGTCCCGGTAGGTGACGGCCAGCCACTCGGCGAGCCCGACCGCCGCGTGCTTGGTGGCCGTGTACGGGGCGTCTCCCACCGCAGTCAGCACCCCCGCCGCGGAGCAGGTGTTGAGCAGGTAGCCGTCGCCGCGGGCCAGCATCGCCGGCAGTACGGCGCGGGCGGCGTACACGTGGGCCAGCACGTTGACCCGCCAGGCCCGGTCCCACTCCAGGTCGTCGGCCTCGACGCCGCCGCCGGTGGCCACCCCCGCGTTGGCGCAGAACAGGTCGATCCGGCCGTACCGTCGCTCGGTGTCGGCGACCAGTTCGCGGACCTGTTCCTCGTCGGTGACGTCGACGGCCACGCCCCGGGCGACCGGGCCGATCCCCTCGGCCACCGCGGCGACGGCGTCGGCGTCCCGGTCGGCCAGCACCACGGCGGCGGCGCCCTCGGCGACGAAGCGCCGGGCCAGCGCGGAGCCGATGCCGCCCGCTGCGCCGGTGATCACGGCGATCCGGTCGGTCAGGTTCATCTCAGCTCCCCTGGCCGGGGCCGAGCCGGCCGATCAGCGCGCCGAGCGCGGCGGCGCCGCCGGTGGTGAGTTCCGGGGTGGGCAGCAGCGCGATCACCGGCACGTCCACCCCGGCCTCGGCGTAGCGGAGCACCTCGGCGCGGCAGTGCTCGGGCGAGCCGTGCAGCACCAGCGCGTCGACCACCTCGTCGGGCACGGCGGCGCCGGCTCCCCGCCGGTCCCCGGCCGCCCAGGCCGCCCACATCGGGCCGAGCGTGCTCTCCCGGCCCAGCCAGCGGTGGAACTCGGCGTACGCGGGGACGGTGAGGTAGCTGGTGATCAGCCGGCGGCCGAGGGTGCGGGCGTAGCCGACGTCCTCGGTCGGGCAGACGAAGATCCGGGCGACCACCTCGAAGTCGCGGCCGCGGCCGCCCAGCTCGGCGACGGCCTTCGGCACGTCGTCGGCGGCGAGCCAGTTGAGGATCACCCCGTCGGCCTCGGCCGCGGCGAGCCGGAGCATCCCCGGGCGCAGGGCGGCCAGCAGCACCGCCGGGGGTACGGCCGGCGGTCGTTCTAGGGTGAACCGGCGTACGGCGAAGGTGTCGAACGCGCCGTCGACGGTCTGTCCGCCCAGCGCGGCCTTGAGGAAGCGCAGCACGTCCCGGGTACGCCGGAACGGCTCGGTGAACGGCACCGCGTTCCAGTCCCCCACCACCACGGGCGAGGAGGCGCCGATGCCGAGGCGGAACCGCCCCGGCGCGGCCTCGGCGAGCGCGGCGGCGCTCATCGCCAGCAGCCCGGGGCCCCGGGTGAAGACCGGGGTGATCGCGGTGCCCAGCCGCAGTCGCGGCTGCCAGGCGGCGGCCAGCGCGAGCGGCGTGAACGCGTCGGTGCCGTTGACCTCGGACGACCAGACGTCGGTGAAGCCGGCCCGGTCGAGGGCCGCGTAGACCGCGGCGTGGTCGGCGAGCGGGACGCCGCCCAGCGGCACGGTCATGCCCCATCGGTTCGTCATCCGGTCGATCGTGCCCGCTGCGGCGGTCCCCGACAAGACGTGGCGCGCGCCGCGGATCGCCCGTTCCGGGCCGCGGCGGGGGCCCGGGGTGCTACGACTGCCAGGTGGGCTGGGCCGAAGGCGGGGCGGGGCGACCATGACGAGCGGCGGGCGCAGGGGCCTCCTGCCGGCGGGCGGTGACCCCTCGCGGGCGACGTTCCTCGAGCTCTTCTTCGACCTGGTCTACGTCTTCGTGCTCACCCGGGTCGGCGCCCGCGCGTTCGAGGACCTGGCGGTGGAGCCGGGGGGCAGTGAGGGCTGGGCGCCGGTGACCGGAGGCGGCAAGACGCTGCTGCTGCTCCTGGCGCTCTGGGCGGTGTGGCAGGGCACCGCCTGGACCACCAGCCGGTACGACCCGTACCACCTGGGGTTGCAGCTCATCGTGATCACCGCGCTGGTCGGGAGCCTGGTGATGGGGGTGACGGTCACCCGTGCCTTCAGCGCCACCGGGTTGGCGTTCGCGGTGGCGTACGTGGTGGCGCAGGTGACCCGCCCGCTGTTGCTGCTGGTGTTCCTCGCCCCACAGGAGTACCGCCGGCTCAAGCTGCGGATGCTGATCGTGTTCAGCTTCAGCGGACTGTTCTGGCTGGCCGGTGCGGCGCTGCCGACCAATCCGCGGGTGGTGCTCTGGAGTCTGGCCCTGCTGATCGAGTACCTGGCGGCCCGGCTCGGCTGGCCGGTGCCCGGGCTGGGCCGGTCGACGGTGAGCAAGTGGCAGGTCGCCGGGGAGCACCTGGCCGAGCGGTACCAGCAGTTCTTCCTCATCGCGCTCGGCGAGACCATCCTGGTCGCCGGGCTCACCCTCAACGGCGGCCCGTACGGCGCGGCCCGCACCGCCGCATTCGCTGCCGCGATCGCGACGTCGGTGCTGCTGTGGCGGATCTACGTGCAGCGGGCCGGGCAGATCCTCGGCGAGGCGGTGATGAAGGCGGCCCACCCGGCGAACATCGGCCGGTCCGCCGCGGACACCCATCTGGTGATGGTGCTCGGCCTGGTCGCCACCGCGATCGGGTACGAGCTGGCGATCGAGCATCCGTTGGGCCACAACGAGTGGCCGTGGCTGGCGATGACCGTCGGTGGCCCGGCGCTCTACCTGGCCGGTCGGGCCCGCTTCGAGTACGAGGTGTTCGCCCGGGTGTCGCCGTCGCGCTGGATCGCCATCCTGGTGCTGCTGGCCCTGACGCCGGTGCTGGTGCACCACGCGCCGCTGATCGCCGGGGCGGTGGTGGTGGTCGTGCTGGCGGCGGTGGCGGTGGCCGACGCCCGCCGGGCCCGGGGCGCGCCGCCCGAGCCGGCCGCGCCGCCCTTCTGACCGCGGGGCGTCCGCTTCCGGTGCACGGCGTTAACCTCCACGGGTGACCTTCTCCATCGTCGCCCGTTCCGCCGACGGCCTGCTGCACGGCGTCGCGGTCGCCAGCAAGTTCCTCGCCGCCGGTGCGCTGGTACCGGCCGCCGAGGCCGAGGTCGGCGCGATCGCCACCCAGGCCCACGTCAACCTCGCCTACGGCCCGCAGGGGCTGGCCCTGCTGCGCAGCGGCGTGGCCGCCGCGGACGTGGTGGCCGGCCTCGTCGCCGCCGATCCGGGCCGCGACGACCGCCAGCTCGGCGTCGTCGGGGTCACCGGGGTCGGCGCCACCTGGACCGGCCCGCGCTGCCACGACTGGGCGGGCGGCCAGGCCGGCGACGGCTGGGCGGTGCAGGGCAACATCCTCGCCGGCCCGCACGTCGTCGACGCCGTCCGCGACGCCTGGCTGGGCGGGGAGGCGCTGGCCTTCCCGCAGCGGCTGCTCGCCGCGCTGCACGCCGGCGACCGGGCCGGGGGCGACCGACGTGGTCGGCAGAGCGCCGGCATCCTGGTGGTCCAGCGCCGCGGCGGGTACGCGGGCACCGGCGACAACCTGGTGGACCTGCGGGTGGACGACCATCCGGACCCGGTCACCGAGCTGGGCCGGCTGCTCGACATGCACACGCTGCTGTTCGGCAAGCCGGATCCGGAGACGCTGCTGGACCTGGCCGGGCCGCTCGCCGACGAGGTGGCCGGGCTGCTGGCCGCCGTCGGGCACCCGGTCGGCGGGGCCGGTCTGGACGACGCGCTGGCGTCCTGGGCCGGCGTGGAGAACCTGGAGGAGCGGCTGGTCCCGGGGCGGATCGACCCGATCGTCCTGGCCCACCTGCGCGGGAGCGTCCCGCACGTCCCCGCGCCCCGCCCGGCCCCCTGACCCACTGCAAGGCGGGAGCGGACGGGCGGCGGGTCAGCCGCCGAAGGCGAGCCAGCGGAAGCCGGCCGCCTCGGCCCGGGCCCGCTCGGAGGTGGTCAGCGGCGTCCGGCCGGTGGCCTTGCGGACCAGGGTGAGCGGGTCCGCGCCGAGTCCGGCGGGGACCGGCCGCCCGCCCGCGAGCAGCTCGACGATCACCTCCGCCGCCGTCCGGGTGAGCCAGGGTTCCCGGTCGAGGGCCACCGCCAGATCGAGGCCGTGCACGCCCACCTCCACCACACGGGTGACCAGGAAGTCGGCCAGCGTCATCGCGTCGCCGTGCCGGGTACGCACCACCCGGTCGGCCGGCTGCCCGCCGACCGCCGCGTAAGTGGCCCGCCAGGCGGCGGCGAAGGCGGCGGCCACCTCCCCGGGCTCCCGGGCCGCCGTGTCGCGGGAGCCCCGAGCGGTGCCCGCGACCCGAGCCTCCCGGCGGCCGGCCTCGACGCGGCCGGCCTCGATGCGGGCGGCCTCGACGCGGCCGGCCTCGATGCGGGCGGCCTCGATGCGGGCGGCGTCGATGCGGGCGGCGTCGACCTCGGGGGTGAACTTCGCCGCGCCGAAGTAGTCGGCCGCGTCGACCTCGGCGCGGGGTGGGGCGGGTGCGGCGATCATGTCGACCAGGCGTCCGGCGCCGGTGCGGACGTGCGCGACGAGGTCGCGTACCGCCCAGGGCGGGCAGGGGGTCCGGCGGTCCAGGTCCCCCACGGTCAGGGTGCGCAGCACACCGTCCAGCTGGGCGCACTCGTCCCGGAACGCCGTCCGTACCCGTTCCACGGCTCGTACCCTCTCACGCGGTTTCAGGGTCCCGCACCCGGGTACGCGCCGGGCCGACGAGAGGGGCGGGCGAGAGATGGCCGGAATCATGCTGCGCAGCACCGCGTTCAACGACCACGACCTGCTGCCGGGGCGCTTCTCCCGGGACGGCGGGAACGCCTCACCGCCGCTGGAGTGGTCGGACGTGCCGGAGTCGGCCACCGAGCTGCTCCTGCTGGTGGAGGACCCGGACGCCGGGCGGAGTCCGTTCCTGCACTGGCTGGTCACCGGGATCTCCCCGTCGTCCCAGGGGGTGGCCGAGGGCGCGGTCCCGGACGGCGGGCGGGAGTGGCCCAACGCCTTCGGCACCACCGGCTGGAGTGGCCCGCACCCGCCGCAGGGCGAGGAGGCGCACCGGTACTTCTTCCGGCTCTACGCCCTGGAACGGCCGCTGGATCTGGCCGACGCGCCGCAGGCCGCCGACGTGCACGCCGCGCTGGCCGGCCGGGAACTGGCCAGCGGCACCATGGTGGGCACCTACCGTCGCTAGCCCTTGACCCTGGGCACCAGGCGGTGCACCGAGAGCAGCAACAGCGCCGCCACCACGCCCATCGTGCCGGCGATGCCGGCGGCGCTGCCCGCGTACCCGACGAGGAGGGAGCGGCGGCCCAGTTCGTCCACCGGCACCTGCTGCTGGTCGAGCAGCCAGGACAGGGCCAGTGCGCAGCCGAGGACCGCGAGCAGCCCGCCGCCGCCGAGCACGGCCGCGGCGACCCGGTGCGCGTCGGCGGAGGAGACCAGCGCCTGTTGATGCTGCAGGAGCAGGAGCAGGAAGCCGGCCAGCGCCGCCCACACGCCGACGATCAGGAAGGCGGCGACCGCGTCGCTGGGCCGGTGCCAACCGGCGGAGAGGGTGGCCACCCCGGCGGCGGCGGCGTACGCGACGCCCAGGAACGCGCCGAGCGGGCGGACCTTGGCGGGGAGCACCAGGATCAGCGCGAGCGCCACCGAGGCGGCGATGGTGGCGTGGCCGCTGGGCAGGCTGTTGCCGACCGCGTCGCGTTCCGGGTCGATGCCGAGCGCGGGCCGGTCGATCAGGTGCTTGAGCACCTGGGTGGTGACGTTGGCGCCGGCGATCAGCAGGGTCGCCGCGAGGGCCAGCGCCTTGCGGCCCCGGATCAGCGCGATGAAGCCGATCACCACGGTGGTGGCCACCAGCGACACGATCGACATCGCGTTGAGTATCCGGTTCACCGGCCCGTCGATCCGGTCCTGGCCGATCCGGTTTCCCGTCAGGGCGACGGTGTCCAGCCACTGGCCCGTGCCGCTGTGCACCGCGAACCGCCACAGCACGACGAGCGCGGCCGCCTGGGTCAGAGCCAGAACGACCAACCAGACCGCGGTCCAACCTCTTGCCGTCGCGCGCACCCGCACACCGTAGCGGTCGGGGCGGCACGTCGCTCACTGGGCCGTACCCGTGTTCCGGCCCGCGGCGGGCCCGGGATTCGCCGGGAACGTAAAGGGAGAGGCCGCCACGGGGGGAGCGGCCTCTCCGAGAAATACGGTACTCCGTCGCGCGACGTCGTGTGATCCCACGAGGCCCTCTTTTTTCGCGGCTTTTCCGCGTCGGCGCGGGCGCGGGCGGCGGGGTGGGCCGGTCGGTCCGCTGCGTCGGCCGGACGACCGACCCACCCCCGACCTGACCGTGGGTGTCAGGTCGCCCGCCGACCGGGCGGCCCGCTCCCCCGGGCCCGGTCGGCCTCCGGGTGGGTGACGTAGCGCCACCCACCCGGAAGGGTCAGTTCAGCCGTTCGGGAAGAGGTTGCCGTAGTCGGCGTACGCCATGGCCACGTCCGCCTGCGCCCAGAACCGGTGGTAGTTGAACGCCGGCTCCGCGCCGCCGTTCAGGTAGGCCTGCACCTTCGGCCAGTCGGGGTCGTTCTTGTAGAACGACCGGATGTCGAGGAAGCTCTTGCCGGCGGCGATGGCGTCGCCGTTGGGCATCTTCCCGGTCCAGCCGGCCGGGACGTAGAGGCCCTGGCCGTCGGCGGCGGTGTAGACGTCGTCGAAGCGCTTGTAGTCGCCGCGCTTCTCGGTGGTCGACACGCCCTTGGTGTCGCTGGCCGCGTAGAGCGCGTCGAGCAGGCCCTTGGCGGTGTCCTTGGACGCCACGTTCCCGGACTTCGCCGCGTACGCGGTCAGGGTCCGGGCGTAGGCGGCGGCGACGCCGACGTCCTGGCTCTTCACCGTCACCGTGACGTGCAGGTCGGTGTTGGCCTGCGGGTTGGCCGGGTCCCAGTTGTTGGGCTGGCCCGTCCACTTCATGTCCGACGGGATGGACCAGTTGGCGCCGACCGTGGTGTTGGCGATGGCCCACGGCACCCACTTGTCGAGCAGCGCCTTGGCCTTGGCGTTGCCGGTCTGCAGGTACAGCTCGGCGATCCGCTGCATCGACCAGGCCTGCATGCCGAACCACTGGTTGGACGGCGGGTCGTTGTAGACCGGGTCGACGTCGTAGAACATGCCGTAGAAGGTGGCGGTGCCGGCCGGCGGCTGGGCGTAGCTGCCGTCCCAGCTGTTGGTGGCGCCGCCGGCGATGCCGCCCTCGGCGGACTGGAGCCAGGTGTAGAACTCCAGCTGCCGGTCGAAGCTCTTCTGCCAGTCGGCGACCGCGGTCGGCGACTTCGGCTTGAGCTCCGGCACGTTGGTCAGCGCCCAGGCCGCCAGCGGGTTCTGGTAGCCGAAGTGGTTGTGGCTGGAGCCGATCCGCCAGGACCAGTTCTGCTGCGGGTCGTACGCGCCGCCCCAGGCGTAGTACCAGGACATCAGGTAGTGCGCCGAGTCCTTGCCGCTGCCGGCCGGGCAGGTGCTCGCGCCGACGCAGTTGCCGATCTTCTTGAAGTACTTGTCGAACATCGCGTAGCGCAGGTAGTCACCCATCTTGGCGGCCTTGGCCACGGTGGCCGCCACGTCGGCCTCCTTGCCCTGGGCCTTGGCCCAGGTCAGCGCCCAGTAGGCGGCCTGCACGGCGCGGGCGTCGGCGTCGGGGGCGTTGGTGTACTTCCACTGCTTGGCCGGCGCGCTGCCCTCCTTGACGAACAGGTCCAGGTAGCCGTACTGGCCGCCGTGGGCGAAGGTGTCGCAGGACGGCTGCGGCACGGTCTCCCACACCGACTCCTGGGTGCCCCGCTGGAAGGTGTTGATGTACGCGGGCCGGGTGGTGCCGTCACCGCAGTGGCCGAAGCCGTAGGTGTTGTCGACGTCCATCAGCCAGTGCATGCCGTAGATGTCGCCGGTGCCGTAGGTGCTCTGCAGTTCGGAGCGGAGCGGGTCCTGGCCGACCGGCACCGACGGCTGGAGCTGCGACGGGTACTGGCTGGGCAGGTTGTACTCGGCGGCGTACCGGGCCGTACCCGGAGCCCCAGCAGTCGGCTGGTCGGCGTGCGACGGAATTATGTATTTCTCCATCACCGTCCAGGCGTTGTTGAACGGGGCCCAGTTCTGGGTGACCCGGCCGTACTGGGCCTCCAGCCAGAGCCAGAAGCTGAACGCCTCCGAGGTGGTCTCGTGGCCGTGGTCGGGCGCCTCGACGATCAGCGTCTCGACCGAGTGGTACGGCACGCCCTCCGGGCTGAAGTACCCGGAGTTCTTGATCTTGCCGTACTGGTCGAGGAACCGCTTGATGTACGCGTTGTCCCCACCCGGCACATCGTTGTCGACCTCGGTGGCGGTGATCACCAGCGGGGCGAGGCCGGTCGCCGAGGCGGTGACGGTGGCGGTGCCGCCGAGGGTGTCCGCGTCCTCGGCCGCGGCGACCGTGACGCTCACCCCGGTGTTCCAGTTCGTCGGGGTCAGCGTCACCGAGGTCGGCGAGACGGTGAGGTCGGTGTCCCCGGTGCGGGTCAGGGTGACCGGCACGTTCGCGGCGGGGGCGGCGCTGAGCTTCAGGTTGACCGAGGCGGTGCCGCCCTCGCTGACGCTCACCGCGGAGGGGGTGGCTACCAGCACCGGGCCGGAGGCCGGGCTGACGGTGAAGGACTTCTCCGCCACCGCGATGCCGTTGGCGTTGTCGTACGCCTTGGCCTGCACGGTGTAGCTGCCGGCGGGCAGGTCCTCCAGGGTGTAGCCGTACGGCGCGCCGGTGTCGGTGTTGACCAGCAGCCCGTTGCGGTAGAACTCGACCTTCGCGATCGTTCCGTCCGGGTCGCTGGCGGTCGCGGTCAGCGGCACGTCGGCGGGCGCCTCGAAGGGGCCGGCCGGCAGGCCGAGGGAGACCGTCGGCGGCTGGTTGGCGGGGGTGCCGTTGCAGGCGATCCCGTTGAGGGTGAAGGCGGTGGGCTTCGGGTTGCTGCCGGAGTAGGCGCCGTTGAAGCCGATCGTGGTGGAGGCGCCGGCGCCGAGGCTGCCGTTCCACGACTCGTTGGTCGCGGTGACCTCGCTGCCGGTCTGGCTCCACCTCGCCGACCAGCCCTGGGTGACCCGCTGGGAGCTGTTCGGAAAGGCGAACTTCAGGGTCCAGGCGTTGACCGCGTCGCCCAGGTTCTTGATGGTGACGTTGGCGGTGAATCCGGTGTTCCAGTCATTGGTCGCGTAGACCACGTCGCAGGCGGGGGCGGCCTGTGCGGCGCCGGCCGGCAGGGCCACTCCACCGACGGCGAGGGTGGCGGCGGCGAGCATCGCCGTGCGGCGACGTCTTGCCCAGAGTCTCATGTGCGCGGTGTCTCCTCGGACCGGGCCGGGGCCGTACAGGCCCCGGCGGAGCACCTCCACGCGGAATGCAGGGGTACGCGGGGGGACGGAGGCGCTCGGGAAGGTGGTCGGTCGGGGACGGCCGGTGTGCTGCGGGGCAACACGGATGCCGTCTCCCCGGGGTGCCGTCCGGGAGACCCGGATGCCCTCGGCGACCCACGCTCGCGCCAGCTGGCTCCGCTGCGTCGAATCGACAGTGTGCCATGGAAGCGCTCCCACGACAAGCGTCCCAGGTCGACGCAGGGCCATGTTTCGATCTCGTTTAGGGGCTTTCACAAAGGCGTGACGGGCGTTACAGTCGCAGCATCGCCGATGGGAGCGCTTCCATCGACGGAGATGCACCGAAGAGATCGACCGTGGTCACCCGATCACGGACACCAGCCATGGGGCTGACGACGGGCCAGCCCGGACGCCGTCGCCAGCCGACACCCACCAGCACGGAGGGAGGTGGAACCAGAGCCACTCGCGTGGCCCGGCTCCCGCGCGACACGCACGGCCGAACGCCAATTCCACACGTGCGTGTGTGCACTGAAGGTGGGGACGGGGGTTGCCCTCCCCCGTCCCCACACTAAACCCCCGTACTCGACGGAGAAAGAGGCCGACGGGACAGGCGCGACGCGCCGCCCGGCCGGCCTCGCGCGCTATCCGCGTCCCGAACGGCCGGCCCGCCCGGCCCGGCGGCGCCCGCCCCACTTCTTCCCCCATCCCGGCCGCCCCCGCGCGGCCCTCTAGGCTGACGGTCCACCCCTTCGGCGGTCCGGCCCGTCGCACGCCTGCGCTGGGAGCGCTCCCGGCCGTCGGGGTGGCCGCACCCTGAGGAGAACTTCCATGTCGATCCTGACCCGACGGCGTCTACTGCGCCGCGCCGCGCTCTCCGCCACCGCCACCGCCGGCGCCGGGCTCTCCGCCGCCGGCCGCGGAGCCGCCGTGGCCACGGCCGGCAGCCTGGCCGCCGGCTGCGACG
>NZ_JBAKHO010000087.1:0-12623 GCF_036902735.1 Micromonospora lacuserhaii | reverse complement strand
CGGGGCGCGCCGGCCAGCGCGCGGACGGCCGCGCCGGCGGCACGGCGCAGCGTCTCCGGGGCGGGGGCGGCGCCGGTCGGCTCCGGGCCGAGCCCGACCACGGCGACGATCGGCGCGGTCACCGTGCCCAGCGTGGCCAGCTTGATCACCTCGCCCGGTGCGCCGGTTGCGCCGAGCAGCGCCAGCGTCTCGGTCAGCTTGCCGTCGAAGGCGGCGGCGATGCTCTCCGCGCCGCTGGCCAGCAGCAGGATGCCGGCGAGGCCGCTGGTGGCGGCCTGCTCTCCGGACAGGCTGTGCACGCCGATCACGATGGCGTCGACGGCGAGCTCTGCGGGGTCGGTGTCGACCAGGCTCAGGGTGGTGCTGGGCGATGTCACTGAAGCTACTCCGGGCGGGCCGGGCCGGCCGCGTCGTCGCGTACCGGCGGTGATGGTCTCCGGCGGCAACCTACCCGCCGGAGCGCGGGTGCGTCCCGCCGATGTTGATGACGGGTCCCGCCGATGCTAACCAGCGGCGCGGTCCCCGGTAAGTTGCCACCCATGACGGACGTGACCCCGGACGCCGCCGAGACCCGGCTGCGCCGTTCCCCGCTGCACGAGCGGCACACCGCTCTCGGCGCCAAGTTCGCCCCCTTCGGGGGCTGGGAGATGCCCCTGGAGTACGCGGGCGGCGGCGTGCTCAAGGAGCACACCGCGGTGCGTACCGCGGTGGGCGTCTTCGACGTCTCGCACCTGGGCAAGGCGCGGGTCACCGGGCCCGGCGCGGCGGAATTCGTCAACGCCTGCCTCAGCAACGACCTGGCCAGGATCGGCCCCGGCCGGGCGCAGTACACGCTCTGCTGCGACGACGCGACCGGCGGCGTGGTGGACGACATCATCGCCTACCTGCACGCCGACGACCACGTCTTCCTCATCCCGAACGCCGCGAACACCGCCGAGGTGGTGCGCCGGCTGCGCGCCGCCGCGCCGGCCGGGATCGAGGTCACCGACGAGCACGAGGCGTACGCGGTGCTGGCCGTGCAGGGCCCCCGCTCGGCGGAACTGCTGTCCGCCCTGAGCCTGCCCACCGAGCACGGCTACATGAGCTTCTCCACCGCCACCCTGGCCGGCACCGAGCTGACCGTGTGCCGCACCGGTTACACCGGCGAGCTGGGCTACGAGCTGGTGGTGCCGGCGGAGCACGCGGTGGCCGTCTGGGACGCCCTCTTCGCGGCCGGCTTCGAGCTGCGGGCCTGTGGGCTGGGCGCCCGGGACACCCTGCGCACCGAGATGGGCTACCCGCTGCACGGGCAGGACCTGTCGCTGGAGATCACCCCGGTGCAGGCCCGCTCCGGCTGGGCGGTCGGCTGGGACAAGCCGGCCTTCTGGGGCCGCGACGCGCTGCTCGCCGAGAAGGCCGCCGGCCCCGCCCGTACGCTGCGCGGCCTGGAGGCCGTCGACCGGGCCATCCCGCGCGCCGGCATGACCGTGTACGCGGGCGACGCCGAGGTCGGCACGATCACCAGCGGCACCTTCAGCCCGACCCGGAAGCAGGGCATCGCCCTCGCCCTGCTCCGCACCGACCCGAAGCTCGCCGACGGCGATCTGGTCGAGGTGGACATCCGCGGCCGTCGCGCCCAGATGCGCGTCACCCGTCCCCCCTTCGTCCAGCCTTCCGTGAAGGGCTGACCGGGGTCAGGGGGTGGGGCGTTCGCCGGCGTCGAGGACGGCCTGGGTCCAGCCGCCCTCGATGACGCCGGTGCCGTCCAGCAGGGCCCAGTCGACGACGTCCGCCGTCTCGACCACCACCGGAGAGCCGATCCGGACGGTCGGGTCGGTGCTGGCGTCGCTGGCGCTGGCCCCGACGATCCGCTCCGGCGCATCCCACGAGGTCACCCCCGCCCACACGAACTCCGGGCCCTCGTCGCCGGGCAGGCCGTACTTGACGACCAGCTGCGACTCCGGCGGCAGCGCGTCGGCGAGGAACCGGGCCCGGACGTCCGGCAGGCTCTCCCGGGCGGTGGCGATCGCCCGGCTCATCGCGTCACCCGCGCGGGCGTAGCGGACGTCCGGCTGGATGCCGGCGAAGAGCGTCGCGCAGGCCGCCGCGTAGTACTTCCCGTCCGGCCCCGGGTGCCCGGGCGGCGGGCGCAGGCTGAGGAACGAGTCGGCCTCCGGGTCGGTGGCCGGGTCCAACTCCAGCCGGAGCAGCACCGGGGCGGTCGCGCCGTGCTGCTCCGGGTTGCCGTACGCCACCGCGATGTCGTGCCCGGTCACCGTGGCCAGCACCGGTAGCTGCACGAACGCCGGCACCTCCTCGCCGGCCAGCCCGTCAGTCCAGTCCCGCAGCAGCCGCCGGGCCGCCCCGGTCATCACCGCGCCCCAGGCCCGGGTGAGGTGGTCCGGCACGCCCTGGGTCTGCAACTCCAGCAGCCCGAACCGGCGCAGCCCCTTGGTGGTGAACCAGAGCCCCTCCGCGTCGGACGAGTAGGGCACCAGTACCCAGTCGACCAGGCGGACCCGGCCGTTGGCGTCGGGCAGCGAACGCAGCGCGGTCGCCGGGTCGAGGAATTGCAGGCCGAAGACGTCCACCACGTCGCCGTCGACGGACTCGGCGATCGCCGCCGCCACCGCCCGGGCCGCCCACTCGTGCGCCGGCGGCCAGCCCGGCCGGTACTCGGCCTGCACCACCACCAGGTGGCTCGCCGCCGCCAGTCGACCGAGCTGCGCCTCGGTGGCGCCGAACGCGGTGAGCAGGTCCGTCGGCAGCTCCGGGAACTCGTCGATCGAGCGGGTGTCCACGGACATCAGCGGGCTGTCCAGCATCTGCTTCGCCAGCCCGTGCACCGGGTCGGCCAGCCGCCCCTCCAGGGCCTGCACCGCCGTCTTCGGGCTCACCCGGGGGAGTCCCGCCATCGGCACCAGGTAGGTCGCGCTCAGCGACTCCGGGACCGGTACGGGCAGGAAGTCGTCCGTGATGAGCAAGTCGTCCCCCGGAAGGCCGTGCCGGTGCTGTCGGGGCAAACGCTACCCGGCGCGGCGTACCGCCTTCAGCCGGACAGCACCAGTCCCAGGTAGACCAGCGTGGTGACCAGCTCCACGCCGGCGCCGAGCACGTCGCCGGTGATGCCGCCGAGCCGGCGTACCACGTGGCGGAGCAGCCCGACCGCGACGGCGAGCGCGGCCACCACGGCCAGCGGCCCCTGCCACGGACGGCCCGGCACGGCCGGCACCGCCGCCAGCGCGACGGCGGCCGTGCCCGCCACCAACGCGACCGGCCCGACGGTCCCGGCGACCAGCGCGCCCAGCCCCTCCGGCCGGGCCGCGGGCACCCCGCGCCGGCAGGCGAAGGCCACCCCGAGCCGCCCCGCCGCCGTCGCGGCGACCACGGCCGCGAGCGCCGCCGGCCAGGACCGCCCGGCCAGCTCCGCGAGGCACGCCGCCTGGAGCAGGAGTACGACCACCAGCGCCGCCACCCCGAACGGCCCGACGTCCGGCTTCTTCATGATCTCCAGCGCCGCCGCCCCCCGCCGGTACGATCCCAGCGCGTCCACGGTGTCGGCCAGCCCGTCCAGGTGCAGCCCCCGGGTGGCCAGCGCGGCGCAGCCCACCGTCACCCCGGCCGCGACCAGCGGGGGAGCCAGCGGGGTGAGCAGCAGCAGCACCCCGGCGAGCGCCGCGCCGAGCAACGCGCCGACCAGCGGGGCGAGCGCCATCGCGGTGCCGGCGGTGGCCCGGTCGATCCGGCCGGCGCGCACCGGCAGGGTGGTGAAGGTGGTCAGCGCCAGCCGCAGGCCGTCGAGGCGGCCCCGGTCAGCCGGCACGCCAGCCGGACGGGTCGCGCTCCGGCCCGGTCGTGGCCGGCCCCGGGCCGGCCGGCTCGGGCTCGGTGAAGTCCGGCTCGGGCTCGGTGCTGGTCGGCCCCGGGCCGGCGGGCTCGGGCTCGGTGAAGTCGGGCTCCTCGTCGTCCCCGCCGCCGAGGCGCGGGTGCTCCGGCAGCGCGGCGGCCAGCGCCAGCACCGAGCGCAGCAGCGGCAGCGCGGTCAGCGCGTTCGCCCCCTCGCCGAGGTCCAGCCGCAGGTCGAGCAGGGGGGTCAGGCCGAGCACGTCGGCGGCGAGCCGGACGGCCGGGTGACCGCCGTGGTCGGCCAGCAGGCACCAGTGCCGGGCCTGCCCGGCCAGATCCCGGCTGATCATCCCGGCGGCCACGCCGACCGGGCCGTCGAGCAGCACCGGCACCCGGCGGGCGGTCGCGCCGAGCAGCACGCCCGTCGCCACCGCGATGTCGCCGCCGCCCAGCTCGGCCAGTACGTCCTTGGCGTCGCGCGGGGACCGCCGGGTGCGGTGCAGCGCGTCCCGGACCGCGGCGCAGCGGAGCATCCACGCCGCGTCGTCGATCTCCCCGTCGGGGGTGTGCACCCGGCCGAGCACCGCCGGAGCCTCGGCGCCCGCGGTGGCCGCGAGCACCGCGGCGGCGGCCGCCTCGGTGCCGGCCCCGCACGCCCCCAGCACCAGCAGCTGTACGCCCGCGTCGGCGGCCTCCTCGGCCAGCCGCCAGCCGTACCGCAGCGCCGACTCGACGGCCGCCCCGGCCAGCGCCGGCTCCTGCTCCATCGGCGCCGACGACGGGGTGTCCACCACCTGGAGGCTGGCCCCGCTCTCGGCGGCCAGCCGGGCCAGCGCGCCCCGGCCGGCGCGGGCCTGCCGGGCCCGGCGGGACGACTCCCCGGCGATGGCGCCGGCGGCCGCGCCGCCGGTGTGGTCGCCGTGCAGCAGCAGCACCCGTACGGTCTGCCACGGCTTCGGGGTGGCCGTGCCCTGGGTGGCGGCGGCGAAGCCGACGACCCGCTCCAGCACCCCGAAGCCGGCGCCCGGCACGTCCAGGGTGGCGAGCCGGTCGATCGCCTGCGGGCCGGCGTACTCGTCGGGCATGGGCAGTTCCATGCCGGGCTGGATGACCAGGCCGGTCGCGACCATCGGCAGCGCCATGGTGGGCGCCGCCCAGGCGATGCCGTTGGTGTCGCCGGCGGCGGCGGGGGTGGGCGGCAGGGTCGGGGTGAGCACGTCCGGCAGCGGCGCCTCCGGCTCGCCGACCGGCGCCAGGGTGACGTGGCCGGTCGGCCGGTCGGTCGACGCCGGGGCGGCCTGCGCGGGCACGCTCGCCGGGCGGGGCGTGGCGGCCGGCTTGAGCCACGCCGGCTGGCCGGCGACCACCAGCACCACCGCGTCGCAGGCGTCGGCGACCGCCCGGTTCGCCGCGCCGAGCGCGTCGGTGAACGCCCGCCCCAGCGGAGTGGTCGGCACCAGCGACAGCCCCACCTCGGGGCTGACCAGCACGATCCGGGCCTCGCTGTCGCGCACCGCGGTGACCAGCTCGGCGATGGTGGCGACATCGTCGGCCGGCTGGTGGGCCGGGTCGAGCAGCACGGTCACCCAGCCGCCCAGGTCGTCCACGAGCAGCGTCTCGTTCGGGCCGGCGGAGGCGAGCACGTCGGCCAGCCGGCGCGGGTCGTCCGCGGTCTCCTCGGTGGTCCAGCTGCCCGGTCGCCGCTCCCGGTGCGCGGCGAGGCGGGCCGCCCACTCGGTGTCCTCCGGGTCGGCGTCCGCCGCGGTGGCCACGTAGCGCACCGTGGGGGCGTCGGCCACCAGGGACTCGGCGAACTCCGACTTGCCCGAGCGGGTACCGCCGAGCACCAGGACCGTGTTCCACCCGTCAACGGACATGTCCGTACCTTAAAGCCGCCCGGCGCGGCCCCGCCCGCCGGCCCGCGCTCAGGCGCAGTGTTCGAAAGCGCTGCCGTAGCTGGCGCCGCCGGTCGACCCGCCCCACCGCACGCAGGCCCCCGCCGCACCGGCACGGACCGGCCCGGCGTAGTACTCGAACGGGCCGCTGTCGGTCTCCCGGGCCCTGCCCTGCACCTCCAGGTACGCCGAGGCGGCCGTCGGCTCGCCGACCGCCGTCTCCTTGAGCGTGACCACGCAGTTGGCCTTCGCCGCCTCGTTCCACAGCAGGTACACCCGCCCCTGCCGGGTGCCGCCCGCGGTCAGCGTCGCCGAGTCGATCACCTGGTACCCGCTGCCGCAGACCTGACCCGCGGTGTACGGGTTGGGCGTGGCCGGCCGGGTGGTCGTCGCGCCCGGCGCGGGCGCGGTGGTGGTGGTCGCGCCCGGGACCGGGTCGGCGGTCGCCGCGGCGGTGCCGGTCGGCCCGGCGACCGGTCGGGTGGCTGCCGGTGCGGGGCCGTCGGCGGGGGCCGACGGCGGGCGGGAGCCGGTGGGGCTCCCGGTGGGCCGCGGTCGCCCGCCGGCCCGGGTGACGCCCGGGCTCGGCACCGCCGGCGCGGGGACCGCAGACTCGGCGGTCAGCTCCGGCCCCCGGCCGGCGGCCGGTTCATCCGGGCCGAACGCGGCCAGCGCGCCGCCCGCGACGGCCAGCGCGGCGACCACCCCGCCCACGGCAACCAGGGCGAGCCGGCGCCGGGCGGACGGCCCGGCCTGGTCCTCGCGGGTAGGGGCGACACCGCCCGTGCCGGTGCCCCCGCCGCCCGTCGGGGTGCCCCCGCCGCCCGTCGGGGTGTCCCCGCCGCCCGTCGGGGTGTCCCCGCCGGTGTTCGCACCGCCCGTGGGGATGCCCCCGCCGGTGCTCCGACCCCCCGTGGGGGTGCCCACGGGGGCCGGGACGGCCTGCGGGCCGCCCAGCGCCCAGGGCGGGCGGGGCGGCGCGGGGAGGACGGCCAGGGTGGCGTCCCGGGCGTCCAGGGCCGCCTCCGCGAACGCCTGGGCGCTCGGCCAGCGGTCGGCCGGCCGCTTGGCCAGGGCCCGTTCGACCACCGCCGCGACCGCGGGCGGGGTGTCCGGCGGCAGCGGCGGCGGGGCGTCCTGGGCGTGCCGCAGCGCCACCTGCAACGGGTTGTCGCCGGCGAACGGTGGCCGCCCGGCCAGGCAGAAGTAGGCCAGCGCGCCGAGCGCGTACGTGTCGGTGGCCGGCGAGACCGGCTGGCCGATGGCCTGCTCCGGCGACATGTACGACGCGGTGCCGAGCACCATGTGCGCCGCGGTGATGCCGGCCGTGGCGGTGGACCGGGCGATGCCGAAGTCCACCAGCACCACGCTGCCGTCCCGCCCGACCAGCAGGTTGGCCGGCTTCACGTCCCGGTGCACGATGCCGGCGAGGTGCGCGGCGTGCAGCGCCCCGGCGGCCTGCGCCACCACCGACATGGTCGAGGCCGGGTCGAGCCGACCGGCCCGACGTACCCAGGCGGAGAGCGGTTCCCCGTCGACGTACGCCATCACCAGGTAGCTGACCCGGCTGCCGTCGGCGAGCGTCGCCGTGCCGAAGTCGTGCACCGCGACGATCCCGGGGTGCCGCAGCGCCGCCAGCATCCGGGCCTCGGCGTGGAACCGGGTGCTGAACTCCGGGTCCTCCAGCAACTCGGGCAGCATCACCTTCACCGCCACCTCGCGTTCGAGCAGGGTGTCGACGCACCGCCAGACCGCGCCCATGCCGCCGGTGGCCACCCGTTCGCTCAGCCGGTACCGGTCACCGAGCAACACACCTCGAGTCAGCACCGCGTCACCGTACCGGCCGGGACCCACGGAGGTGATCACCCGGGGCGAGGGTCGGGCCGTTCGGCGGGCGGCCGACTACGCTTGCGGAGGTTCCGTCCCCGGGGGACGGTGAGCGGCGAGGGGAGACGCGGCATGGCGTGGAGCTGGCGGTACGAGGGCACGGACGGCGCGACGGTCGACGGACCGGCGGAGACGTTCGGCAGCCAGGCGGACGCCGAGTCCT
The DNA here is from genome assembly GCF_036902735.1 of Micromonospora lacuserhaii. Lineage (NCBI taxonomy): Bacteria > Bacillati > Actinomycetota > Actinomycetes > Micromonosporales > Micromonosporaceae > Micromonospora > Micromonospora lacuserhaii. Next base: position 4,853 of record NZ_JBAKHO010000087.1, on the reverse strand, counting down.
GGATCGGCCAAACCTGGCGGGAGCTCGCGGCGTCCGGCGTCACCTCGGTCGCGCTCGTCGAGGACGACCGGGTGGAGTACCGGATGAGCCTGCTGCCGACGGCGGAGTGATGGCCTACGACCGCCCGGGCGAACCGCTCGTGCTCGGTGTGCCCCGGGCGGCGTTCCGGCCCAGCCCGGTCTTCCTCGCCCTGGTGGCGCTCTTCGCGGCCAGCGGGGTGATGGCCTGGAACCGGTTCGGCAGCGTCCGCTTCGACGTCTTCCTCTTCGTCGTCTCGGGCTGGCTGGTCTCGCTCTGCCTGCACGAGTACGCGCACGCGGTGGTCGCGTTCCGGGCCGGCGACCGGGACATCGCGCACCGCGGCTACCTGACGCTCAACCCGTTCAAGTACACCCACCCGCTGCTGTCGATCGTGCTGCCGGTGGTGGTGGTGCTGCTCGGCGGCATCGGCCTGCCCGGTGGTGCGGTCTGGGTGGACCGGCACGCCATCCCGGGTCGGCTGCGGCACACCCTGGTCAGCCTCGCCGGCCCGGCCACCAACGTGCTGTTCACGCTGGTGCTGGTCGCGGTGCTGCGGGTCGGCATCGGGGTGGGCGGCCCGGTCGAGTTCTGGGCCGGGGTGGCGCTGCTGGCGTTCCTCCAGCTCACCGCGAGCGTGCTCAACCTGCTCCCGGTGCCGGGCCTGGACGGCGGCAACATGATCCAGCCCTGGCTGAACCCGCAGTGGCGCCGGATGTACGACCTGTTCGCGCCGTACGGCTTCATCCTGCTCTTCGCGCTGCTGTGGAACCCGCGCATCGGCGGCTGGTTCTTCGGCGCCGTCTTCGCGGTCGGCGACGCGCTGGGCCTGCCGTCCTGGCTCTACGCCGCCGGCCTCGACCTGATCCGCTTCTGGCAGGGCTGAACCCCGCCGGACGTGGCGCGCGTCGCGCCGACGGGGCGGGTCCCCGGACGCTACGAACTTGATGACGTGGACGAATCGGTCGGCTACTGATTCGTCCACGTCATCAAGCTTGTAGCGGTCGAACGTCTCCGCCCGGACCGCGCCGGGCCACGTTCACGGGTCACGGGTTACCGGGAGCCGCCGCGCAGCGGCGGGGCGCGTCAGGCTCGGCGTACCCCGGAAAGGGCCCGGGCCGGCGCGGACGCCGCGCCGGCCCGGGGAAGCGTCACGGCCGCTGGGCCGGGCTCTCGGTCTTCGCCGCGTCGCGCTCGGTGACCGGCTCGACGATCTCGTCGATCGCCTTCATCAGGTCCGCCTCGAGCTTCACGCCGGCGGCCTTGACGTTGTCGTGCACCTGCTCCGGGCGGGACGCCCCGACGATCGCCGAGGAGACGTTCGGGTTCTGCAGCACCCAGGCGATGGCGAGCTGCGGCATGGTCAGCCCGGCCTGCTCGGCCAGCGGCTTGAGCCGCTGCACCCGGGTCAGCACCTCGTCGGTCAGCCACTGGGCGATGAACCCGGCGCCGGACTTCTCGTCGGTGGCCCGGGAGCCGGCCGGCGGCGGCTGACCCGGCTGGTACTTGCCGGAGAGCACACCCTGCGCCATCGGCGACCAGACGATCTGGCCGATGCCCAGCTCCTCGCTGGCCGGGACCACCTCGGTCTCGATGACCCGCCACAGCATCGAGTACTGCGGCTGGTTGGAGACCAGCGGGATGCGCAGCTCGCGGGCGAGCTTGTGGGCCTCCCGCAGCTGCGACGCCTTCCACTCGGAGACGCCGATGTAGTGCGCCTTGCCGGCGTGCACGATGTCGGCGAAGGCCTCCATCGTCTCCTCCAGCGGCGTGCTGTAGTCGTAGCGGTGGGCCTGGTAGAGGTCCACGTAGTCGGTGCGCAGCCGGCGCAGCGAGCCGTTGATCGACTCCATGATGTGCTTGCGGGACAGGCCCCGGTCGTTGCGGCCCGGGCCGGTCGGCCAGAAAACCTTCGTGAACACCTCGACGCCTTCCCGGCGCTCGCCCGCGAGGGCCTTGCCGAGCACCTCCTCGGCGCGGGTGCCCGCGTACACGTCGGCGGTGTCGAAGGTGGTGATGCCGGTGTCCAGGGCGGCCCGGACGCAGGCCAGCGCCGCGTCCTCCTCCACCTGGGAGCCGTGGGTGATCCAGTTGCCGTACGAGATCTCACTGACCAGCAGGCCGGAGCGGCCTAGGTGTCGGAATTCCATACCCCGACCCTAGCCCCGCCCGATCATGGTCACCGGACGGCGCGTCGGTGGGTGGCTCAGAGCACCGGGTGGGTGTCGGTGAGCAGCAGGTCGAGCTCGGCGACGACCGCGTCGCGGCTCGGGTGCCTCGGGTCGATCAGCGGCGCGCCGCCCCGGTCCAGCGCGCCCCAGCGGCCCGCGGCGTCGGCCACCAGGAACGCCACCGGGTGGATCACGATCGCCGGGTGCTCCGGCGGGACGACCCACTTCCCGCGCCGGTCCACCACGCCCCGCCGGCCGCCCGCGTCGAGCACCGCCAGCCCTTCGGCGGTGAAGCCGTCGATCCGGCGACCGTCGACCAGCGCGGTGGCGAACCCGTGGTACTGCGGCCGGACGACCATCCGCCCGTTGCGGTCCACCGCGCCCCAGCCGCCCCGGCGGACCGCCGCCACGCCGCCGACGAACGGCCGGACCTCGTCGAAGCCCGGCGGCACCGCCTCCGTGCCGTCCGGCTCGATCGCCGTCCAGTCCGTGCCGCCTTCGGGTGAGACCCAGGCCAGGCCGTCGGAGAAGGGCCGCACCGCCGCGTACGACGGGCCGAGCAGGCGGTTCCCGCTCTCGTCGATCAGCTCCCAGCCCGGCGCGTCGGGGCGGCGTACCCACGCCATCCCGTCGGCGAACGGCTGGGCTGCGGCGAACTGGTAGCCGAGCGCCAGCTCGCCCTCGGCGTCCGCGTACCCCCAGCGGTCCAGGGCCCCGTCGTGGGTGGGCACCGGCGACCGGCGCCCGCGCCGCACCTCCTCCGCCCCCCGGGGGTACGGCCCGAAGCCGCCGCCCGCCGCCGCCCGGACGTGTACGGCGTCCAGTGCGACTCGGATCCGCCCGGTGAGTTCCGGGTCCTCGGCGCGGTGCAGGCCCAGCGCCCGCTCGAAGTGTTCGCAGGCCTCCATCAGCCGGCCCTGGTCGTAGCAGGACCGGCCGGCGTGCTCATGCAGGGCCGCCCGGAGCCGGGCCGGCAGCTCCGTCGAGTTGGCCTCGGCGAAGAGCCGGTCCGCCTCGGCGAACTCGCCCTTCCAGCGCAGCACCTCGGCCAACCGCGCCCGGGCCAATGCGGTCCGCCGCAGCTCGCCGGTCGCCTCGGCGTAGGTGAGCGCGAGCCGGCCGTCGGCGAGCGCGTCGTTCAGGTCGTCCACCAGGCGGGAGACCACGGCGCGCAGGCTGAGCAGCCGGGCGCGGGCGCGGTTGTCCAGGGACGCGCCGAGCTTCTCGGTCAGCCGGCGCCGGATCGTCCGCAGCTCGTCGGGGTCGTCGACGACCTCGCGCAGCGTCTCCGGGTCGAGCCGCCAGTGGTACCCGGCCAGGATCTGCTCCGGGTCGCCGTCCGGGACGGGCTTCGGGGTCGGTGCTGCGTCCCCGGCGACCGGCGGCTCCTGGTCGCCGGCGGGGAACGCCGACGCGGGCGGCTTCAGGCCGGGGGGCGCGGAGACCGGTCGGGCCTCCGCCACCGGTTCCGGCTGCTCGCCGACGGCACCTTCGGTGCCGGAGGTCGACGCGTCGCGGGCTGTCCGCTCCGGCTCGTCGGCTGGCGCAGCGGACACCGGGGCCGGCTCGTCGGCCGGCGTGGCGGCCCGCGCCGGTCCGCCGGTGGTCGCCATCGGGGCCGGCTCGTCGGCCGGGCCGGGGGAGGGCGGTGCGGAAACCGGCCGGACCCCCATCGGCTCGTCCGACGGGCGGGTCGGGACCACTGCGGGCGGCGCGGACACCGGCGCAGGCGCCTCGTCGGCCCACGTCGACGCCTCGTCGGCCCTCGCCCACGTCGACGCCTCGTCGGCCCACCCCGGCGATGCGGGGGCTGGGGTCGGCGGGGCGGAGACCTGCATCGGCGGGCCCGAGACCGGGGCGGCGGGTCCCCAGGGCCGCGCGGGCGGCGCGGAGATCGGTGCCGGTGGCCCGGAGACCTGGGCCGGTGGCCCGGAGACCTGGGCCGGTGGCCCGGAGACCTGGGCCGGCGGCCCGGACACGGGGGCCGACGGTGCCCGGTTCGGGGCCGGCGGGGCGGGGACCTGCGCCGGGCCGGTCGGCTCGACGGATGCCGGGGGAGCGGGTGAGGAGTCGACCGGAGCCGGGCCTGCCGCGGTCCGCGCCCACGATGCCGGCGCCTCGGCCGGCGATCCCGACACCGGACGGACCCGGTCTTCATCGGTCGCGGGCGGCGCGGAGACCGGCCAGGCCGAAACCCTGCCGTCCGTGACAGACGGCGTGTCGACCGACGGCAGGCCGCCGGCCGGGGCGGTGTCGGCCCCGGTCGAGGTGGACGGTGGTGCCGACACCGGTCGGGCCGGCGGTGCGGAGGAGCGCTGGGGTCCGGGCCCGTCCGGAACGCTGGGACCGTTGGCGCTGGTCCCGCCGTGGTCGGGCCGCTGCGACGACCCGTCCTGCCCGGTCGAGGTCGGCGTCGGCCGGGCAGGTTGGAACCAGGCTTCCGAGGTGTTGCGTTCCGCAGGCCGGGCGGCCGCGGGCGGGGCCGCCGGCTCCGGAGTGGGCGCTGGCGGTACGTAGCGGCGCGGCCGGTCGGGTGTGATCTCGAGCGCCGGGGCGTCGGACGGCCCGGCGGCTGCGGGGCCATTCGGGCCGGACGACGCCGGGCGCGCGGGCACCCGGGCTTCGGCGCCGGCGGGCTGTCCGGGCGGTGCCGGGGCGGCCGGT
>NZ_JBAKHO010000086.1:0-12677 GCF_036902735.1 Micromonospora lacuserhaii | reverse complement strand
GCCCTCCAGCGCCGATGGTACTGCACTCGGGAGGGTGTGGGAGAGTAGGACGCCGCCGGACAACCATTCCAGTAGGCCCACCCCAATCGGGGTGGGCCTACTGCGTTTTCCGGGTCGAAGAATTCACCGGCCCGTTCGCTGAATCGGCCCGGGCCGTACCGCTGCGGTCGGTACCGTCGGTGCGGGACCGCCCGAGGCGCGTCCCCCGACGGTGATGACGGCGGAAAACGTGACGTGGGGAACGCCTCGTCCGCAATCGGGGCGGACCGCTCGGGGTACCTGCTGACCGTACGACCGGAACTGACCGTCGGGACCGGCGGAGGCAGGAGTGGTCATGAAGATCGGAATCATCGGCTCGGGACACATTGGCGGCACCCTCACCCGGCGGCTGAGTGCCCTCGGGCACGACGTGACAGTCACCAACTCGCGGGGCCCGCAGAGCCTCACCGACCTGGCGCAGGAGACCGGCGCGACCGCCGGCACCCTGGAGCAGGCCGTGCAGGACGCCGAGGTGGTGGTCGTGGCGATCCCGCTGATGGCCGTCCCCGGGCTCCCCGCGGAGCTCTTCGACGGCAAGATCGTCGTTGACGCCGACAACTACTACGCCCAGCGGGACGGCGACATCGCCGAGCTGCTGGACCGCAGCCTCAGCTCCAGCCGCTGGACCGCGGAGCACCTCAAGGGCGCCCGCGTGGTGAAGGCGTTCAACAACATCCTGGCGGCCCACCTGATGGAGAACGGCCGGCCGGCCGGCTCCGGCGATCGGATCGCGCTGCCGGTGGCCGGTGACGACGCCGACGCCAAGCAACTCGTGATGCAGCTCGTCGACGCCCTGGGCTTCGACCCGGTCGACGCCGGCACCCTCGACGAGAGCTGGCGGCAGCAGCCGGACACCCCGGTCTACGGCACCGACCGCGACGCCGACGGCGTACGCCAGGGGCTGGCCGAGGCGCGGCCCTGAGCTGCCCGTACCCGTGGAAAAGGCCCCGCCGGCGACCAGCCGGCGGGGCCTCTCCGTGCGGTCAGGGCGCGGCGGCGGGGTCGGGACCGCAGATGAACTTCGGCTCGGGGTCGTAGGTCCAACTGAACTTCTCCCGCTTGATCACCTTGCCGCCCTGGGTGATGACCCGGAAGGCGTCCTGGCTGAAGCCCTCGCTCCCGGCGGCGGTGATGCAGTCCGGGCCGGGCGGGAGGTAGACGGTCTTCGACGGGGTGATGTTGCGGCGCGGGCCGTACTCGGTCTTGACGCTGTCGTAGATTTTGGTGCTCCAGACCGACACGGTGATGGTGTTCGAGGTCCACGACGTGTCCAACAGCAGCCCGTGCGAGGTGTTGTTGCGGAACTTGAAGTCCAGCTCGGGCCAGTAGATCGTCGACTCGATGACCGCCGGGTAGCGGCTGAAGTAGAACGAGTGCGGCTTGTGCTCGACGTCCTGCATGCCGGCGTAGTACGTGGCGTTGAAGAGCGTGGTGGTGAACTGCGAGACGCCGCCGCCCACCCCCGGCACCAGCTTGCCGCCCACGATCGTCGGCGCGTCCTGGTAGCCCTGGCCGTAGCCACGCTCACCGGTGTGCTCGTTCAGGGAGAACGTCTCCCCCGGCTTGACGATCGTGCCGTCGACGTCCTTGGCCGCCTGGATGATGTTCTGGCTGCGCGGCGAGGAGAGCCCGCCGGGGAACTTGGTGCTGAAGGTGGAGACCCGCTCCTTGATGCCCAGCTCGGCCAGCTTCGCCTCGGTCAGCTCCGGCTCCGCCGGCTTGAGCTGGCCGGTGATCGTCCGGCCGTCCGTCTTCGGCAGCACGGCGAGCAGGTCGCGGCTCAGCGCGGCGGCGTCCAGCTGCTGGCCCGAGCGGCCCGGCACCACCGTCGGCTTGCCGCCGGCGATGGTCAACCCGGCGTCCTTCGGCTCCACCTCGATCCCGTCGAGCTTGCCGTCGAGCGCGGCGCGCAGCCGCTTCACGTCGATCCGCGGGGTCAACCTGCCCGCCTCGTCGGCGGAGAACCGCAACGCGCGGGCGATCGCGGCCGGCGGCACGGTGACCGATCCCTTGGCGGTGGTGACGGTGACCGGGGCCGCGACGGCCGGCTTCGCCAGCTCGGCGACGAGCCGGTCCACGTCCTCCCGGGAGGTCGCCGGGGACCGCTCCGACAGCGGCACGGTCACCGGCTGCCCGCCCAGCCAGCCGTCCCGGACCACCTGCGCCGAGCGCTGCGGGTCGAGCGAGAGGCTGGGCTTCGGGTACACCGGCTTGGGGGTGGTCCCGGTGAAGATGATCGCCGGCATGGTCATCTCCCGGCCCCGCTTGCCGAGGACCTTGCGCAGCGCCGCGTCGAGCTTCGCCGCGTCGACGGTCACCACGGGCTGCACGCTGCGGGAGCCGAAGAGCCGGCTCACCGGGTGCGCCTCCGCGTCGGCCGCCGCCGCGACCGTCGCGTCCACGTCCACCCGCAGCCCCACGTCGGCGGGCTTGATCTGGGCCTTAAGGTCCCCCAGCAGCACGGTCACCGGGTTGTTCAGGCTGCCGGCCCGGCGCTCCAGCTCGGCCGTCAGCTCCCGGGCCGCCGCCGGGCGGCTCCGGCCGCCCAGCTCGGCGCCGAGCACCGTCGTGCCCCGGGGGACGTCACCGGCGTACGCGTAGGCGCCGGCGCCGGTCACGCCGGCCAGCACCGCGGCGGCCAGCCCCCCGGCGAGCAACAGGCGGGTGCGCCGTGACCACGAACCGGGCCCCCGGCCCGAACCGGGAGCCTTCCCGGCCTGGTCCGGGCCGTCGTCGCCCGGCCAGCTCACCGCGGTGACCTGCACCGTGGGGCGTTCGTCGGAGACCTGTTTGTCGCCGTACAGGGTCACAGCCACCTCTATCGGGACGTACCACGTGGGGGGTTGCGGCCCCCAGAGAGACACCTACGGTAGCCAACCCGCGGGCCGGATGACACTGTGCGGGCGGTCATCCTCGCAACCGCGTGTCGGCCCATGTCTGTCCCGGTCACCCGTTGTGTGCGCGGCCGTGGCACGGTGTCGGAGTGAACGAGCGGACATTGGCGTACGGGGGCGGTTGGCTGGACCGGGCAGGCGCGCTACGCGGCGACCCGGAGTGGATCTCCGCCCGGTGGGCGGACCCGACCAGCGCGGTGCTGCCGCTCTGGCGCGGCCACTGCCTCGTCGACGCCGGCCGGAGCCCGGTGCGGCTCGCCGCGCCCGCCGCCGGTGAGCTGCTCGCCGCCGCCGGGCAGACCGTCTTCCTCGGCCTCGACGACGATGTCGCGCTCTTCGCCGCCGACCTCTCCGGGCAGCCCGAGGCGGAAGCGCTGCGGCTGGCCGGCGCCGCTGCGGCGGTCGACGTGCGTGCCCTGGCCGGCACGCTCGCCGCCGGCGAGGCGGCGACGCTGGCGTACGCGCGGGGGCTGCTGCACTGGCACCGGTCGCACCGGCACTGCGGCAGCTGCGGGGCGGCCACCGCGGCCCGGGACGGTGGACACGTGCGCGCCTGCACCGGGCCGGAATGCGAACGGCTGCACTTCCCCCGGATCGAACCGGCGGTCATCGTGCTGGTCGAGGCCCCGGGCACCCCGGGCACCCCGGAGCGCTGCCTGCTGGCCCGGCACGCGGGCGCGCCCGAGGGGTCCTACTCGACGCTCGCCGGCTTCGTCGAGGTGGGCGAGAGCCTGGAGGACGCGGTGCGCCGGGAGATGGCCGAGGAGGCCGGGGTGACCGTCGGCGAGCTTCGCTACCAGGGCTCGCAGGCCTGGCCCTTCCCGGCCGGGCTGATGGTCGGTTTCCGGGCCACCGCCGCGACCGATCAGGTCCGGGTGGACGGGGTGGAACTGCTCGAGGCGCGCTGGTTCACCCGCGCCGAGCTGCGCGCCCGGGTGGCCGGCGGGTGGCCGCTCGGCCGGGTCGACTCGATCGACCGCCGGCTGCTCGGCGACTGGCTCGCCGCCGGCGACTGACCGCCGCTTCCCACCCGCTCAGCGGCGGGGCCGGAAGACCAGCCCGGCCATCACCGCGGCGGTCAGCGCCGCCGTGGCCAGCGCGCAGGTCTGCACCCCTTCGACCGTACGCGGGGCGAGCAGCGTGGTCGCCGCCGCGAGCCCGGCCGTGGCCACCCAGAGTGGTGCTGCCGGGAACCGGGCACCGCTGGCCACCCGGTCGTTGACCAGCATGAAGACCACCGCGTACAGGGCGCCGGTGGCGGCGAAGAGCGGGGCCTCCCCAGCCAGGTGCAGGTAGTCGGCGCCGCCGGCCAGCCGGAACGCCAGCTCCCCGCCGAGCGTGGCCGCCGCCACCAGAGCCGAGCCGCAGGCCAGGATCAGCGCCAGCGCCGTCGCCCGGGCCCGCCGGTCACCCTGGGCGAGTCGGGGCAGCACCAGCAGCGTCACCACCTGCGGCGCCCAGAGCGCGCCCTTGGTGAGCACCGCACCGACGGCGTACGCCCCGGAACCGTCCGCCGGCAGCAGCTGCCGGGCGAGGATCAGGTCGGCGTAGGAGATGGTGAGCATCGCCAGGGTGGCCGCGCACGCGGTCACCACCTGACGCGGGACGAGCCGGTCCGCCGGGGCGACCGTCGGCGGGCGGGGGCCGGGGCGGGCGGCGGCCAGGCGGGCCAGCAGCGGCAGGGCGAGGATCCCGGTGAGCGTGCCGATCAGCAGGCAGCCGAACAGGCCCAGGCCGAGCGCCAGGCCGAGGGCCGGCCCGCCGTAGCGGCCGACGGCCAGCACCGTCATCGCGGCGGAGAGCCGCAGGAACCGCTGGTCGCCCTGGAGCTCGCCGAGCCAGCGCCCGGACAGCACGGTGGCGAAGGTGGCCGCGGCCAGCAGCAGGGTCAGCGCGAACGGCAGTCGCAGCGCCACGGTGAGCACGGGCGCCGCCGCGAGGGTGAGCCCGGCGCTGACGCCGGCCGTCAGCAGCGACAACCGCCGGGTCGAGGTGGGGCCGGTCCGGGCCCGGTGGGCGGCCACCGCGATCTGGAGGCCGAAGCCGGGCACCGTGCTGATCGCGCCGAGGGCCAGCAGGGTGGCCAGCGCGCCGAGGTCGGCGGCGGTCAACCGGCGGGCGCCGAGCAGCGGGACCAGGTAGGCGAGGGCGTTCGTCAGCATGGTGGCGACCGTGACGGCGACGCCGGCGGCGCCGAGCCCGGTCGCCCGCGCGTCCCTGCCGATGGTCCGTGTCATCTCGCCCCGAGTGCCCGCACTGCTCCCCGACCGTGCGCGTCGTGGCCGGCGGACGGCCGGGACCGGTGGCCCGACGGGGAGACCGTACCGGTCCACCGGCCGGCCCGACAGCCCCGCACCGGCGGCCACTGCCGCCGCCGTCGATTGACGTCTAGTGTGCTGGCCCATGGCGTCGACGAACAAGACCGCGGCAGCCACCTCCGGGCTGGCCGCGAAGCTCCCCGAGCGGTGGTTGGCCGACGGCATCCGGCTGGTCTATCCGCGGGTGGAACCGGAGCTGGCGCGGCTGGCCGAATACGTACCCCGCGGGGGCACCGCCGTGGACATCGGGGCCTGGTACGGCCCGTGGACGGCCCGGCTGCTGCGCCGCGCCGACCGGGTCGTCTCGGTCGAGCCCACACCGGCGCTGGCCCGGCAACTGCGGGCGGCGTTCCCCACCGTCGAGGTGGTCGAGGCGGCGGTCTCCGACCACGAGGGCAGCGCCGCGCTCTACCTGCCCGAGGGCGGCGCGATCGTCGGCACCTCCTCACTGGAGCAGCCGGGGCAGGGCAGCCCGGTCGAGGTCCGCCGGACCACCCTCGACGCGCTCGGCCTGACCGACGTGCGCTTCGTCAAGCTCGACATCGAGGGGCACGAGCTGGCCGCGCTGCGCGGTGGCGCGGAGACGATCCGGCGGGACCGCCCGGTGCTGCTGGTCGAGGTGGAGGAGCGGATCCAACCGGTGGAGCCGCTGCTGGAACTGCTCACCGGCTGGGGCTACCGCGGGTACGTCCTGCCCGGCCGTACCTGGGTGCCGCTGGCCGGGTTCGACCTCGGTCGGCACCAGCGTGAGGCGATCGCCCGGGTCCGGCACAGCTTCGTCCGCCGGGTGCTCTGGCCCCACCCCCGGTACGTCAACTCGGTGCTGTTCCGGCCGGAGTGAGCACCGGCCGGCCCGATCACTGCTGGGGGGTGGCGGTGCCGATCGCGACCTCGTTCGTGCAGAGGGTGACCTCCGGGGCGTCGATGCTCAACTCCGCGGTGTCGCCGCCGCCGGTGAACTCGAAGAAGATCTGGTGGAGCCCGGTCTTCACCGGGAACCGCTTCTCGTCGTCGCCGAGCCGGAAGGTGGCCATCGTGTCGCCGGAGCTGAGGTAGCCGATCCGGACCACCCAGAACCAGTCGTCCCGGCCCCCGGTGAGCGGCATCCGGACCGTCTTCCCGCCGGTGACCTTCCAGCCGCACGCCGGGTCCGGGCCGGGCTGGGCCGTCGGGCCGTCGACCCGTACCGGGCTGATCCGGCCCGACGGGTCGAGCAGCGACGGCGTCTCCGCCTCGGTGACGAAGACCGGCCGCTCCGGCAGGGCCCGGAAGAAGGTCGACTGCCGGTTGTACGGCGTGGAGAGCGCGGGCACCACGTCGCCGGGGACCAGCTGGTCGAAGAAGACCGTCCCGGGCGGGGCGGCGGCCAGCTCGGCGCGGACCGTGTCCAGGTAGACCCGTCCGCTCTTGGCCGCCCACTCGTCGCCGAAGCGGGCGGTCGTCCAGGCGGTGCCGAGCCCACCGGCCGCCAGGGCGAGGACCAGGCCGGCGGAGACCGCCTCGCGGTGCCGTACCAGCACGGCCGGCAGCGGCGGGTCGTCCGGATCCCGGCCGTCGGTGAACGCTCTGGGCAGCGCCGGCTCGTCCGGCTGGCGCTGGGCGGGAAGCTGCTGCGGCGGGGCCGACGTCGCGGAGGCGTCCCCGACCGGCTCCGCCGCGGGCGGCAGCGCACCGGTCGAGGGTGCCGCGGTGGCGGCCACCGGGCCCGCGGTAGCGCTCGCGCGCTGAGGGGGCGCGTCGAACGGCCGCGCCGACGGGGGCCGCGCCGGGAGCGGAACGTCGTCGTCGTACTCGGCGTGCAGGACGCCGTGCGGGCGGTAGACACCCGCCGGAACGGCGACCGGGTCGGCCGGCGGGGCCGCCGTCCCGGTCGGCTCCGCGTCCGCGTCGCCGGACCCGCTGCCGGTCGCGGTCTCTTCCGCGGCGGGAAGGGCCTGGTCGCCGTCGGAGTCACCGCCGTCCTGGCCGGTCTGCACCGCCCCGACCGGGGTCGTGTCGTCGACCGTCCGCTCCTCGTCGGCGTCCGCCATGGCCGGCTCCTCGTCCCCGGCGGCCCGCTCCGGGTCGGCCGGGACGAAGCGGTCCGGTACGGGGCGCAGACCGAGCAGGGCGACGCCGATGCAGAGCGCGGCCACCACCACCACGTCGCTGACGTACCGGGGGACGGCGCCGGCGACGTCGCTGTAGATCGACCCCAGCCGGGTCGCGGCGAGCAGGGCGGTCACCATGACCAGATACGCGGCCAGCAGCAGCCACGCCCGCCCGGCGACCCGGCGCAGCCGCACGGTCAGCAGCACCAGCACCAGGAAGGCCGCCCAGGCGATCCACCGCCCCAGCTCCGGCGGGGCGGTCACCGGGGCACCGTCGCCGGCCGGGAGCCACCGCCACGGCCCACCCAGCAGCCCGGGTATGACGGTGGAGCCGAAGAGCTGCCAGAGGAACGAGAAGACCTCGCCGAGCGAGTCGGGCCGACGCAGGGACGACTCGGCCCGGGAGCCGTAGAGCGCGAGGAAGCCGACCGACAGGACGGTCAGCAGGAGCCAGGACGGCCAGAACCGCCGGACGGCGGTCAGCACCGCGCGCACCGGCGGCCCGTCGACGAAGAGAAACACGGTCAACAGGAAGACCAGCGGCACCACCAGCAGCGCCTTCTCGAAGAAGAGCAGCCCGAACAGCACCGCCAGCCCCAGCGACACCAGGTGCCGCCGCCGGCCGGTGCGGACGTAGCCGAGCTGCGCCCCGACGGCGAGCACCATCGCGATCTGCATCGGCAGCATGTTCACCCCGACCGCCCACCACGAGGTGGCCTCCAGGGTCAGCGGGCTGAACAGGAACACCGCCAGCGGCACCAGCAGCGCCCAGCCGGGGCGGACCAGGGTGCGCAGCAGCCGGGCGAAGCTGACCGCCAGCACGGCCTGGGCGGCGGTGAGCAGCAGGACGTACGGCCAGTAGGCGAGGCCCACCACCCGGGTCACCAGCCAGGTGATCAGCAGCGCCGCCGGCATGAAGTGGTTGTTGTACAGGGTGAGCAGGAAGCCCGGTGTCAGGTCGGACCCCGCCGCGCGGGCGATCAGCACGTAGTCGTCGACCGCCAGGTAGCCGCGGGAGGCCAGTTGGGCCCGCCAGAGCAGGCTGACCACGATCATCGCGACGGCCACCGCCCGTACCGGGTGCAGCCGGGTCCAGCCACTGGTGAGGCCATTCTCCTGGGAGGCGGCGGTCGCACCGGTCAATGCCATGGCGGGAAGACTGCCACACCGGCCACCGGCCGTCCCATCAGGTCAACGGGTGGTTCGCGGGTCGCCGGGACGCGGGCGGCGCCGCGTACAGTGGCCGCCGGACCAGGGCGGCCCGGGCCGCGCCCGGCAGGCAGGTGAGGTCGACGGATGCGTGGACGGCTGGTGCCGCACGGCGTGGCCGCCGCCGTGACGGCGGTGGTGCTCGCCCCGCTCGCGCTGCCCGGGTACGCGCTCCGCTACGACATGGTCTTCGTGCCCCGGCAGGCGTTGAGCTGGGAGGTGATCGCCCCGGCCTCGGCGCTGCCCCGGGCCGTGCCGCAGGACGCGGTCGTCGCGCTCGCCACCCAGCTCGTGCCCGGTTGGCTGCTGCAACGGCTGGTGCTGGTGGCGATCCTCTGGCTCGCCGCGCTCGGCGTCGCCCGGCTCGTGCCGACCGAACGGACGGCCGTCCGGGTGGTCGCCGCCCTCGGGTACGCCTGGACGCCCTACCTCGCCGAGCGGCTGCTGATCGGCCAGTGGGGGCTGCTGGTGGCGTACGCGCTGCTGCCCTGGCTGGTGGCGGCGGCGCTCGGGGTGCGGGCCGCCCGGCCCGGTGCGCTGCCCCGGCTGCTGCTCGCGGTCGCCGGCTCCGCGATCACCCCGACCGGCGGGGTCATCGCCCTGGCGGCGGTCGTGGTGCTGCTGCCCGGCCGCTATCCGGGCGCCGTTCGGCGGACCGGCACCGCGCTCGCCGCCGCCGTGGCGCTCAACGCGCCCTGGCTGGTGGCCGGGGCGGGCAGCGCCACCAGCGGCCGCTCCGACCCGGCCGGGGTGGCCGCCTTCGCCGCCCGCGCCGAGAACTGGGGCGGGCCGCTGGTCGCGCTCGCCGGCACCGGCGGGATCTGGAACGCGCTGACCGTCCCCGCCTCGCGGCAGGCCGGGGTGGTGCCGCTGGCCACCGGGCTGGTGCTGCTGCTCGCCGGCTACGGCGTGCCGCTGCTGCGCCGGCGCTGGCCGAACGGTGCCGCCGGGCGGCTCGGGGCGCTCGCGCTCGGCTCGTGGCTGGTCGCCGCGCTGGGGGTGCTCCCCGGCGGGGCGGCGCTGCTCGGCTGGCTGGTGGACACGGTGCCCGGCGCCGGCCTGGTCCGGGACGGGCAGAAGATGCTCGTGCCGTACGCCCTGGCCCTGGCGGTCGCGGGGGCGCTCGGCGCGGAACGGCTGGCCGACCGGCTCGCCGCCCGGTTCGATCCGACCACCGGCCTGGTGCTGCTGGTGGGGGCGGCGCTGCTGCCGGTGGCGATCCTGCCCGACCTGGCCTTCGGTGGGGTCGGCCGGATCCGGCCGGTGCCGTACCCGGCCGACTGGACGACCGTGGCGCGGCAGGTGGCCTACCGACCCGGTGAGGTGCTCTCCCTGCCGTTCCAGGAGTACCAGCGGTACGGCTGGAACGACGGGCGGGTGGTGATCGACCCGGCGCCCCGGTACCTGTCGTCGCCGGTGCTGATCGACGACACCCTGCGGGTGGGTGACCTCGCCGTGGGCGGGGAGGACCCGCGGGCGGCCCGGGTCCGGGAGCTGCTCGCCGCAGGCCGGCCGCTGGCCGCGACCGGGGTGCGCTGGGTGCTGGTGCAGCGGGCGGCCGGCCCGCCGGTGCCCGGCTCGGCGCTGGCCGGGCTGCGTCCGGTCCACCTCGGACCGGAACTGCGCCTCTATGAGAACCCGGACTGGACGCCCCCGACGGCAGCCCGCGGGCCGGGGCGCGCCGGATGGGCGCACCTGCTGGCCGGAACGGTGGTGTTGATGATCGGGTTTTCGGGCACTGCGCAGGTGCTCCGGGGCGTGGTAGCGTCCCGGCACGCGAGTCCCGCGGAAGGAGAAGGTGGATGAGGAACCTGCCCGCGTTCGTCGCCGTCGGGGTGCTCGGAGTCGTGCTCGGCCTGCTCGGCGCCGTCGGTCTGGCGAATGTGCTCAGCCCGTCCGCCCAAGAGGTCGCCAACACGAGCAGTGTGAGCGAAAAGGGCACCGACACCCCGCTTTACGGCACGCGCTGAACTACCGTCGAACGGGGCGTCCGCTGTCGCGGGCGCCCCGTTCGCGTGTCCGCCGCCGGGCCTCCGCCGGCGCTAACGGGCGGCGGTGAGCTGGGCGACCAGCTGGGCGAAGCGGGCCCCGGTCGCGGTCCAGGTGAACCGGGCCGCGTGGGCGAGCGCCGCCTCACCCATCGCCTTGCGCCGCACGTCGTCGGCGAGCAGCTCGCGTACCCGGTCGGCGAACTCGCGCTCGTCGTCGACGAGCAGACCGGTCTCGGTGTCGACCATCGCCTCGGCCACCCCGCCGGCATAGCGGAAGGCGACCGTCGGGGTGCTCCGGGCGGCGGCCTCCACGATCGTCAGCCCCCAGCCCTCCTTGAGCGACGGGGTGAGGGCCAGCCAGCAGGAGGAGAGCACCTCGTGCTTGTCGTCCTCGCTGATGAAGCCGGTGAACCGCACCCGGTCGGCGATGCCGAGGCTCTCGCTCAGCTCCCGCAGCGGCTGCTCCCACCAGCCCTGACCGGCCACCACCAGCTCCAGGTCGGGCAGCTCGACGGTCAGCTCGGCCACCGTACGCAGGGCGATCTCCACCCGCTTGTGCGGCACCAGGCGGCCGAGCACCAGCAGCGACGGGTGGGTCGTCCGGGGCAGCGGGCGGCCGGTGACCGGCGGCGTGCCGTTGGGGACCACGTCGATCCGCTCCCGGTCCACCCCCAGCTCCGCCAGCTCGGCCCGGCTCGCCTCGGAGACCGTGACGTAGCGGCAGCGCCGGTAGAGCCGCACCGCCAGCCACGACTCGATCCACCAGCCGAGCCGGGACATCACCGGGCCGAAGACCACCGGCCACTGCTCCCGGTGCACGTGGTGGACCAGGGCGAGCACCGGACGGCCCACGTAGAGCGGGGCGAAGAACGGCACCCCGTTGCAGACGTCCACCACCAGGTCGGGGCGGCCGAGCCGGCGCCGACTCAGCGGACCCAGCCCGAACCGGCCGGCGAGACAGGTCAGCGCCGCGCGGGCGTACACGGTGTGCCGGGAGCCGCGGCGCAGCACCCGTACCCCGTCGGGGTTGGTCTCGGCCGGCGCGCCCCGCTCGTGCGCGGCGCAGAGCAGCGTCACCCGGTGGCCGGCGGCGACCAGCTCGGCGGCGATCCGCTCGATGTATACCTCCGAGCCGCCGCCCTCGGGGTTGCTCGTGTCGCGCCAGTTCAGGAACAGCACGTGGCGAGCGGTGGTGCTGCCGGACTTGTCCACGCTGCTCCTACCGATCAGTAAGCGGCACGATCGCGCCACCCTAGGGCGGCCCGGCCCACGTACGCAATGGGTCTTGTCGGTGGCGACGATCGGATAACGGCTCGTCGATCGGGGGTTTGCCGGGGGCCGGAAACCTTGGCAGGGTGTGCAGCGCGGACGCGCGCGGTGCCGGTGCGGACACCGGCCGCCCCGATCCGCGACACCCGTGACCTGCGGCCGGCACCCGTCGGCGGGCGAGACGACGAGGAGGTGACCGCCGTGCGCGAGGCGTCGCTGCGGTTCCTCACCCGTCGGTCCCCGGTGGTGCTGCTCAGCGCCGCGCTGGTGCTGCTGCTGGTCGGCTGGGCCGGCGTCGCCTGGCTGCGCGACGAGCGGGCCGTCCCGGAGTGCGCCGAGCGGGTCCGGCTGCGGATCGTCGCCGCGCCCATGGTCGCCCCGGCGGTGGACCGGATCGCCCGGGCCACCGTCGGCCGGCAGCCCTGCGTGGCGATCGTGGTGCAGGCCCGCGAGTCGGACGCCGTCGCCACCGAGCTGGCGAGCGGCGCCGACGTGGCGGACGCCTGGCTGCCCGAGTCGACGTTCTGGCTGCGCCGGGCCCGGGCCGCCGGCGCCTTCGAGGTGCCCGGCCAGGGCACCTCGGTGGCCAGCACCCCGGTCGTCCTCGCGGTGACCGAGCCGGTGGCCCGCCGGAGCGGCTGGCCGGCCCGCCCGCTGACCTGGGGCGCTCTGATCGGCCCGAAGGCCGGCGCGGTGACGGTCGGGCTCCCCGACCCGGCGGCCGACCCGGCCGGGGTCGGCGCGCTGCTCGGAGTCCGCGGGCTGGCCGCCGGTGAGAGCGACCCCGGCGGGGCGGTGGCGGCGGCGCTGCGCCGGCCCGCCGGGCGCACCTTCGCCGCCGCCACCGCGCTGCCGCCCGGCGCCGGG
>NZ_JBAKHO010000085.1:0-12876 GCF_036902735.1 Micromonospora lacuserhaii | reverse complement strand
GCCGGCGCCGGCCGGCGGCGCGCCGTCGCCGGCCCGACCGCGGCCGACGCCGGACGGCGGACAGGGCGCGGGCGGGCTGACCGAGGCCGCCGGCCGGCTGCGCCAGCTGATCGACGACGGGGTCCGCACCGGCGACATCCGCGACGACGTGGGCCTGGACCTGCGCAACGTGCTGGGAAACCTGACCCGCGAGGTCGCCGACGGCGACTCCGACCTGGCCACACCGGTGGCGCTGCTGCGGGAGAAGGTCGTCCGCCGGGTCGACGAGGGCGGCATCGACCCCGGGTACGCCCGGACGCTGGACGCCGCCATCGTTCAGCTGGGTGCCACGCAGGCCTGAGGTCAGTGGGCGGCGATCGGTTCCCGGGCCGGCACCGCGGCCAGCGCGAACCGCCGGTACACCTCCTCGTAGCCGAGCGCCATCCGCTCGATGGAGAAGTTCCGCGCGGCGTGCGCCACGCAGGCCGCCGGGTCCAGCCGGACGACCTCGCGCAGCGCCGCCGGCAGCTCCTCGGCCCGGTCCCGGACCATGCCCGTCACCCCGTCGACGACCAGTTCCGGCACCGACCCGCGGCGCAGCGCCACCACCGGCGTACCGGTCGCCATCGCCTCCACCATCACCATGCCGAACGGCTCCTCCCACTGGATCGGCATGACCAGGCAGCGGGAGTCGACCAGCATTCGCAGCGTCGCCGCCCGGTCGGCGTTGAACACCACGGTGACGTCCTCGTCCAGCAGCGGCTCGACGACCTCGGCGAAGTAGCGGCGCTCCGCGGGCTCGTTGCACTTGCCGGCCAGGACCAGCGGCAGCCCCGCCGCGCGGCACGCCCGGATGGCCACGTCGGGACCCTTGTCCGGGCTGAACCGGGCCAGCCACAACACCGGCCCCCGGCCCCCGGCCGTCTTGCGCGGCACGTCCCGGATGTCCATCGCGTTGTGCACCGTGCCGACCCAGGGCAACCCCGGGTTCATCCGGCGCTGGGCGTGCGAGATCGCCACCAGCCCGACGCCGGCGTCGGTGTCGCTGAGCACCGTGCCGTACTCGCCGACCGGGTTGCCGTGGACGGTGGCCACGGTCGGCACGGCCCGCCGGCCGGCGAGCAGCGGCCCGATGGTGGTGTGATCGTGGACGACGTCGAAGTCCGCGGCACTGACCAGGTGGTTCACCCGGGCCAGGTGGGCCAGTTCGGGCAGCGCCTCACCCAGCCGCTCGTACTGCAACTCCGGGACGGTGGAGACGAAGTCGGCGGCGGTGCCGTGCTGGTGGCCGGCGCCGAAGAGGGTGACCGCGTTGCCGCGCGCGATCAGACCGTCCACCAGACCGTGGACCACCTGTTCCAGACCCCCGTACCCGGGCGGTGGCACGGAGAGCCACGGCGGGATCACCATGGCTATCCGCAGCGGCCGCTCGGGCAGGCGTTCCGATGGACGGTGGGTCACGGCCACGAGTCCTCCCCGTTGGTCCCCGGTGAGTGGGATCGGTGGCGATTTCCCCGTCCCGCCAGTGGTAAACGGACGTCCAGACTCATCCGGTGACGGCCAGCCGGTCGTCCACGGCCCGTACGCCGGGGGCGGACCAGGCGACCCGTTCCGCCTCGTCCCGCTCCCACCAGGAGCGGACCGTCCCGCCCAGCAGCACCGTGTCCCCGACCAGCTCGACGGTGATCTTTTCGGTGCCGGCCCGGCGCCGCAACGCCCGGCGCAGGTCGTGCGCGGTCTGCTCGGCGCTGGCCGGGGCCGGCGAGACCACTTCGACCAGGTTCGTCACCCCGCGTACGCCGCGCAGCCGGCGCAGCTCCTGCTCGGCGGTGCGCCGCTGGTAGCCGAACTCCACCTCGCCACGGAGCATCAGCCAGCCGGCGGAGACCGTCACGTCGAGCCGCTCGGCGGGCACGAAACTGTCCCACTCCAGGGCCCGGACGGCGGCGAGCGCGAGTTCCGCGTCGTCCTGGCTGTCCAGCCCGGGCAGGCGTACCTCCAGGTCGTCGGCGACCGCCCGGACCCCGCGTACCCGGTGGGCGCAGCGCTCGGCCGCCCACCGGCGGGCGTAGCTGTCCACCCGGCCGGTGAGGGTGACCACGCCGTCGGCGACGCTCACCCCGATCTCGGTGGGCTGCGCCTGCGGATCCCAGTCCAGCTCCTCCAGGACGTCCCGCTGGATCTCCGGATCGGTGCGGGTGCCCAATGCCGTCGTCATCGCGTCCCCTCCCGTGCGGTCGGCTCCTGCCGACGATGGCCGGGGCCGGGGTGAGGCCGGTTCACCCGGGACGGGTGAGGCCCGGCGGTCGCGAAAAAAGGCGGCGGGTGACGGCGCCAACCCCCTTGGCTCCGCCACCCGCCGCCCCGGAGGAGGCAGGTCTGTTCGTTATGACGTCTCAGCGAGCGTCACGGTTGCCGTCGCCGCGGATCCGTTTCGCTTGTAGGTCACCTCGACCCGGTCACCGACCTTTCCGGCCTGGACGGCACCGACCAGATCGTTCGAGTCGTTGATCACCTTGTCGCCGAACTTGGTGATCACATCGCCGCGCTGAAGGCCCGCCTTCTCGGCGGCGCTGCCCGGGGTGACCGCCGCGACCAGCGCCCCGCCGTCCTCGGCGGCGTTGACGCTGACCCCCAGCGACGGGTGGCTGACCTTCTCACCGCGCTGGAGCTTCTCGGCGACGTCCTTGGCCTTGTTGCTCGGGATGGCGAAGCCGACGCCGATGTTGCCGCCGCTGCCCTGCCCGGCGGTGGCGATCGCGGTGTTGATGCCGATCACCTCGCCGCGGGTGTTGACCAGCGCGCCGCCGGAGTTGCCCGGGTTGATCGGGGCGTCGGTCTGGAGCAGGCCGGAGATCGAGCTGGCGGCCTGCTGCGGGTTCTGCTGCTGGCCGTTCTCGCCGGCCTGGATGGTCCGGTCCCGGGCGCTGAGGATGCCGGCGGTCACCGAGCCCTGCAGGCCCAGCGGGCTGCCCAGGGCGAGCACCTGGTCGCCGACCTGCATGCCGTCGCTGTCGCCGAACTTGGCGGCCTTGAGGTTGCTCACCCCGCTCGCCCTGAC
Source organism: Micromonospora lacuserhaii (assembly GCF_036902735.1). Lineage (NCBI taxonomy): Bacteria > Bacillati > Actinomycetota > Actinomycetes > Micromonosporales > Micromonosporaceae > Micromonospora > Micromonospora lacuserhaii. The sequence continues at coordinate 9,836 of NZ_JBAKHO010000085.1, read as the reverse complement.
CACGGCGAGGTCGGTCTTCGGGTCGGTACCGACGATCTTGGCCTGGGCGGTCTTGCCGTCGGCGAAGACCACCCGGACGGTGTCGCCGGAGGCCGAGGCGACCACGTGGTTGTTGGTCAGCACGAAGCCGTCGGCGCTGAGCACCACGCCGGAGCCCTCGCCGTTGTCGGTGAGGATGGAGACCACGCTGTCCTGCACGGCGGCCGCGATCTTCGGCAGGTCGGCGCTGTTGATCACCGGAGCCGCCGAGTAGGTGCGGGTGATGCCGCCCGAGTCGCCGTCGACGGCCAGGGCGAGCGCGCCGCCGGCCACGCCGGAGCCGAGCATCAGGGCGAACACGGCCACGCCGGCGCCGACGAACTTCGCCACCTTGGAGGGACGGGGGCCCGGGCCGGCGGCCCAGGGCGGCACCGGCTGGCCGGCGTGCTGCGGTGGCACCGGACCGGCGGGGCCCTGGCCGCCCGGGTAGCCGGCGGCCCAGCCGGACTGCTGCCCGGGCTGGTAACCGGCGGCCGGGTACTGGCCGTGGGCCGGGTAGGGCTGGTAGCCGGGCCGGTAACCCTGGTCGCCACCGGCCGGGTACGGCGCGGCGGAGGTCTGGGCGCCCGGGTACGGCGCGGCGGAGGTCTGGGCGTACGGGGTGCCGGCGCCCGGCGCGTACGGCGAACCGGAGGCGGGCGCGTACGCCGGGGTGCCGGCCGGCTCCCCCGCGGCGCCGGCGACGTCGCCCGGTCGGTCGGCCGGGGTGGCCGGGAAGGCGGCGGTGGTGTCGGACTGCCCCTGCTCGACGCGGGGCTGCTCGGCGGTGGGGTGCGACGGCTCGGCGTCGGAGGCGGCCGGCCGCCGCTCGGGGTCGGTCTCGAACTCGGTCATGCGTCCAGCTTCTCCCGTCGCTCTGTCACCAGCCTGGAACCAGCCTGGAAGTTTTCTGAAAGTCACTCCGCCTCGACGCCCGTGTCCGGCAGCAGGGGCAGCCGGACCCGGAAGGTCGCCCCGCCGCCCGGGGTGTCGGCGACCTCGACCATGCCGTGATGGGCGGCGACCAGCGCGGCGACGATGGCCAGCCCCAGCCCGGTGCTGGTGATCCCGCTCGCCCGCCGGGTACGCGCGGCGTCGGCCCGGTAGAACCGCTCGAAGACCCGCTCGGCCTGCTCCGGGGAGAGCCCCGGGCCGGTGTCGGCGACCTCGACCACGGCCAGGTTGCCGGGCTCGGTCCGCAGCCGCAGGGTCACCGACGCGTCGGGCGGGGTGTGGGTGAGCGCGTTGGTCATCAGGTTGCCGATCACCTGCCGGAGCCGGGCGTCGTCCCCGTGCACCACCAGCGGACCGGAGCCCGGCTCGATCTCCAGCTCGATGCGCCGGTCCGGGGCGACCACCCGGGCCGCCTCGACGGCGTCCGAGGCGAGCACCGGCAGCTCCACCGGGGCCAGCGAGAGCGGACGCTCCCGGTCCAGCCGGGCGAGCAGCAGCAGGTCCTCGACGAGCAGTCCCATCCGGGCCGCCTCGTCCTCGATCCGGCGCAGCAGATCGGCGGTCTGCTCCGGGGCCCGGGCGGCCCCCTGGCGGTACAGCTCGGCGAAGCCCCGGATGGTGGTCAGCGGGGTACGCAGCTCGTGCGAGGCGTCCGCGACGAACTGCCGCATCCGCTCCTCGGACCGCCGGGCCCGCGCCTCGGAGACCTGGGCGGCGTACGCGGCGTCGCGGGCGCTGGACTCGGCGGACCGGGCGGCCGTCTCGGAGGCGGCCCGGGCGGTGAAGGCCGCCTCGATCTGGGCCAGCATCGCGTTCAACGCCCGGGAGAGCCGCCCCAGCTCCGAGGTGGCGCAGGGCTGCCCCTCCTCCGGGTCCGGGACCCGGCGGGTGAGGTCGCCACCGGCGATCGCCGCGGCGGTCCGCTCGATCTCCACCAACGGCTTCAGGCTGGTCCGGACGATGGCCGCGCCGACCGAGGCGAGCAGGATCAGCACCGCCCCGCCGACCAGGAGGTCTATCCAGACCAGCCGCTTCACGGCGAGGTCGACGTCGGTGAGGTTCTGGGCGATCGCGGCCATCTGACCGTTCGGCAACTGGGCGTAGAGGATCCGCCAGCGGACGGCGCTGTCGCGCGCCCGGACCGTGTACGGGTCGCCCGCCCGGTCGGCGAAACCCTGCGCGTCGGCGGGCCAGGCCGGCAGGTCCTCGGTGCGGAAGCGGGAGTTGTCGTACTGGTAGCCGAGGACCTTGCCGGTGTCCCGGTCGGTCACCACCACCAGGTAGTCGGTGGGGATGATCGGCTGGCCGGCGCGTGCCGTCACCACCGCTGTCTCGATGTTGCGGACGGAGGTCTGCAGCTCGCCGTCGACCTGGCTGACCAGGTATTCCCGAAGGAAGTACGTGGTCAGCGAGCTGATCACCACCAGCGCCACGGCCACCAGGGCGAGCACCGAGGCGACCAGCTTGACCCGCAGCGGTACGCCGCGGAGCTTGACCTTGGCCTCGTCGACGACGCTCACGCCGCCGGCTTGCGCAGCACGTAGCCCACCCCGCGCAGGGTGTGGATCAGCCGAGGCTGGGTGTTGTCCACCTTGCGTCGCAGGTAGGAGATGTACGACTCGACGATGTTGTCGTCGCCCCGGAAGTCGTAGTTCCAGACGTGGTCGAGGATCTGCGCCTTCGAGAGCACCCGGTTGGCGTTGAGCATCAGGTAGCGCAGCAGCTTGAACTCGGTCGGCGAGAGCTGCACCCGCTGGCCGGCCCGGTGCACCTCGTGGGTCTCCTCGTCCAGCTCGAGATCGGCGAAGGTGAGCCGGGAGGGCGCGTGCTCACCGGTGGCGGTGCGCCGCAGCACCGCCCGGATCCGGGCGGTCAGCTCCTCCAGGCTGAACGGCTTGGTGACGTAGTCGTCGCCGCCCAGGGTCAACCCGCGGATCTTGTCGTCGGTGGCGTCCCGCGCCGTCAGGAAGACCACCGGGGTACGCGTGCCGCCCTCGCGGAGCATCCGGATGACCTCGAAGCCGTCCAGGTCGGGCAGCATCACGTCGAGCACGACCAGATCGGGGCGGTGGTCCTTGGCGGCGCTCAGCGCCGCGCTGCCGCTCATCGCGGTCGCCACGTCGAAGCCGGCGAAGCGCAGGCTGGCGGAGAGCAGTTCGAGGATGTTGGGATCGTCCTCGACGACGAGCAGTCGCGCCTCGGTCTGGGTAGCGGCCATGCCCGCCATCATCCGTGACGTCGCTGCGCCGGCGCTGGACGGATCCTGGAAAAACCCTGTGAGCCGCTCAGCGCAGCAGCCGGCGCAGCCCGTCCAGCGCGCCGTCAAGGACCCGGATCGCGGTACGGAGCTGGTTGTCGCTGAGCCGGCCGGCCCGGACCAGCGCGCCGACCTCCACGGTGAACGCGGCGAGCCGCTGGTCGAACTCGGCCAGCAGCGGTGACCCGCCGGCGACGGGAGCCGGCCGGGGGGCCGGGCCGGGCGCGGGGCGGTCCCACCGGGCGTGCCGGGTCTGCCGGGCCGCCTCGCGCAACTCCCGCTTGAGGTCGCGCACCGAGCCGCGTACCTCGGTCTGGATCTCACCGGCCAGGGCGGAGAGATCCTCGACGGAGGCGCTGATGTCGGACTCCAGGGTGGCCAGCTCGTCGGCGCGCTGGCGCAACTCGGCCCGGCCCGCGTCGGTGATCTCGTAGACCTTGCGGCCACCGGCGGCGGTGTGGTTGACCAGCCCCTCGACCTCCAGCCGTTGCAGGCGGGGGTAGATGGTGCCGGCGCTCGGGGCGTACAGGCCGAGGAAGCGGTCCTCCAGCAGCCGGATCAGCTCGTAGCCGTGCTTCGGGCCGTCGTCGAGCAGCTTGAGCAGGTAGAGCCGGAGCCGCCCGTGACTGAACACGGCGGTCACGGCAGCTCCTCCTGGTCGTCGTCGACCGGACGGGCGAGCAGGGCGATGCTGCCGGACGTCGCGGACGCCCAGAGCTTACCCGCGCCCGCGCCGAGGACACCGTGGCTGTCCTTCACCGGGCCGAAGCCGGGGGCGCCGCCCACCTCCCGGAAGCCGCTGGTGATCCGGCCCGAGGTGGTGTGCAGGTGGACGGTGAGGTCGCTGTCCTCGCGGACCCGGACGGTGATGCCGCCGGAGATGGTGGTCAGCCGGATCTCGCTGCCCCGGGGATTGTCCAGGTCGCAGGTGATCGCCCCGGAGACGGTGTTGGCGTGCACCCGGTCGGCCGCGCTGTCGGCGAGCACCACCTCGCCGGAGACGGTCTCCAGGGTCAGGTCGCCGGCCACGCCGAGCGCCTCCACCGGGCCGGAGACGACCTTCGCGGTGGTGCGGCCGGCGAGCCCCATCAGGGTGACCTGCCCGGAGGTGACGTCCACCAGGGTGTCCGCGCGCAGCCCGGAGGCGACCAGCGAACCGTCGACCAGCCGCAGGTCGGCCAGCACGTGGGCCGGGACGGCGATCGACACCTCGGCCCGGAACCGGCGGCCGAGCTGCCCGATCCACCAGAGGAACCCGGGCCAGCGCGGGGGCCGTTCGTGGCCGACGTGCAGGTGGCCGTCGCGGTGCTCGACGACGACCGGCCGGCGGCTGACCCGGGTGACGTCGACCCGGGCCGGGCCGTCGGTGCCGACGACGTTGAGCCGGCCGCTGATCAGCCGGACGTCGAGCCGGGTGACCGGCTCCTCCAGGGTGAGTCGTTGCGGGCGGTCGACCCTCCAGGTGGCCATGGGCCCTCCCCTCGATCGGGCGCGACCGGACGGTGCGCCACTCTCGAGAGGAGCATAACGCGATACATCGCGATAGGACAAGACTGTCGCGTGTCGGCGAGCCGTCACGCCGCCAGGCCGAGCGCCTCCTCCCCCGCGGGCAGCGGGCCGCCAGCCGGCACGGGACCGCCGGCCAGCACAGGCCCGCCGGCCAGCACGGGCCCGCCGGCCAGCACCGGCGCCGGGACCGGGACCGGGTGGAGCGTGGCCGCGCGGGCCGGCACCAGGTGGACGGCCGACTCGGCGGCGCGGGCCAGCAGCCGCCGGTCCGCGTCCCGGGTCGGGTGCAGCGCCGCGGTCACCGTGACGGCCACCACCAGGTCACGAGCGGCGAGCACCCGGCGTACCGACTGCCAGAGGTTCTCGTCGCCGAGGAAGGCGGCCGTCGCGGTCAGCTCGCCGGTGGCCGTACAGCGGTAGGTGATCCGGACCGGCACCACCGGCGCCCCGGCGTCGATCGCCGCCTGGAACGCTGCCGGCCGGAAACCTCGCTCCGGCCGGCAGCCGGCCGCCGGGGCGGCGCCGCACCACGTCGTACCCTCCGGGAAGACCGCCACCGGGTCGCCCGCGCGCAGCGCCGCGGCGAGCCGGGCCACCGTCGCCGGCAGCTCCCGGGGCCGCGACCGGTCCACGAAGACCGCGCCGCCGGCGCGAGCCAGCAGCCCCACCAGCGGCCACTCCCGGACCTCCCGCTTGGCCAGCAGCCGGGCCGGGGCGACCGCCAGCACCGCGAGGACGTCCAACCAGGACACGTGGTTGGCGACCAGCAGCACCCGCCGCCGGGGCAACCGGCCGCGGATCTCCAGCCGGACGCCGAGGGCGCGCGCGGTGGCCCGCGCCCAGCCGCGCACCGCCGCCGCCCGCTCCGCCGCCGGCAGCACCGGCAGCAGCGCGGCCAGGCCGGCCCCGGCCAGCAGCATCCCGACCACGCCCACCAGTCGGGCCACCCGGAGCAACGGGGCCACGGCCGGCACCTCGCCCGGCGGCGGCAGGCACTGCGGGCCGCAGCCCGAGGCCGGCCGCCAGAGGTCGGCGCCCGTCACGGCTGCCCGCCGAGGAAGTGCCGCAGGTAGCGCGGGTTCATCCGGTCCAGGTCGAACAGCACGTAGAAGTCGGCACAGCGGAAGTCCGGGTCGTACGCCGGCTCACCGGCGATCCAGGCGCCGAGCCGCAGGTAGCCGCGGAGCAGCGGCGGGACCAGCGCCCGGCCCGCCGCGCCGCCCTCGACCAGTTCCGCCCCGTCCGCCTCCGGCTCGGCGAACCAGGGACGCAGCGGTCGGACCCGCAGCGGCGGCGGCGCGAGGTGCTTCGCGCGCACCTGGGCCCAGACCTCGGCGGCGGCCCGGCCCCCGTCGTCGACCGGCACCGAGGCGCAGCCGCCGAGCCACCGCGAGCCCCGCAGGTGCAGGTAGCGGGTGATCCCCGCCCACATCAGGTTGATCACGGCCCCGGACCGGTGGTCGGGGTGGACGCAGGAGCGCCCCGCCTCGACCAGGGTGTCCCGCAGCGGGTCGAGCGCCGCCAGGTCGAACTCGCCCTCGGCGTACCGGCGGGCGGTCCGGCCCGGGGGCAGCAGCCGGTAGGTGCCGACCACCGTGCCGGTGCGCTCCTCGCGCACGATCAGGTGGTCGCAGTGGGCGTCGAGCTCGTCGACGTCGAGACCGGCCTCGCCGGGGCGCAACGTCGCGCCGAGTTCGGTGGCGAACACCTCGTGGCGCAGGCGTTGCGCGGCCGCGACCTGGGTCGGGTCGTCGGCGATCAGCAGGGTGTATCCGCTGGTCGTCAGGGGTGCGCCAGCGGCATGCAGAACGGCCATGGGACCTGTGTAGGTGCCGGGGGTTGCCGGTCCCCCGGCGACGGGTGTCGCTCCGGTGAACGCCGGCCGGCGCTCCGCCGCAGGGCGTGACGTGCGAGGCTGCCCGGCGGGACCGGCGCGCACGCCGGACGGTACGGAGGTGGATCGATGATGATCGGGTCCCGGTACAACGGGCCGCCCGGGTCGGGCAACGGCGGCTGGAGCGCCGGGGTCTTCGCCGGGGCGTACGGCGGGAGTCGGCCGGTCGAGGTGACCCTGCGCCAGCCACCGCCGCTGGAGACCCCGCTCACCCTGGCCGACGGCGACGTCCTCGACCCGGACGGGCAGCTGGTCGCCCAGGTCCGCCCGACCGACGAGCCGCCGGTGGCGGTCGCCCCGGTCGACGCCACCACCGCGGCGCGGGCCTCGGCGGCGTACCCCGGGCTGCGCGACCACCCCTTTCCCGGCTGCTTCGTCTGCGGCCCGGAGCACCCGGACGGGCTACGGATCTTCCCCGGCCGGCTCCCCGGCGGCCGCACCGCCGCGCCGTTCCACGCCCCGGCGCAGGTGGTGCCGGCGACGGTCTGGGCCGCCCTGGACTGCCCCGGCGGCTGGGCGGTGATCGCCCCCGGCCGGCCGTACGTCCTCGGTCGGATCGCCGCGCTGGTGGACGCGCTGCCGGCCCCCGGCGACGCGTGCGTGGTCACCGGCGAACTGGTCGGCGCAAACGGGCGCAAGGCGCTCGTGCACACCAGCCTGTACGGCCCGACCGGCGCGCTGCTGGGCCGGGCCCGGGCCACCTGGATCGCGCTGCCGCCGGAGCCCGCGCCCGGTCGGTGAGGACGCCCTCCCGCCCGGAGCCGGGCACGGCCGGTGATCAGGCGTGATTGACCGGGTTGACCGGGCTTGCCAGGCTGTGCCACGGCGCCTTCCGCAACGGCGCCCACAGCGCGGCGCGTGACGCGCCGCCGCACGGGAGGAGAACGATGTCCGACGGGCAGTGGAGCCCCAGCACCGGCCAGATCGTCGTGTCCGGACTGACCAAGCAGTACAAGAACGTCCGGGCGGTGGACAACCTGTCCTTCACCGTCGAGCCGGGCCGGGTGACCGGCTTCCTCGGCCCGAACGGCGCCGGCAAGACGACCACCCTGCGCATGCTGCTCAACCTGGTCACCCCGACCAGCGGCGACGCCACCATCGGCGGCCGCCGGTACGCCGACCTGACCGACCCGCTGCGGCAGGTGGGCGCGGTGCTCGAGGCGTCCGGCGCGCACAAGGGCCGGACCGGCCGTAACCACCTGCGGGTGATCTGCGCGGCCGCCGGCCTGCCGCAGCGGCGGGCGGACGAGGCGCTGGCCCTGGTCGGGCTGACCCCGGCGGCGAACCGCAAGTTCAAGGGCTACTCGCTGGGCATGAAGCAGCGGCTGGGGATCGCCGCGGCGATGCTGGGTGACCCGCGGGTGCTGATCCTCGACGAGCCGGCCAACGGGCTGGACCCGGAGGGCATCCGGTGGATGCGGGGCTTCCTCAAGGGCCTCGCCCAGGACGGGCGCACCATCCTGGTCTCCAGCCACCTGCTCTCCGAGATGCAGCTGCTCGCCGACGACGTGGTGATCATCGCGGCCGGCCAGCTGGTCCGGCAGGGCCCGGTGGACCAGGTGATCGGCTCGATGGCCAGCGGTGCCCAGGTGCGGGTGCGCACCCCGCAGGCCGAGGAGCTGACCGCCGCGCTGAAGGCGCAGTCGGCCACCGTCACCCCGGACGGGCACGGCGCGCTGCTGGTGGACGGCGTGGACGCCCCGACCGTCGGCCGGGCCGCCCTGGCCGCCGGCGTGGAACTGCACGAACTCACCACGGAACGGCCCGACCTGGAACGGGTCTTCCTGGAGCTGACGGCCGGGAAGGCGGGCATCCGATGAACCTCGTCCGGTCCGAACTGCTCAAGATCCGTACGACCAGCACCTGGTGGCTGCTCGGCATCGGGGCGTTCCTGGCGACCGCCCTGGCCTTCGCGATCAACGCCTGGCTGGCCCACCAGGTGCTCAGCGGTCACGCCGAGGACTTCGGGGTGAGCGGGGACCAGGCGGCGGCACCCGCCCAGGCGGCCAACCTCTACACCTCGGGCCAGTACCTGGGCCTGCTCTTCGTGATGCTGATCGGCATCCTGATGGTGACCAACGAGTTCTTCCACCAGACGGCGACCACCACCTTCCTCACCACGCCACGGCGTACCTCGGTGATCCTGTCGAAGCTCGGCGCGGCCTCGCTGCTCGGCTTCGGCTTCTGGCTGGCCACCACGGTGATCGACCTGGTCGCCGGGTCGATCTTCCTGACCCTGGACGGGCACGGCACCCAGCTCGGCGACTGGACCGTGCACCGGGCGCTGCTGCTCAACCTGCTGGCGTACGCGATCTGGACGATCCTCGGGGTGGGCATCGGCACGCTGATCCCCAACCAGCTCGGCGCGGTGATCACGGCGGCGGTGCTCTACCTGGTCGGTACCCAGGTGGTGCAGCTGCTCTTCTTCCTGCTCTCCGGCTGGCTGGACAGCCAGGCGGTGGTGAAGTGGCAGGTGGTCTGGCCGGCCGTGGCGTCCCAGGTGATGATCAGCGGAGGCAGCACGGAGCTGACCCCCGACTGGTGGGTGGGCGCCCTGGTGCTGGTCGGCTACGCGCTGGTCAGCGGCGTCTTCGGCGTGCTGATCACCCGGCGGCGCGACATCTCCTGACCTCCGCCGGCCCCGACGGCCCGGTACGACGGCGACCCGCCGCCGCGCCGGGCCGTCGGGCCATAACAGGCGCGGACGGGACACGCGGCCTTTACTGAACTTCTGGCATCTTCTGTGAAACGGACCACCCGTCAGAGGCGGAAATGCCTGGCGCACTCCCACGGCGTAGCCTGGGACCCGTCGCTCGCGTGCCCTTGATCGGGTGCCGGCGGACACCGCGTGACATACGAACCCGCGTGAAAGAGGCGATTACCGGCCGTGTCGACCCAGCAGACTTCGCAGGAGAACCCACTGGCGGGTTTCGGCCCGAACGAGTGGATCGTCGAGGAGATGTACCAGCGCTACCTCGCCGACCCGTCGAGCGTCGACTCGGCATGGCACGACTTCTTCGCCGACTACCGACCGGCCCCGGGTGCCGCTCCGGCCCGTCCGGCCGAGGAGAAGGCGCCGGCCAAGCCGGCCGCGCCCGAGCCGGCCGGCCAGCAGGAGGCCGCCGCGACGGTGGCCCAGCCGACGACGAAGCCCGCCGCCCGGCCGGCCCCGGCCAAGCCGGCCCCGGCCAAGGCCGCCCCGGC
>NZ_JBAKHO010000084.1:0-14197 GCF_036902735.1 Micromonospora lacuserhaii | reverse complement strand
GTCGACAACCTCGCCGACTGGATCGCCACCCGCGGCTACACCACCTCCTGACGGGTGCGCACACACGAAGGGCCGGCCCTCACGGGCCGGCCCTTCGTCGTATACGCAGGCTCAGTGGTCGCTGCCGGCGCGGACCGGCTCGCCGGCGTCCGACGCCTCGGCCGACGACGCCGACGCCATCCGGTGGGCCCGGCGGCGCAGCCACCAGGTGCTGCCGAGGCCGGCCAGCACCGCGATGACCAGCCCGGCCCACGAGATGTCCTTGAGCCAGTGCTCAGCCGCCCGGCCGACGCTGAAGAGCAGGTAGGTCGTGCCGAACGCCCAGACCAGGCCACCGGCCGCGTTGGCCAGCAGGAACCGGCGGTACGGCACGTGCAGCGCGCCGGCGAGCGGGCCGGCCAGGATCCGCAGCAGCGCCACGAACCGGCCGAAGAAGACCGCCCAGACGCCGTGCCGGGCGAAGCTCCGCTCGGCCTGGGCGAGCTGCGCGGGGCCGAGGTGTTTCGGGAACCGCTGGCCCAGCCGTTCCAGCAGCGGTCGGCCGCCCCGGCGTCCCACCGCGTACCCGATGGAGTCGCCGACGATGGCGCCGAACGCCGCGGCGGTGGCCACCCACTCCGGCTCCACGACCCCGGTGGCGGCGAGCAGGGCCGAACTGACCAGCACGATCTCGCCGGGCAGCGGCACACCCATGCTCTCCACGCCGATCACCCCGGCGACGATCAGATAGACCACGCCCGGAGGCAGCGCCGATAGCCAGTGCTGTACGTCGACCACCCGCCACCCCTTCCGGTCCGGCCTCGAACCCTACCCGGGCCCGGGCGGCCCGGCAGGGCGCCCGAGGGTCGTCCACCCGGCCGGGCGTCCCGCCCACCCCCGTCGGGGCGGAACGCCCGGGCGGGCGACGGATCGGATCAGCCGGCGATCGGGGCGAGGAACTCCAGCCGGTTGCCGTGCGGGTCGTGGGTGTGGAAGCGGCGCATCCCGGGGATCTCCTCGTCACCCCAGGTGACCGGGTGACCGGCCGCGGCCAGCCGCACGGCGAGGTCGTCGAGGTCGGGGCGGACCAGCGCGGGGTGGGCCTTGCGGGCGGGCCGGAAGTCGTCCTCGACGCCGAGGTGCAGCTCCGCGTCGTACCCGGTGAACCAGCAACCACCGCGGGCGGCGAGGGCCGGCGGTTTGGGCTTCTCGACCAGGCCGAGCAGGCCGGCGTAGAAGCCCCGGGAGGTCTCCTCGGAGCCGCGCGGGCAGGAGAGCAGGACGTGATGGATCATGGTGGCACCTCCTCGTCCCGGAGCCTGGCACGAGGTTGCGCTGATAGCAAGACGGACGTACGGTTTTGTAGACGACGAGAACCGGCGGTAAGTGTTGCCTAACCTGGGCAGCGTTCCGGCCGGTGCGACAGACTGCTCAGGACTACTCACGGTCGCTGGTGTGAAGGAGTACGACGTGGCGAGCCTCGACACCTTCGGTGCGAAGACCCAGCTACGCGTCGGAGACGCGAGCTACGAGATTTTCAAGATCGACAAGGTGGAGGGGCACGCCCGGCTGCCCTACAGCCTGAAGATCCTGCTGGAGAACCTGCTCCGGACGGAGGACGGCGCGAACATCACCGCCGACCACATCCGGCAGCTCGGCGCGTGGGACTCCGCCGCCGACCCGAGCGTGGAGATCCAGTTCACCCCGGCGCGGGTGCTCATGCAGGACTTCACCGGCGTGCCCTGCGTCGTGGACCTGGCCACCATGCGGGAGGCCGTCCGCGACCTCGGCGGCGACGCCACCAAGGTCAACCCCCTCGCCCCGGCCGAGCTGGTCATCGACCACTCCGTCATCGCCGACCTGTTCGGCCGCGAGGACGCCTTCGAGCGCAACGTCGAGCTGGAGTACGAGCGCAACAGGGAGCGCTACCAGTTCCTGCGCTGGGGCCAGACCGCGTTCAACGAGTTCAAGGTCGTCCCGCCGGGCACCGGCATCGTGCACCAGGTCAACATCGAATACCTGGCCCGCACGATCATGGAGCGCAACGGCCAGGCGTACCCGGACACCGTGGTCGGCACCGACTCGCACACCACGATGGTCAACGGCCTGGGCGTGCTCGGCTGGGGCGTCGGCGGCATCGAGGCCGAGGCCGCGATGCTCGGCCAGCCGGTCAGCATGCTGATCCCCCGGGTCGTCGGTTTCAAGCTGCACGGCGAGATGCCCGCCGGCACCACCGCCACCGACCTGGTGCTCACCATCACCGAGATGCTGCGCAAGCACGGCGTGGTCGGCAAGTTCGTCGAGTTCTACGGCCCCGGCGTGAGCGCCGTGCCGCTGGCCAACCGGGCCACCATCGGCAACATGTCCCCGGAGTACGGCTCCACCGTCGCGATCTTCCCGATCGACGCCGAGACCGTCCGCTACCTGGAGCTGACCGGCCGCGACGCGCAGCAGGTCGCGCTGGTCGAGGCGTACGCCAAGGAGCAGGGCCTCTGGCACGACCCGGACCACGAGCCGGAGTACTCGGAGCGCCTCGAGCTCGACCTGAGCACCATCGAGCCGTCCCTGGCCGGCCCGAAGCGCCCGCAGGACCGGGTGCCGCTGGGCGCCGCCAAGACGCTGTTCCGCTCCGCGCTGACCGACTACGTGACCGACGACTCCGCCGGTGAGCGCGAGCTCAAGCCGGGCGTCGCCCGCGAGCAGCTCCCCCGCGGCGCCAACGGCCCGGCCGACGAGGCCAGCGCCGAGTCGTTCCCGGCCAGCGACCCGCCGGCCAACGAGTTCAGCGACCCGGCCGACGAGCCGCGCGACCTGGAGACCGCCGCGGCCGGCGCCGGTGGGCGCGCCACCAACCCGATCCGGGTCACCGGCACCGACGGCGTGGAGTACGAGCTGGACCACGGCGCCGTGGTGATCGCCGCGATCACCTCCTGCACCAACACCTCCAACCCGCAGGTGATGATCGGCGCGGCGCTGCTCGCCCGCAACGCGGTCGACAAGGGCCTGACCCGCAAGCCGTGGGTCAAGACCACCCTGGCGCCCGGCTCCAAGGTCGTCATGGACTACTACGAGCGCGCCGGCCTCACGCCGTACCTGGACAAGCTCGGCTTCAACCTGGTCGGCTACGGCTGCACCACCTGCATCGGCAACTCCGGCCCGCTGCCGGAGGAGGTCTCCGCCGCGGTCAACGAGAACGACCTCGCCGTCGTCTCGGTGCTGTCCGGCAACCGGAACTTCGAGGGCCGGATCAACCCGGACGTCAAGATGAACTACCTGGCGTCCCCGCCGCTGGTGGTCGCGTACGCGCTCGCCGGCACCATGGACATCGACCTGGCCAACGAGCCGCTCGGCGAGGACAGCCAGGGCAACCCGGTCTTCCTGCGCGACATCTGGCCGAACAGCGCCGAGATCCAGGACGTCATCGCCCAGGCGATCGGCGCCACCGGCTTCAGCGCCGCGTACGCCGACGTCTTCGCCGGTGACGAGCGCTGGCAGTCGCTGCCCACCCCGACCGGCGACACCTTCGCCTGGGCGGACGACTCCACCTACGTCCGCAAGCCCCCGTACTTCGAGGGCATGCAGCAGGAGCCGAGCGCGGTCGTCGACATCGCCGACGCCCGGGTGCTCGCCAAGCTGGGCGACTCGGTGACCACCGACCACATCTCCCCGGCCGGCTCCATCAAGGCCGACTCCCCCGCCGGGAAGTACCTCGCCGAGCACGGCGTGCCGCGCCACGAGTTCAACTCGTACGGCTCGCGCCGCGGCAACCACGAGGTGATGATCCGGGGCACCTTCGCCAACATCCGGCTGCGCAACCAGCTGGTGCCGGGTGTCGAGGGCGGCTTCACGGTCAACCACCTGACCGGCGAGCAGAGCTCCATCTACGACGCCTCCACCGCCTACCAGGAGGCCGGCGTCCCGCTGGTCATCCTGGCCGGCAAGGAGTACGGCTCCGGCTCGTCGCGCGACTGGGCGGCCAAGGGCACCATGCTCCTCGGCGTCCGGGCGGTCATCGCCGAGTCGTACGAGCGGATCCACCGCTCCAACCTGATCGGCATGGGCGTGCTGCCCCTGCAGTTCCCGGTGGACACCACCGCCGAGTCGCTCGGCCTCACCGGCACGGAGACCTTCTCCATCACCGGCGTGACCGCGCTCAACGACGGCGACGTCCCGCGCACCGTGAAGGTCACCACCGACACCGGCGTGGAGTTCGACGCCGTGGTCCGGATCGACACCCCGGGCGAGGCGGACTACTACCGGCACGGCGGCATCCTGCAGTACGTGCTGCGTCGCATGATCGCCAGCTGACGTACCAGCTCGAGAGGGCCCCTTCCCGCGGTCGCGGGGAGGGGCCCTCTCGGCGTTCCGGGCGACGCGTCAGTCGCGCCGGGCGTCCCGGGTCTTCATCGCGTGCTCCAGCAGCGTGATCAGCACGTCCCGGCTGGACTCCCGCCGGCGGGCGTCGCAGAGCAGCACCGGCACGTCCGGCGTCAGGTCCAGCGCGCCCCGCACCTCGTCCAGGCCGTAGCGCCGCGCCCCCTCGAAGCAGTTGACCGCCACCACGAACGGCGTACCGCGCCCCTCGAAGTAGTCGATGGAGGGAAAGCAGTCGGCCAGCCGGCGGGTGTCGGCCAGCACCACCGCGCCGATCGCGCCGATCGCCAGCTCGTCCCAGACGAACCAGAACCGGTCCTGCCCGGGCGTGCCGAAGAGGTAGAGCACCAGGTCGGGGCTGATGGTGATCCGGCCGAAGTCCATCGCCACCGTGGTGGTGGTCTTGTCCTCCACCCCGGACAGGTCGTCCACGCCGACGCCCGTCTCGGTCAACATCTCCTCGGTACGCAGCGGCCGGCTCTCGCTCACCGCCCCGACCAGGGTGGTCTTGCCCGCGCCGAAGCCACCCGCGATCAGGATCTTGATCGCGCTGGGCAGCGTCGGCGCGTCAACCGGCCGCTCAGAGTGCCCGTAGTCCATTGATCACCGCCTCGAAGACGCTCTCGTCACTCCACCCGGTCGCACCCCGGGGATCCTGCACGCTGACCAGGCCGCGGGCCACCAGGTCGCCCAGCAGCACCCGGACGGCCCCGACCGGCAGGTCGAGGCAGGCGGACACCTCCGCCACCGACTGCACCCGCTGGCAGAGCGCGACGATCGCCACGTGCTCCGGGCCCAGCCCCGCCTCCTGCCCGATCTCCGCCCGGTTCGCCGTGATCAGCGAGATCAGGTCGAAGGAACCGGTGACCGGGCGGGCCCGGCCGCCGGTCACCGCGTACGGGCGCACCACCGGGCCCGCGTGGTCGTCGACCCAGCGCTCCCCGTCGGTGTCGCCGTCGCCGTCCATCGCCGCTACTTCCCGCCGGCCGACTGGTCGGCGTCCCGGGTCGGCGCGGCGACGAACGCGCCCACCCGGGTGACCAGCATCGCCATCTCGTACGCGATCAGGCCGACGTCGGCGTCCGCACCGGCCAGTACGGCCAGGCAGGCGTTGCGGCCGGCCGCCGTGACGAAGAGGAACGACGACTGCATCTCGATGATGGTCTGCTGGACGGGACCGCCGCCGAACCGCCGGCCCGCGCCCCGGGCCAGGCTCTGGATTCCGGCGGCCATCGCAGCGAGGTGTTCGCCGTCGTCCCGGCCGAGCCCGCGCGACGCGGCCATCAGCAGGCCGTCGGAGGAGAGCGCGACCGCGTGTTCGACCTGCTGCACCCGACCGACCAGGTCGTCCAGCAACCACGTCAGGTCCGCGCTCGAAGCCGTCTGCTGCCCCACTCGTCCTCGTCCTCCCCGGCTGGTGTCGCCGTGTTCGCCCGCCTCGCTTCTCGACCGCCCGGCGCGCCGTCAGGTCGCCGTTGCGTCCCCGCCGTCGTCCGGGCCGTTCCCATCCCCCGCCGCCCCGCCCCGCAGGCGGGCCGCGTCGCTCCGGCCCCGCCGGGTGCCCGACTGGTACGCGCTCATCATCAGCCGCACCTGCTCCGGCGCGCGACGCACCGGCTCGTCCGGGCCCGGGCCGGCCGGCTCGTCACGCAACTGGGGCGCGATGCTCGCCTGCCGGACCCGGACCGGCAGGCCCGAGTCGGTCGTCCGAGCCTCCACAGTAGGCGAGCCACCGGCGGCGTCGCCGACCCCCCGACCGGCGGCCGGCGCGCCGGCGGTGTCGACGTCGGCCGGAGCGGGCCGGTCCGCGGCGGGCGACGGCGTGGCCGGAGCGTCCCGGCCGCGCCGGGTGCGGATCCGGGTGGGCAGCCCCGACGGGCTCAGCGGTGGCGGCTGGTCGGCGGACGGCGCGGACGGCACCGGCCCGGCCGGCTCCGGCGCGGCGAGCGCCGGCGGCTCGTCGTCGTCAGCCAGCGGGGCGCCCGACGGGACCGGGTCGCCCGACTCCACCAGAGCGCTCGGGATCAGCACGACGGCGGTCGTGCCGCCGTACGGGGACTCCTTCAGCCGCACCTGGACGCCGTGCCGCCCGGTCAGCCGGCTCACCACGTACAGGCCGAGCCGGGCCGCGTCGGCCAGGTTCAGCTCGGAGTTGTCCAGGATCCGGCGGTTCGCGGCGGCCCGGTCCTCCTCGGTCATGCCGAGGCCACGGTCCTCGATCTCCAGGGCGAACCCGTTGGCCACCTGCTGCCCCCGCACCTCCACGGTGGTGTGCGGTGGCGAGAAGGACAGCCCGTTCTCGATCAGCTCGGCCAGCAGGTGGATGACGTCGCCGACCGCCCGGCCGGCGAGCGAGACCGGGCCCAGCGGAAGCACGTCGACCCGGGTGTAGTCCTCCACCTCGGCGACCGCGCCGCGCACCACGTCCACCATGGGCACGCTGCGCCGCCAGGCCCGGCCCGGGGTCGACCCGGAGAGCACGATGAGGTTCTCGGCGTTGCGCCGCATCCGGGTGGCCAGGTGGTCGACCCGGAACAGGTCCTCCAACTCCTCCGCGTCCTGCTCCCGCCGCTCCATCGCGTCGAGCAGGGTGAGCTGGCGGTGGACCAGGGCCTGGGTACGCCGGGCCAGGCTGAGGAAGACCCCGCGCACGTTGCGGCGCAGCTCGGCCTGCTCCACCGCGGTGCGTACCGCGGTCTCCTGGACGGCGTTGAACGCCCGGCCCACCTGACCGATCTCGTCGTCGCCGAAGTCCAACGGCGGGGCCTCCCGGGCCACGTCGACCTGCTCGCCCCGGCCCAGCCGCTCGACCACCCCGGGCAGCCGCTCGTCGGCCAGCCGCAGGGCTGCGGTGCGCAGCCGTTCCAGCTGGCCGACCAGGGTACGGGCGGTGGTCGCCGAGACGACGACGGAGGCGACGACGGCGATCAGCCCGAGTCCGGCGGCGAGCACCAGCCGGACGATGACGCCCACCGCCACGGGCGTGGCCCGGTCGATGAGGGCGTCGCCGACGGCCACCCCGAAGTCCTCGTGGGCCTTGAGCGCCGGGCCGACGGCCGCCTGCCATTCCTGGGCGGTCAGCGGCGTCCCGGCGTCGGTGCGCGACTGCGCGACCACCCGGTCCTCCACGGCCCG
The DNA here is from genome assembly GCF_036902735.1 of Micromonospora lacuserhaii. Taxonomy (NCBI): domain Bacteria; kingdom Bacillati; phylum Actinomycetota; class Actinomycetes; order Micromonosporales; family Micromonosporaceae; genus Micromonospora; species Micromonospora lacuserhaii. The sequence continues at coordinate 6,709 of NZ_JBAKHO010000084.1, read as the reverse complement.
GAACCGGGTGAACGCCTCGGTGGTGACCAGCCGGTCGTAGCGCGCCCGGTCGGCGGAGGGCAGCTCCCCCACCGCCGCGGCGGCGAGGTAACGCTGCGCGCCGACCAGGCGGGCGAAGCGGGCGTACTCGTCCCCGGTCATCCGGCCGGCGGCGAGCACGCCGCTGATCAGGGCGTCCTGTTGGGAGATCAGCTCACGGACCTGGTAGAGGTCGACCAGGGTGGCGCTGTCCGCGGCGATCCGGGCGTCGTCGAGCCGGCCCAGCGAGCCGTACATCCGCAGCAGCGTGCCGATGACGGCGGTGTACGCGTCGGCGGCCGCGGCCCGGTCGAGTCGCCCGGCGGCAACCGACCCGCGTACCCCGTCGAGTCCGTCCAGGCCGGTCAGCACCGCGTCGATCCGGTCGCGGGCCTCGTCGCTGGTGGCCAGCTCCGCCTGCCAGCCGCGCACCGAGGTCCGGAAGGCGTCGGCCGCCTGACCGGTGCGTCCCCACTGGGCGGTCAGCCCGGCCCGCTGCCGTTCTCCCCGCTGCCCCAGGTAGCTGGTGGCGAGCCGGCGTTCGGTCTGCAACTCGGTGACCAGCGGCTCCCCGGGCTCGGCGACCTGGCTGTCCAGGGTCTGCACCCAGAGCAGGTTGAACCCGTCGGCGACGGTCACCCAGGCGGCGAAGGACCAGAGCGCCACGAGCGAGGCCAGCAGGGCGATGACCTTGGTACGCAGACGCGTGCTGCCGGAGCCCATCACACCGTCCCCGGACCGGATGGTGGCCGCCCGACGCCGGCGGCGTCGCGACATCGAACCCGGCGCACGCTAGCAGTCGCCGCCACGATCACTCAACCCTTTCCGATCTTGATCGGAGGGCGTCGTTCCACGTCGGAGCGGGTGGTCCGCGCCGGTCAGCGGTCGAGGTCGCGGTGGTAGCACCACCGCAGGGTGGCGTTTCCGGGCGCGCCGAATCCGGGCGCGCCCGGGCACCCTGTGCCAGGCTCATGGGCATGGACGACAAGACCATCCTGAACCGGATCAACGAACTGGTCGACGAGGAGCACCGGCTCCGCTCGGCCGCCCAGGCCAACGAGTCCGGCACCGACGACGAGGCCAAGGAGCGGCTGCGGGCCCTGGAGGAGTCCCTCGACCAGTGCTGGGACCTGCTGCGCCGCCGCCGGGCGGCCCGGCAGGCCCACGGCGACCCGGATGCGCAGGGCGAGCGGCCCATCCCCGAGGTCGAGCGCTACCTGCAGTAAAGCCGCGGCGTGCGCCCCGGGCGGTCCGGTGGGACCGCCCGGGGCGTCGTCGGCTCAGCGGATGCCCGCCTCGCGCAGGAGCAGCTCGGTCAGCTCGGCCGGGTCGACCTGTTCGGGCGGCAGTCCGCGCGCGGCGAACCACGCGGCCACCACCCGGACGTCCCGGGCCAGGAACTCCGGGCCCTGCGGGTTGGCCACCACGTCCACCACCTGCGGCAGGTCGATCATGACGAGTCGACCGGCGTGCACGAGCAGGTTGTACGGCGACAGGTCGCCGTGGGCGTAGCCGGCGCGGGCCAGCACCACCAGGGCGTCGACCAGCTGCTCCCAGAGCGAGTGCAACTCGGCCGTCTCCGGGCGGGTCTGCGCCAGCCGGGGCGCGGCGGCCCCCTCGTCGGGGTCGCCGACGAACTCCAGCATCAGCTCGGTGCCGAGCAGCTGCACCGGGTACGGCACGGCGATCCGGCCGGAGGCCGCGCCGATCTCCCAGAGTCGGGCCAGCGCGGCGAACTCGGCCGCGGCCCACTGACCGGCGATCATCTGCCGGCCGAAGGCGGTCCGCCCGGCCATCGCCCGGTTCTCCCGGGAGCGGCGCACCCGGCGCCCCTCCAGGTAGCCGGCGTCGCGGTGGAAGAGCCGGTGCTGGGCGTCCCGGTAGCGCTTGACGGCCAGCAGGCAGGAACGGTCGGTGTCCGGCACCGCGCGGCGGACGAGGTGGACGTCCGCCTCCTTACCGGTCTTGAGCACACCGAGTTCGGTGTCCCGGGCGGCCAGCTCGGTGACCAGCCAGTCCGGGTGGGGTTCGGGCCCGTGTACCGCCTCGTCCCAGGAGGACCAGCGGTCCGCCGGGTCGGTGCCGGGCTCTTCGTCGGGTTCAGCGAGGACGGGCTCGATGACCCGGCCGCGCCTCAGGAACTGTGGTTCGTCGTCGTCGAAGCGGCTCTTGCCGCGGCCACGGCGCTGCGGCGCCGGGAGGTCGTGTTCGCGCACGGAAGCGGTGATCCCTTGATCGAGGCTGATGGAGGCAGGTGGAACGACCCTGCAAAGACGGCCATGACCGACCTCCTCTCCTCGACCGGGCACCACCCGGCTGCGCACCCGCGCGGGCCCATGCTGACCGACGCCCCCGGCGCCGGGCAACCGATTTACCGACGGGCGCCCGGCGACCGGGCACGCCCCGGCGAGCGAGCAGCGCCCGGCGGGCGGGCGGTGACGGGCTGCGGTTCAGCCGCCGAGCACGGTGGCGACCGCGGCGATCAGCGAGTCGACCGTCCGGGTCGGCGCGAACCGGGTGTCCGTCCAGCTCCGCCCCCGGTGCAGCCACACGCTGGGCAGGCCGACCGCGGCGGCCCCACCGATGTCCGCCTCGGGGCTGTCTCCCACCACCCACGCGCCGCGCAGCGGCATCCGGGCCCGCTGGGCGGCGAGCGCGAAGATCCGCGGGTTGGGCTTGCTGACCCCCGCCTCCTCCGAGATCACCCAGTCCGCGATGTACCGGTCCAGGCCGGTACGCCTGATCTTGGCGTCCTGCTGCCGGACCGCGCCGTTGCTGACCACCACCGGCACCCAGCCGGCGTCGTCGGCGATCCGCAGCGCGCAGGCGACCAGCGGGTCCAGCCGGGTGTTCTCGACCACCCCGTCGTGCAGCTCGTCGACCAGGTCGATCGAGGGGATGCGCAGCCCGTACCGGTCGCGGACGGCGTCGGCGATGTCCCACCGGTCGGTGAGCCCGTCGGCGTCGATGGAGAGCAGCCAGTCGATGTCGGTGGGCGGCGCGCCGATGCTGTCCAGGAACCGCTCTGCCCAGGCACGGAACGGCCCCGCCCGGTCGAGCAGGGTGTTGTCCAGGTCGAGCAGGAGCAGCGGCACTCGGGCACCTTACGGGAGTGGGTTCTGCCGTCGACAGGGCCGAGCGCCCCGCCGACGTCCGTCAGGTCGGCAACACCGTTCGGGGGAGCCCCTGGTCGGCGGGTCGGTCGGTGAGCATGGTGTGCGCCGCCCGGGTGGCCGCCAGCACGGCCGGGTCTAGCGTGGCGACGAGCACGTCCTCGCCGGTGTCGGCGCCCCGGGCGAGCGGGCGTCCCTCCGGGTCGTAGACGGCCGCGCCACCGTTGAACCGCCAGGGTTCCGCCCCGTCGACCGCATTGGCGAACACCACGTACATGGTGTTGTCCAGGGCGCGGGCGGCGTAGTAGAGGTCCCGCCGGTGGGCCGACCCGGCGAGGTAACCGCTCGGGCAGAGGTAGCCGTGCGCCCCGTCGGCCGCGGCGGCCCGGGCGTGCTCCGGGAAGCAGCCGTCGTAGCAGATGCCGAGGCCGAGCCGCCAGCCCCCGACGAGCAGGGTGGCGCCGCGCCGGCCAGGGCTGAACAGCTCGCGCTCACCGCCCCAGAGCTGCTGCTTGTCGTACCCGGCCCGGACCTCCCCGCGCGGGTCGACGACCAGGGAGGAGATGGTCCGCCGGCCGTCCGGGTAGCGGACCGCCGCGCCGACGACCACGGTCGCGCCGCCGTCGCGGGCGGCGGCGCGCAGCGGGTCGAGACGCGAATCGGCCACCGCGCCGTCGTCGGTGGCGGCGAGGTCGGTGCCGGCCGGGTCGGCGGCCAGGGTCGGCGGATGGTACGCCGGCAGGAACAGCTCGGGCAGCACGGCGACCCGGGCGCCGTGGCCGGTGGCCCGGCGGACCAGCCGGGCGGCGGTGGCCGCGTTGCCGGCGAGGTCACCGGGGACCGGTTCGGCCTGCACGGCGGCGACGGTCAGCGGGGCGACGGGAAGAGGTGTGGAACCGACCGGGGGCGTCGTCACGCGCCGATTCTAACGGGAGGACCGGGTCGGCTCCGCCGTCGACGGAGATATACCAAGCCGTACGTACGGTTTGCGTGGCGGAGCGTCAACTGACACGATCTACCCGTGCCCAGAGTAAGTCAGGACCAGCTCGACGCGCGCCGACAGGAGATCCTCGCGGCCGCGCGGGCCTGTTTCGCAAGGCACGGCTACGAGGGAGCCACCGTCCGCCGGCTGGAGGAGGCGACCGGGCTGTCCCGGGGCGCCATCTTCCACCACTTCCGGGACAAGGACTCGCTCTTCCTCGCCGTCGCCGAGGACGACGCCGCCGCCATGGTGGAGACCGTCGCCCGCAACGGCCTGGTCCAGGTCATGCGGGACCTGCTGGCCCGGGCGATGTCCCCGGACACCACCGGCTGGCTGGGCAGCCAGTTGGAGGTCTCCCGCCGGCTGCGCACCGACCCCGCCTTCGCCCGGCGCTGGGCCGAACGCTCCGCCGCCATCGCCGAGGCCACCCGCGAGCGGCTGATCCGCCAGCGGGAGGCCGGCGTGCTCCGCGAGGACGTCCCGATCGACGTGCTGGCCCAGTTCCTGGAGCTGGCGTACGACGGTCTGGTGCTGCACCTGGCGATGGGGCGTCCAGCCGGCGACCTGGGGCCGGTGCTGGACCTGGTCGAGGAGGCGGTCCGCCGGCGCTGACCGGCGACACGTCTCGGCTTGGTAACTCGATCCGCCCGGTGCCCGGCGGGTGGCGGGTCGACTCCACAATGGGCTCGACCCCGCCCGAGAGGAGCCCTCGATGATCACGCTGGCCGCAACCGGCGACACCTGGGGCGTTCCCGGCCCCACCTTCCTCAGGCTCTACCTGGCGATGGCCGCGATCGCCCTGGTCGGCACCGTGCTGCACCGGCGCCGCGTGCTCGCCGGACCGGACACCGCCGGCGTCGACCAGCTCGGCCCGCAGCAGGTCGCCTACCTCAACGGCGGCGACCAGCTGGCGGTCTGGTCCGCGCTCGGCGGCCTGCGCGGGGCCAGCGCGGTCGGCGTCCGCCCCGACCGACGACTCACCACCGGCGGCCCGCTGCCGGCCGGCCTCACCCCGCTGGACCAGGCCATCCACCACGCGGCCGGCCGCCAGCTCCCGGCCCGCGAGCTGCGCCGCGACGAGTGGGTGATCCGCGCGCTGGACGAGCTGCGGCAGGGCCTGGAGCAGCGCGGGCTGCTGCTCGACGCCGACACCCGCCGGAGCCTGCGGCGGGGCACGCTGGTCCTGCTCGCCCTGCTGGTGCTGGGCGGGCTACGGCTCTTCGCCGGCCTGGCCAACGACCGACCGGTCGGCTGGCTGCTGCTCGCCCTGATCGGGGTCGGCATCGGGTGCGCGCTGCTCGCCCGGGTGCCCCGGCGGACCAGGGCCGCGGAGGCCGCACTACGCGGCCTGCGACGCAGCAACGCGTACCTCTCCCCCGCGTCCGCCCCCGCCTACGCCACCTACGGCGCCGCCGGCGCGGCGATGGGCGTGGCGCTCTACGGCACCGCCTCGCTCTGGGCGCTCGACCCCGGCTTCGCCGAGCAGGCGGAGATCCAGCGGCAGGCCCTGGCGAGCGGGGGCGGCTGGTCGGGCTCCTCCAGCGGCAGCTCGTGCAGCAGCGGGTCGTCCTGCGGCGGGGGCAGCTCCTGCGGAGGCGGCGGAGGCGGGTGCGGCGGAGGCGGGTGCGGCGGATGACCGGGCCGACCGGGGTGGGCATCGGCTGGCGACCGGAGATCTCCGGCTTCGTCGCCGGGCTGCCCGGGCTGCGCTTCGTCGAGGTGGTGGCGGAGACGCTCGCGCCGGCCGGCCCGCTGCCGGCCGGGCTGGCCGCGCTGCGCGAACGGGACGTCACCGTCGTACCGCACGGGGTGAAGCTCTCCCTGGGCGGCGCGGAGCCGGTCGACCCGGCCCGGGTGGCCCACCTGGCCGCGGTCGCGGAGCTGGTCGGGGCGCCGCTGGTCAGCGAGCACATCGCCTTCGTCCGGGCCGGGGGCGTGGAGGCCGGTCACCTGCTGCCGCTGCCGCGCAGCCGGGAGGCGGTCGCCGCGGTGGTGGCGAACGTCCGGCGCGCCCAGGCCGAGCTGCCCGTCCCCCTCGCGCTGGAACCGATCGCCGCGCTCTTCGACTGGCCCGACGACGAGCTGGACGAGGCCGACTTCCTCACCGAGATCCTGGACGCCACCGGGGCCGGGCTGCTGCTCGACGTGGCCAACGTGCACGCCAACGCCCGCAACCGGGGTGGCGACCCACTCGCCCTGCTGGACCGGCTCCCCCTGGACCGGGTCGCGTACGTGCACGTGGCCGGCGGGGCCGAGCACGGCGGCTTCTACCACGACACGCACACCGACCCGGTTCCGCCGGAGGTGCTCGACCTGGTGGCCGCGCTCTGCGCCCGGCACCGGCCGCCCGCGCTGCTGCTGGAACGCGACGGCCACTATCCGCCGGCCCCGGCGTTGCGCGCCGAACTGGACGCCCTCGCCGCCGCCTCCGGCTACCCGGTGATCACGTGAGCGACCGGGCGCCCACGCCGACCGGCGGTGACCTGGCGTCCCGGCAGGCCGCCCTGGTCGCCGCGCTGGTCGCCGGCGCCCCGCTGCCGGCGGGCTTCGCGGCGGAGCCGGTCGCGGCGGCCCGGGCCGCGCTGCTGCGCAAGCG
>NZ_JBAKHO010000083.1:0-14633 GCF_036902735.1 Micromonospora lacuserhaii | reverse complement strand
TTCGGTGAGCCAGCCGGACCCGATGTAGGTGAGGGTGCCGACGGTGACGGTGTCGGCGGGTTCGTCGCCTTCTTCGCGCCGGTAGGTGGCGCGGGTGCCGCGGAGCAGGCCGAAGGTGACGGAGTAGCGGCGGGCTTTGGTGAGGAAGTGGCCGCCGAAGCCGAGCATGTGCGCCCAGCGGCGCAGCCCGGCGTAGGCGATCGGTTTGGTGTCAAGGCTGTCTTGACGGTCGTCGGCGGTTGCGGCGCCGTTGGTGGGGGTGGGGCGTCCGAGGTGCCAGCAGGCGTCGATGAGGCGGGCGAGGTGGTTGCCTTCGGGGTCGGCGTAGTCGTCGATGGTGGCGGCGGTGAGTCGGGTGGAGCAGTGACCGGTGGCTTCGGTCGCTTTGGTGGCGTACTTGGCGAGGTAGGCGGCGACCTTGCCGTCGGTCAGCTCGCCGCCAGCATTGTTGATGCGTCGAACGTCGACCTGCTCGCCCCAGGCGACCCGCCAACCCTGCGGCTGGTCGGGGTGCGGGGGTGTGGTGACGGTGATCTGCCGAGCGACGGCGTGGACGGCTGCCTCCAGGTCGTCGGCGGTGATGTCGGCTGGCGGGGGCACGAGCGCGTCCAGGTCGTCGGGGTCGACGCCGTCGAGGCGCAGCAGGACGTGGAAGTGCACGGCCGCTCGGCGTTGCATCTCTGCGACCTTGCCGTGGGACACCCGCACGGGCGGCACCCGGCGGACCTTGCCCGAGGCGGTGACGACCCGAAGAAGCGGGATGCCGCGCCTACGGCAGAGGGCGGCGAGGTGGCGTTCGATGGCCTGCTTGGTGCGCCGCCACAGCTCGCCCGAGAAGTAGTTCCAGACGACCTGCTGATTATGGTCGTAGCAGTCCAGGCACAACGGCTGCCCAAGCCGCGGATCGTCGGCGTCGTGGCGGGCGAAGCACGCCGCGGGCTGCCCGTGCGGGCACGTGCCGGCGGTGCTGCGGGCGCGGCAGGGGGCGGGGCGGCAGTCGCAGCGCTGCCCGCCGCGGCAGGTGTGGCGGGGGATGTGCCGGTGGTGGACCGCGCCGAACGACGGGGCGGTGAAGGTGGCGAAGACGACCGGGTGCCGGCCGACCGATGCAGGGACGCCCTTGCCGCCGGTCAGCCCGCACCGGACGACCTGGTAGGCGTCGCCCTGGTAGACCCAGGCGCAGTCCGGGCAGTGCGATTCGCGGCGGTTGCCGCACGCCTTGTAGAGCGCCCGGTCGGGCAGCTCGTCAGTGTGCTGCTCCCTCAGGACTCGGCCGGTGTCACGGTCGACAGCGGCGATGGTGCCGGAGAGGCGGATCGGGCGGCGGCAGCCGCCGGCGGGGCGGGTGTGCTCCAGCCAGCCGGAGAACTGCGGCGTGGCGGCGCGGTGTAGGGCTTGGGCGTCACGGCCGCCAGCGAGGCCGGGCCGGTACAGGGTGAGCGGGGTGGACACAACTGTCTCCTCATCAGGGGGCGGCAGGGACGGGAGACGAAGCACCACCAGCCGTGGACGTTGGTCCGCTGGTGGTGTTCGTCGTGTCTCCTGGCACCGCCGAGAGGGCGGCTGACGCCGGAGGGCGGAGTCGTGGTGGTCCCACTTCCCGCCGATGAGTCGTGTCCTTTCGCGCTCGTCGAGCTGGTGACTAGGCCGGCACGGGTGGGAGCCTGGATGTCGGCATCCGGCGGGTTGCCGCAGGCTGCCCTACCCGTGAGAGGTGTGCGAATCCGGGCCATCGAGGACGGCAGGGAAGGCCGTGTTGGGCCGCTCAGCGGATTCGAGAGACCGGCGCAGCGGCCGATCCGATTGAGAGCCGGCCGGATTTGGCCCACATCAGCGGCAGGAAGGCCGCTCAGCATCTCGGAAGTCGAGTCCAGTGATCCGGCAGGAGGGCCGCGCTGGGGTGCTCGATGAGCGTCAGAGTAGCACCGGGTACCGACAGGTCAACCGGCCGTGATCCCGCAGCCTGTGGGGACGCGTCGGCTAGGGGCACTCTTGAACCCCATCCAGCCGGCGCCGGACGACTGCGAGATGTGGGCGACATCCTCGGGCTGGGCCAAGCTCATTCGCTCTCTGCCTGCTCCTGGGCCTGGTTCAAAATTGCCCGCAGGAGCATGGGCGGTAGCCGTTTGCCAGCATCGAGGATTTCTAGGCCGACGACGTGGCCTTCGGGGTTGAGGTCGAGGTTGTACATGCCTTCATCAGCGTCGACGGGCACCATCCGCTGCACCCCAGCCGTCGGGATCGGGTGATCGAGGTAGATGTAGGCCGCATCAGCGTCGCTGTCATAAGTGCAGACCAACGCGACCCGTGTCTCCGTGTACATGGCCGTCAGGCTGGCACACGGCTGGCGTGGCGTGTCTCAGGCGGCCCGCCGCCTGCCGGCTTTGTCGGGTCTCAGGACCTGCGTGACATATCGGTCTCAAGACATGGGTGACGCTTCCGGCTAGCCGGGTGGTGACGGCGGCTCGGGCGGGCGTCTGCGGGCGCGGGCTGCGTCGGATATGGCGATCCCGGTCAGGACGAGGGCAGCAGCGGCGGCGACGACGACTGGCGGCAGGGGGAGCATCGCCGGTGTCAGGGCGGCCAGCGCAAGGACGCCGATCGGTCGGGACCGGGACACGCGGCCGAATACCGCGTGCTCGAAGCGGGCGCGCCCGGCCAGGTACAGCGCGGGTCCGCCGAGGATGACGGCGATCCAGGCCGGTGGGGTGTGCCCGAGTGGATGGGCGATGACGAGTTCGGCGCCGACGGCTGCAGCGACCACGCCGGCCACCATGGCCAGGTGGGCGTATGACGCCGATCGGGCGAGGCGGACCGGGTCGGCAGAGACGGCAATCGCTTCCGCCAGGACTTGCCCAGCGCGGTATATGTAGATCCGCCACAGCAGCACGGTGGTCGCGATCGACACTGCGAACGCGGCGACCCCGTCCGGCGCGAAGCCGCTGCTGCTCAGCGCCAGTCCGGTAACCAGGATCAGCTCGCCGAGCGCGATGATGAAGAACTGCCGGTAGCGCTCGGACAGGTGCTCGCCCGAGATCACAAGGTCTTGGCTGGGCGTTCGGCCCGCCCCCGGGGTGGGAAAGCCGATTCTGCCTGCCGTGTGGTCAAGGACCACAGCGAGTGCCCACAACGCGCCACGCGCCGTACCGTGCATGAGCGCCCCCGCGATCCACGGCAGCGCCGACAGGCCGTACCAGAACAGCCCGCGCACGCCGTGGCGCTGCAGCTCGTGGCCACGCAGAACGGCCACGAGGACGAGCCCGCGGCCGAGCTGGATGGCGACGTAGGCGCCCGCGAAGATCAGGCCCGTGTCGCCGAATGCCTCGGGCACCGCGGCCGCCATCACCAGGCTGCCGACCATGGTCGCGATGACCAGCGCCTGGAATACCGGTCGTTGCGGGTCCGTCCGGTCGGTTAGCCACGCGGTGCTGGACCAGACCCACCACATGGCCCCCAACAGCACCAGCGTCCGGAAGGCACCGCTCCACCCGAGATCCTCGGCCAGGCCGCGCGAGAGCTGAGCGAGCGCGAGGACAAACACCAGGTCGAAGAAGAGTTCCAGGAACGTAGCCCGCTGTGGATCCCCGGCTTTCCGCACCAGCCCGGCCGCCCTGCTCGTCGTCATCGGCTCGCCCGTTCTGCCAGCTCTGCTCCAGGTTTGGGAGCATTCTGACATGCGGCAGCGGCGGTGACCGCGGACGTGTTGCCGTGGACTGGATCGAGCGACCCGCGTTACACGGACGGGCGACGGTCGAGGCCGATGAGTTCCTTCCATCCGTCGCCACTGGATCGGATTAGCTCGTCAACCTTGGCCAAGCGTCGGGCCGCTGCTACAGAGGGCGGAGTGTCACCCAGGTCCTGAATACCGATATGTCACGCAGGTCCTGAGACCGGACAGCCGCCTGCCGGCTTTGTCGGGCTCCACTTGATGCGTTACGGCGTGGCTTCACTTGACGCGTGACGAGTTCCCGCCTGATGGGCCGCCGTTGCTACACAGAGTTACTACTCGGCCGATCGCTAGGCGGATTCGACGGTCCGTCAGAGGCGCGCGGTCAGCGGCAAATCCGGATGCCCAGCGACCGGGCACCGGCGGAGGACATGTAAGCACGATCATCGTTGGGGTGCGAGCAGAGCCCCTATTCGCGGCCGACCCAGGTGGCGACACACGCCTCGTTGCCCTCAGCGTCGGCCAGAACCCACCACATCGGCGCGTGCGCGGCGGAGACGAGGCGGCCGCCGGCAGCCAAGGCGGCGGCGATGCGAGCCTCGGCCTGATCGTGCGGGACGGCGACATCGAGGTGCATGCGGTTACGCTGTGGGCGCGCCGTGTCCATTGGCTGCAACCCGAAGCCCGGGCCGCGGCGCGCCGGGTCAGCCAGGTAATCGTCACCGATCTGGCGATAACCCAGCAGCGCCCGCCAAAACGGCAGCACGTCCGCGCCGACGAGCGCGTCGAGAGTGACGTTGATGAGCTGCACGGCGGTCGGGTCGGCCGGGATGTCCAGTTCCTTGGCGGCGGCCGAGATCCGCCGAGCCAGCGCGACGTCGCGCAACGACAGGGACACCGTGACGCCGGCGTGGCGAAGGTCGACGTTGAGGTACTGCTGCTCGGCTCCGCCGACGAGCCGGCCGATCTCATCGACGAGCGCGATGCCCTTGGCCAGCGAGCCGGTCCGGAAGTAGGCCGAGACCACGTGGTAGAGGGAACGCCAGTCCCCGACACCGTCGGCCCCGTGGAACTGCCCGGCGGTGATCTGCACGGTCATGCTGGCGAACCTAACATCGGCCGCGCAACGGATGCCCACACCGTGGCTCTCACACTCACTGACACGGACGTCTGCATCACCGACCCAGACCGGAAAGCGCAAGATCAGGTGCACGCTCATCGGCAGAAGCGGATAGGCCAGCCCTCTCCGCCCGCCCCGCGTTCACGGCGGGTAGCCAACCAGCCAGAGCAGGCTGTCACGCATCAAGTGAAGCCACGCCGTAACGCGTCATGCGGAGTCCGACAGCCGCCTGCCGGCTTCTGTGGGAGGACTTTCTGTACGTCTATCAAGGCGGCCCGACAAGCGGGCCGCACGAGCCGCCGCCAGGGCGCGCGCCGGCCGCTTAGCTGTCGCACGCGGCCGACACGCCAACGCCCGACGGCTGGCGCGGAAGCGGGGAGCCCGAGCGGGCCGCAGCCGAACCACAGACCGTTGACCGATGAGGGGGTGGGCCGGCAGCCGGCCGGGCCGCGCGGCCACGAGCCCCCGCGGCGTAGGGGAGCGCACGCCGGCCGCGTCGACGAGCTGGCGGCGGTCGCGAGGTTGCGGCTAGGGCGCCTCCGGCGGGGGCGCTCCGGCTCCAGGATGGCCGGGACTCCGCGGGCGGGTCACGGTCCGCGGGTAGTTTCGGTAGGCCATCCCGCCTGCCGTCGACCCGGGCGAGCCGAGCAGACCACCGCCCGACCCGCCAGCGTCCGTACGAGCCGTCAAGGTCCGCTTGACGTGGCGGGCCGGGCGGCAGCCCGCTCCCCGAAAGGGCGGGTCGACGGCACACGGGATAGCCGAGGACTTCACGTCTGGTCGGGAACTATTCTCGCGGTTTCATCGTGATGCAGGAAGACCGTGCTCACTTCTCCCGCTGCCCACGCCTTGAGGAAAGATGCTACCCCGAATGTAGAAGCGGCGTTTTCGGCAAGGACCTCCTCGATCACTTCTGGCCTCGATTCGGTGCGAGCAAGGGCGAGGCGCCTCCAGTCAGGAATCTCTTCAAAGGGCACTCCGCGCGCGAGACCGATTTCGATATAGGGCGCATACATTGCCAATTTAAGCCCTCGCTGGAGAGGCGCCAATCCTTCTGCCTTCGGGTGTATCCTAGCCTCGACTGAAGAAAGCGATCGACGTCGGTGCGTGGGATCGGTGTACCAAGGCCGGGTATCGATTTTGGCGAGGAACTGGTCGACCGCGGGAAGTACGTCGTCGACCGAAATGAGGCGAGAGTCTGTGTTCGTCAGCAGCAGCTCAGCGATCGATGTGTATGCGGATTGGTCGGCACTTGCTCTTGGATTCTGGAAGAGTATCTGTCCGCCGAGTTTCGTCAGGCTCAACTCCAGTTGCTGCACAATGGCGGGGCCTTCGGCGGCAAGAACTTGGTAGTAGGACAGCCCCGGAGAGGACTCTGCATGATGACGTATACGGGGCTCCGCACTCAATTCTATTTCGCGCATTGCCACTCGCACGTCGTCATTGGAGGACATCTGTCCGGCGTAGTAGAGGTACGCAATCCCTGGCACATGCTCACTCGGCAAATTTGGCAACTGCTCTGACAGTTCCGTAGCTAGTGCCCTTGCTACCACCGGCCCGTTTTCTGGGGACGTCCTATCTATGAATTCAAAGGTCCCAGAGAACCCATCCGCTTCCTTTGGAAACCGGCCCGGCCAAGGTTGGAAGGCGTCCCAATACCGCAATGAGTCGTCTATCCGCAACTCATGATCTATCATGGTCTTGAGCAGCTTACGTGCAGTAGCCACCGAAAGCGTTGCGAAGGGCTCGCTCCTGATAACAAAAGACAGGAGGCTCGCCGCGTGGGATTCAGGAGCACGGGCCGCACGTGCGGCAAGGGCTGCCAAGAACTTGTCAGCACCTCCCGAGACGTTTCTGTCAAGAATCTGGAGTGCCAGTTGGGCGACAATCTCCCATTCCTCGCGCTCAAGCCGGCGCCCCAGTGCTTGTAGTACCCGCCCCGGTGAGCTATCACGAGTCCGAACAAGGTGCTCGGCGGTGAAGAACTCAAGGAAGGTCCTGTGCACGAACCCGTATCGAGGTTCCGTCTCTGTCGCGCCAACATCTGTGAGGACCCATGCGCGACCGGTGCAGAAGTCGAGAAACCGTTCTGCCTCATCTCTCGCGAGATCCAAATCCTGATGACGCTTTCCAAAAAACTCCTCAGCAAGCTTCTCGATAAGTTCCCTCCTTGGCATGGCTCCACCAAATTTTTGTTTAGTGAATAGCTCCCACGCCAAGTGCTGAACGGCGCTCCTGATGTGAGCTCCGAAAGGCATTGCTCCATCAATCCCGCGCATCCTATCCCAGCGTTCAAACAGCATGGTCGCGCACTTTTCGAAGACATCCGGACGATTTCTCGGAATGTAACGCTCAGTGGAGTACATGCTGCACAGCAGAGACAGCATGAGTGGGTTGACTCGAAGGTCCCGCACCATGCCGCTATCCCGAATGAACGAGTCTTTCAGCGCGATTCTTTCACGGACAGGAACGGAGTTATCTAGTCGGAACCAGTTTGATGCATACTGGTCGACCTGCTCGTCGTCAAAATCCGCAAGAATCGCAACTTCGGCTATCTTGTCGTTAAGTGGAGCTGCATCGTAACCTACGCGGCGCGACGTAATTACGATTGGTGTAAGAGGGTAGCGCGAAATGAATCCTTCGATGAGCCTGACGGCCTTGGTGCGGAGGGATGTATCCACAAGTTCGTCTAGGCCGTCAAACACAGCTACGGCGCGGCCGTTCAAGAGCAGGTATTCAATCGCCTCTTCCGGTGGATCAACGTTGTAAGGGTCCCTGCATCTATCGGTGATATAGTCAACGATGCTGTTGCCGCCGCGTGTTAGGCCGTCGACGATGTCTCTCAGAATGAGCAGAAGCGGCGTCAGGTGAGGGAAATGATGATTGGAGTCAGTTGCTAAGTCATGAGCCAGCTTACTGACGAGCGTGGACTTTCCGGCCCCAGGTGCGCCCAAGATAACTAGGCGACGGCCAGGAGTTAGGGCGTCCGCAAGGTCGACACTCCTTTTAGGGCTTGGTGCCGACCGTTCTTTCTTCAGGTGATCATCGTCGTCGATTGGGTGAAGGTGGGGCTGAACATAAAGCTGCCGGTAGGGAACCGCCCGGCTTATGCCTGCATGTGGGAGGCGCATCTCCGCGTGCAGGCTTGCAATCTGGCTCCGCAACTCGGTTTCGAAGGCGTGAAAATGACTTAAGCGTTCGACTTTCTCTAGGAGACTAGTGTTTCTGACGGCCGCAGCCGTAATTCGACCCGCGATTGCGAAGTCGACGGTCGAGTTAAGAACCAAGCCTCCCGCTTGGTCCCAAGCTACTTGAGTAGCATGCAGGACGTTCGAGAAGACCAGTTCCACGAGCTCAAACAGCGCTTCGTCACTTAAGTCAAAACGACTCTTTAAGCCAAGACGTATTTGCTCACGGCAGGCGGCTAATAGCTCCTGCGAATCCTTGCCGCGTTGTTCGAGAGTTCTCGCCGCATAGACTTGATGAGCCACGTAGTCCAAATCCGGACTCATAATATAGTCGCGGAGACCACTTACCTGATCGTCGCTAAGATTATCAACCGCATCGATCGCTGGCCTGGCACCGGGAATCATGAGGCCCTGGGCGGCATTAGCTTCCAGCCGTCGACGGTCGAGTGAAGGCTTCAGCAGCCGCGTGAGAAGCGGTATCACTGCGCGGTAGCCTTGAAGTACCGGTTCTGACACTTTCCACCACCTAGGTAACGACGCTACTGGGGCAGGGTGAGCGGGCCTCCGAACAAGCGAAACCTCCCGGAACTCGCCTAGAGCCTTGAGTCCAGAGGGTTGCCATGCTGCCGGGTCGTGGGCATTGGAACCCCTCGCTGGTCGCATAGCTGACAGTGGAGTCGAAGGCCTCGTAAGGCCACGGCGCGTACTACGGGGAGTGCTCTGACCCAAGGATGGAGGGACAGAGGCCTCATTCGTGTGAGGCGTTGCATGCGGATGGCTGGTACTGGTAGACCGCACGTGTCCGCATGGATGTAGGCATGCTCCAGATCGGGCGAGGGGATTCGGTCTGCCCCAAAGTACAAGCCTGTCTGGTTCAGCTTGACCACCTCCGGTGGCAACCATCCGTCTCGACTTCTATCGGCATCAATCTCCCGTCGACCGGCCCGTCGAGGAACCACGCCTCTATCGTCGCCATCCTGACATGATGGTGGAAGCGGCGCAGCGGCGGAAGTATCGCTGGTGCGGACGCCGGCGAAGATGGGACCGCAGCCACCAGCGGGGGTCGGCCTGGTTCACCGACGGAATGGCTCTCGACAGCAACGCTGACAGCAACGCCGCCGGACGGCGGCACGCTGACGAGCCTTGGCACGGACGTAGCTCCGAGCGTGCAGCCGTTGCCGGACGCGTGCGGACGCGACGCACAGAGCTTACAAGCGAGGGGTCCGGCGGCCGCGACGGGCGTTGTCATCGGCCGGCGCCGGAACGTCGAGCCAGGCGGCGAGGCGGGCGCGCCAGTCTTCGTTACCGAAGTCAGCTCCGACCAGGAGATCACGCCAGTCCTCTCGGGCCAGACGTGACGCGCGATCGAGCTTGTCGAGTCGGCCGTGGGCGAGGCGCACAATTGCTGCGAAAATCCGCTCCGGATCCTGACGAGAGTCCGCAACCAATTGATCGAGGCTGTGCAGCCTGTCGATCACCACGTCGGCGTGTTGTGGAAAGTCGGCGTTGATGCGCCGTCGGAGTCGCGGAGAGATATCCAGCATCGATGGAGTCTACGCGGGCGCGATGCGAGTACCGTCGACTGTGGCGGCCCGCCGGAGTAGCGGCCGGCGGCCCGCCGCCCAGACCGCTACCTGGGAGACGACGATGACGGACCCGACGACCTTCGGTGCGCGTCTACGCGCTCACCGCGAACGCGCAGGGAAGACCCGCCCGGTCCTCGGTGGGTTGGTCGGCCGGAGCGCTGAGTGGGTTAAGGCTCTGGAGAGTGGGCGCCTTCTTCCACCCCGCCTACCCATGTTGCTTCGCCTGGCTGAGGTCTTGAACATCTCCGACCTGGCGGACCTGACCGGCGATCAGTCCCTGCCAGTGGCGTCGGTGACCCGTGCCGGTCACCCCGATGTCGATAGTGTCGCCGCCGCGATGCAGCGCTCTGCCGTGTCGGTCGGGGACGCGACGCCGGTCGACCTGCTGCGCGGCCTGGTCGACCAGGCGTGGGGGCTGTGGCACCGATCAACCGCTGAGCGGACGGCGGTCGCCGCGGTGCTTCCAGGGCTGCTCATGGATGCGCAGCGCAGCGCTCGCCGGCTGGACGGGCTGGCGCGCCGCGAGGCCCTCGTCGAGCTGGCGCGCGTCTACCACCTCGCGCAGCTGTACCTGGCCCACCAGCCGTACCCAGAGTTGGTGTGGCTGGCCGCTGACCGAGCGATGCTTGCCGCTCAGGACGCCGACGACCCTGCCGCGATCGCGGTAGCCGCCTGGTACTACGGCCACGTCTACCGGGGAGCGAACCAGATCGACGCCGCCGAGCAGGTGCTCATCGACGCTGCCGGTCTGGTCGACCCGGCCGCCGGCGGCGAGCAGTTGGCCCGGTGGGGGCAGGTTCAACTGGGCATGGCGCTGGGGCACAGCAAGGCCGGTCGGGCGGGGCAGGCATGGCGGGCGTGGGACGCCGCCGACGAGGCCGCGAGCCGGCTCGGCAGTGGGTACACCCACCCGTGGCTGATGTTCGGGCCGGCCGCCTGCGCGGCGTACGCGGTCACTATCGAGACGGACCTGTGCCGACCGGGTGAGGCGGTCCGGCGGGCCGACACCATGGACTACCGTGCGCTTCCGTCGTGCACGCGTCGGGCTGCCGCACTGATCGAGGCTGCTCGGGCGCATGTGCTGCGACGGGGCGAGGTCGCGGCGGTGCATCTGCTCGGACGAGCGTTGCGGGAGAGCGTGGACACGGTGCGGCACCATCCGTATGCCCGCACTGCCGCCTTGGAGTTGTCGAACCGGCCCGGCACGGTCGGGGAGGACGCGCGGGAGCTGGCTCTCGCGATCGGGGTGATGGGGTAGCGCTCCCTCAGGTACAAACTCTCCCCGCCGCCGTCTGTGACCGCTCGTAGCGTGCTGGTCACTGACGGCGGCGGTGTCTTTCTCCGGCTCGACACCCGATAGGGCTGAGGAGTCTTCGCCGCCGCCTGCCAACGCTGGAAGGAAAGGCGGAGCACGTGGCGGTCTGGTCCGAGCTGTGCAAGCTGCTGCGGTGGTTGCTCCGGCGACCGGAGCCGCCGCCACCGCCAGGCACCGGGCAGCGATACCAGGCGGCCGAGCAGGCGGAGGCGCAGCGGCGGCTGCTTGACCAGGCGGAGCGGTTGCGGAGAACGCAGTGGTACCGCGAGCCCAGACAGCCGAAGGCGACGCTTAGCCAGCACACCGGCAACGGGACCAGGGGCCACCGATGAGACGAACAGAGGCCGCTTGGCATCGCACGGCGGCTCCAGGCAGGCGGTCGGTGCCGTACGACGAATACCTGCTCGCGACCGCCTTGACCCTTGCCCGGCGGCACCGGCCGGTCTGGTCCTGGCGCAAGTGGCGCCAGATCTGCCGCTGTGGAGCCGACCTGCCCTGCCATGCCCGGCATCGCATCCCGATCGACCGTGGCCACTGGCCGGGAGAGGAGGCGCAGTGAAAGACGACCAGGAGCAGGCGATCCTCGCCGCCCACGTCCGAGCGTCCGACGGCCTCTGCGCCGGTTGCCGCGCGTGGTGGTCACGCCTTGCCCCGTACCCGTGCTGGCAGGTCGAATGGGCGACCAGCCGGCAGGCCCGGACGATCACCGTTCGCTTCCTGGAGGGTGTGCGATGACCACCCACGGCCCGGTCATGCCCACCTGGAGCTGCGGCGGCTGCGGCCTTCCGTGGCCCTGCCCGATCCGGAGGCGGGAGCTTCGCGCGGAGTACACGGATGCTCCGGTGTCACTGGCCCTCTACCTTGGCGCCTACCTCGTCCAGGCCACCGAGGACATGCCCTGGACGCCGGCCGGCGTGCTGTACCGCCGCTTCCTCGGCTGGGTCAGGGCGGCCGACCCGTCGACGCCAGCAGTACAGCAGCGAAGTACAGCAACCGTGCCAGCCGAACCGAGCCGAGAGGCACCTGAGCAGGCTCGCTGACCTCGAATCAGATCCGACGAGACCCGCTCGCCGAGAGTTCACACCGAAGAGGTCACTGGTTCGATCCCAGTATCGCCCACCATCGAAATAACGCCGAAGAGCCTCCGCGGCTTCGGACACAAGTTGAACCTCGGGCCTGGCGCTGCAAGATCGTCGTCGGATTCGTGTCGGCGAGTTACGAACCACGGCGCTGTGAGGTCCAGGGCTGCTCCGCTTGCCGTCGGAATGGCAAGATCGTGTCTCGTGATCGATGATTTCGCTAAGGACGATCTGCACGGCCAGCTCAGGCGGACACGTCAGGCGCTGGTCTGGAAGCTCGATGGCCTGTCCGAGTACGACGTCCGGCGTCCTTTGACAGCGACGGGGACCAACCTCCTTGGCCTGGTGAAGCACTTGGCGACCCTGGAGGCCTGGTATTTCGGTGAGGTCTTCGGCCGCCCGTTCCCGGAGCCGCTAGGGCGATGGCAGGACGCGGACGGCAGCGACCTGTGGGTGACCCCGGGCGAGACCCGCGAGCAGATCATCGACTTCTATCAGCGTGCCTGGGGGCATGCGGACGCGACGATCGAAGAGCTTCCCATCGACGCGCCTGGCCACGTGCCGTGGTGGTCGCGGCCGGACGTCAAGCTGTTCAACATCACGGTCCACGTCCTTCAGGAGACCACCCGGCATGCCGGACACGCCGACATCCTGCGTGAGCAGCTCGATGGCCGGACTGGGGTGAGGGCTGAGTACGAGGAGCAGATCGACACGGCGGCCCGGGAGGCGTACTGGGCGAAGATCGAGCGGGCTGCGCAGGAAGCGGCCGGCGGCTCGCATCATGCCGACCTATCCGACACGCATTGCGCGGTGGGGACGCCGTGAGAAATCCGGATCTCGTGGAGGTTCGCCCGTGAGGGCGGTCATCGTCGCGGCCGCGGTCGCGTTCATCATCTCCCTGATCGGCACGCCGGTGGCGATTCGCGTCTTCACCGCGCTCAAGGCCGGCCAGCCGATCCGATCCATCGGGCTCGCCAGCAACCAGGGCAAGAAGGGCACGCCCACGATGGGCGGCGTCGTCTTCATCGTGGCGACCGTCTTCGCCTACGTCGCCGGGCACATCGCCCTGACCACGCTGCCCGAGCGGCAGATCGCGCAGGAGGGGCCCACCATGACGGCCCTCGTCCTGCTCGGTTTGTTCGTCTTCTGCGGCGCGGTCGGCTTCTTCGACGACTTCCTCAAGGTGCGCCGGCGCAACTCCGACGGCCTGTCTGCCAAAGGCAAGCTGCTCGGCCAGGCGATCGTCGGCGGCGGGTTCGGCATCGCCGCGCTCTACATGCCGAGCACCGACGGCCAGACCGTGGCCAGCGAGCACATCTCGCTCATCCGCGACATCAGCTGGCTGAACGTCGGCAAGGTCGGCGCGGTCATGGTCATCATCTTCGTGATCACGGCGATGTCGAACGGCGTGAACCTCACCGACGGCCTCGACGGCCTGGCCACCGGCGCGTCGACCCTGGTGCTCAGCGCGTATGCGCTGATCGGCTTCTGGCAGTACCGGCACTGGTGCGCCGACGACGCGTACGGCCGCGTGAACGACTACTGCTACCAGGTCCGGGATCCCCTGGAGATTTCCATGATCGCGGCGGCGGCGGCCGGCGCCTGCGTGGGCTTCCTGTGGTGGAACACGTCCCCGGCGCGGATCTTCATGGGCGACGTCGGCTCGCTCGGCCTCGGCGCCCTGATCGGAGGGCTCGCGGTGGCAACCCGCACCACGCTGCTTTCGATCATGATCGGCGGGCTCTTCGTCATCATCACGACGACCTGGGTGATCCAGATCGTCTCGTTCCGGACCACTGGTAAACGCGTCTTCCGGATGGTGCCGTTGCACCACCACTTCGAGTTGGCCGGATGGAGCGAGGTCAATATCGTGGTCCGGTTCTGGATCGTGGCCGGCGTCTGCGTGGCGGTCGGCCTGGGCCTGTTCTACTCGGATTTCTTGGCGGTCGTTGGATAGGAGCCACGCGACAAGCCTGTGTCGTGCCACCGACGGTGATCCGCCGGGCAGCCTGGTTCCCCACCGGGGTGCCAGCGTCTGGCAGCAGCATTGCCTAAGCCGGTCGCGGCCAGACCCCTCGGTCGCTGTGTCAGCAAGAAGTCAGCAAGAGGTCTGGCGTCATCCATCACGGGGCGACCTCCGGCGGCTGGAGCGCACGCCACGACATCACGTGGTATCGGCTGTGAACTGGCGACAGGCGAGATCGACGTTCACACCGAAGAGGTCACTGGTTCGATCCCAGTATCGTCCACGCAGGTCAAAGGCCACTTCCCGGCTTCGGGAGGTGGCCTTTCTGCTGCGGTACAGCAGCCAAGTACAGCAACAGTAGAGCGCCCCGGCGGCGGCGGACGGTGGCGAGGGTGACCGCGATGGCCGGGGTCTTGGTGATGAGGTCTTCGGCCTGGGCGTGGGTGAGGGCGGCCCGCAGGGCGGCTCGGATGTCGCTGACCGTTCGCGTCGATGGGACGGCCTGGCAGCAGCGGCCGACCGCGCAGCAGCGCCGCTTGTGCTTCGGGCGGGCGGCGTCCTTGCCCTGGGCGCAGCGCTGGCAGGTCCGGGCGACCTGGTTGATCCACGTCTGCACGTCCCGCGACTGGAGCCGGTCGAGCCGCTTGGCCCCGAGGCCGGGGGTGATGTAGCGGCGGACGAACGTCTCGTAGGTGGCGTAGGTCAACGGTGC
>NZ_JBAKHO010000082.1:0-14727 GCF_036902735.1 Micromonospora lacuserhaii | reverse complement strand
CCACCCCCCTCCTCATGCGGGGGGGGGCGCCGCCCGCCGGCGTGGCGCCGCCCGCGGACGCCGGGCCGACCGCCGACGTTGCGCCGGCCGCCGACGTCGCGCCGGCCGCCGACGTCGCGCCGGCCGCGGATCGGGCCGTAGCCCCGGTGGTGGCGTTGCCGGTGTCGGCGGCCGACCCGGCGGGGCTGGCGGCGCAGGCCGCCGCGCTGCTGGCCCATCTCACCGACCGGCCGGAGCTGGCGTCGGCCGATGTGGCCTGCTCGCTGGCCACCGGGCGGGCGCAGCTCGACCACCGGGCGGCCGTCCTGGCCACCGATCGGGAGTCCACCCTTGACGCGCTGGCCGCGCTGGCCGCCGGCACCGACCACTCCCGGGTGGCCACCGGGAGCGTCGTCGACGGCAAGGTCGCGCTGCTCTTCACCGGTCAGGGTGCGCAGCGCCCCGGCATGGGTCGTGCGCTGTACGACGCGTATCCGGTGTTCGCGGCGGCATTCGACGGGGCGCTGGCGGGTTTCGACGGTGGGCTGCGGGACGTGGTGTGGGGTGACGACGTTACGGCGCTTAATGCGACGGGGAATGCGCAGCCGGCGTTGTTCGCGTTCGAGGTGGCGTTGTTCCGGCTGTTGGAGTCGTGGGGGATCCGGCCGGACTTCGTGGCCGGTCATTCGATCGGTGAGCTGGCCGCCGCGCATGTGGCGGGGGTGTTCTCCCTGGCGGACGCGTGCCGGCTGGTGGCCGCCCGGGGTGTGCTGATGCAGGCGTTGCCGGCCGGTGGCGTGATGGTCGCGGTGCAGGCGACTGAGGACGAGGTGCGTCCGCTGTTGGTCGACGGTGTGGACGTCGCGGCGGTCAACGGCCGGACGTCGGTGGTGGTCTCCGGTGTCGAGGCGGCCGTGGAGGCGGTCGTCGCGGGGTTGGGGGAGCGCAAGTCGACCCGGTTGGCGGTGTCGCACGCGTTCCACTCGCCGTTGATGGAGCCGATGCTCGAAGGCTTCCGCGAGGTGGCCGGGTCGCTGACCTATGCGGCGCCGTCGATCCCGGTGGTGTCGACGTTGACCGGTCGACTTGCGGAGGCGGGCGAGTTGGCCGATCCGGAGTACTGGGTGCGGCACGTTCGGCACGCGGTCCGCTTCGCCGACGCGGTGACCACTTTGGAGTCGGCCGGGGTGACCCGGTTCGTGGAGGTGGGTCCGGACGCGGTGCTGACCGGCCTGGCCGCGCAGAGGGTCAGCGGCGAGCAGGCCGTCACGATTCCCACCCAGCGCCGCGACCGGGACGAGGCGGCCACCCTGGCCGCCGGCGTGGGTCGGCTCTGGGCCACCGGCGCGTCCGTCGACCTGACCGCGTGGTGCCCGACCGGATCGCGGGTCGACCTGCCCACCTACGCCTTCCAGCGCCAGCGGTACTGGCAGACGGCCACCGCGCCGGCCCCCGACGGCGAGGGCTCCGAAGCGGTGGACCAGGCATTCTGGGCCACCGTCGAACGCGAGGACCTGCCCGCCCTCGCCGCCCAACTGGATGTCGACCCCGCCGCCCTCGCACCCGTCGTGCCGGCCCTCGCCGGCTGGCACCGCCGCCGACGGGACGAGGCACACCTGGACACCTGGCGGTACCGGGTGGCCTGGCACCCGCTGCCGGAGGCCACCGCCGCCCCCGCGCTCACCGGGAACTGGCTCGTCGTGGCCCCCGCCGGGCACCGCGGCCACCCCCTCGTCACCCGCGCGGCCGACGCGCTCGCCACCGCCGGTGCCCGGGTGGTCCACCTCGACGTGGCCGACACCGACCGCGCCGCCCTCGCCGACCGGATCCGCGCCGAGACGCCCGACGGGCTGCTCTCGCTGCTGGCGCTGGACGAGGAACCCGACGACCGCCACCCCGGCCTGTCGCGGGGCCTCGCCGGCACGGTCACCCTCGCCCAGGCCCTCACCGACACCGGCGACGCCGGCCGGCTCTGGTGCCTCACCACCCGCGCGGTCGCCGTACCCGGCGACGACGACCTGCCCGACCCGGCCCGGGCCGCGCTGTGGGGCCTCGGGACCGGGCTCGCCATGGACCTCCCCGCCACCTTCGGCGGGCTGGTCGACCTGCCCGACACCCCCGGCGACGACGCGCTGCGCCGCCTCGTCGCCGTCCTCGCCGCCGCCGACGAGGACCAGGTGGCGATCCGCGCGGACGGTGTGCACGCCCGCCGGATGGTGCGCGCCCCGCTGAACGGCGCCCCGCCCACCCGCCCCTGGCGACCCCGCGGCACCGTCCTCGTCACCGGCGGTACCGGCGGACTCGGCGCGCACGTCGCCCGTACCCTCGCCGCCGACGGCGCCGCACACCTCGTCCTCACCAGCCGGCGGGGACCGGACGCCGCGGGTGCGGCCGAACTCCGCGCCGAACTCACCGCGCTCGGCGCCGAGGTCACCATCGCCGCCTGCGACGTCGCCGACCGCGACGCGGTCCAGCGCCTGCTCAAGGAGCTGCCCGGCGAGCTGACCGCCGTCGTGCACGCCGCCGGCGTCGCCCAGCGGATGGCCGCCCTGCCCGAGCTGACCCTCGACGAGTTCGCCGAGGTCGGCCACGGGAAGATCGCCGGAGCGCGGCACCTCGACGAGCTGCTCGGCGACGCGCCGCTCGACGCGTTCGTGCTCTTCTCCTCCGGGGCGGCCGTCTGGGGCAGCGCCGGACAGGCCGCGTACAGCAGCGCCAACGCCGTCCTCGACGCGCTCGCGCAGCACCGCCGTGCCCGCGGCCGGACCGCCACCGCCATCGCCTGGAGCTCCTGGCACGGCGGCATGGTGGACGCCGAACTCGCCGCGGTGATGCGCCGGGTCGGGGCGCCGGCCATGGCGCCGGAGCGGGCGCTCGCCGCGCTCCGGCAGGCCCTCGACCACGACGAGTCACACCTCGTCGTCGCCGACATCGACTGGGCCCGCTTCGCCCCGACGTACACCCTGGCCCGTCCCCGGCCGCTGCTCGCGGCGCTGCCGGAGGCGCAGGCGGCACTGGCCGACGCGGCGGCGCCGGCGACCGGGCCGGCCGTCGCCGAGCTGCTCGCCGGCGCCCCCGCCACCGAGCAGCGCCGCCTGCTGCGCGAACTGGTCCGCGAGCACGTCGCCGCCGTGCTCGGCTACGACGACCCGGGCACGCTCGAACTCGACCGGGCCTTCCAGTCCCTCGGCTTCGACTCGGTCGGCGCCGTGGAGCTGCGGACCCGGGTCGGCCGCGCCACCGGATGCGCCCTGCCGGCCACCATCGTCTTCGACTACGCCAGCCCGGCGGCCCTCGCCGACCACCTGCGGACGCTGCTCTGCCCGGCCGACGAGCCGCCCCCCGTGCTGGCCGAGCTGGACCGGCTGGAGGCCGCCGCGGCGGCGCTGAGCGTCGACGAGCTGGAGCGGGCCCGGGTGACGACCCGGCTCCAGACGCTGCTGTCCCGGCTCACCGCGCCCGCGTCCGAGGACGTCGGCGAACAGCTCGCCGACGCGACCGCCGACGACCTCTTCGAGTTCATCGACAACGAACTCGGCCTCGCCTGACCAGCTGCGTACCAAGCGACCGAAGGACCGTGACCCGCGATGGCGAACGACGACAAGCTCCTCGACTACCTCAAGAAGGTCACCGCCGACCTGCACCAGACCCGGCGGCGGCTGCAGGAGGTGGAGGGTGCGGCACCGGAGCCGATCGCCATCGTCGGCATGGCCTGCCGCTACCCCGGCGGGGTCACCTCACCGGAGGAGCTCTGGCGGCTCGTCGCCGACGGCGTCGACGCGATCTCCGGCTTCCCCACCGACCGGGGCTGGGACGTCGACGGCCTGCACGACGCCGGCGACGACCGGACCGGCACCAGCTACGTCCGGGAGGGCGGCTTCGTCCACGACGCCCCCGACTTCGACCCCGGCTTCTTCGGGATCAGCCCGCGTGAGGCGCTCGCCACCGACCCGCAGCAGCGGCTCATGCTGGAGGTCTGCTGGGAGGCGTTCGAGCGGGCCGGGATCGACCCCGAGTCGGTACGCGGTGACCGGGTGGGCGTGTTCGCCGGCTCCGGGCTCCAGGACTACGGCTACCTGCTGGACGCCGAACCGGAGATCGCCGAGGCGTACCTGACCACGGCGACCGCCGCTGCGGTCATCTCGGGCCGCATCGCCTACAGCCTCGGCCTGGAGGGGCCGGCCCTCACCGTCGACACGGCCTGCTCGTCGTCCCTGGTGGCGCTGCACCTGGCCGCCCAGTCGCTGCGTCAGCGCGAGTGCACCCTCGCGCTGGCCGGCGGGGTGATGGTGATGTCCACCCCGGCCCCGTTCATCGCGTTCAGCCGCCAGCGCGGCCTCGCCCCGGACGGCCGCTGCAAGGCGTTCTCCGACACCGCGGACGGGACCGGCTGGTCCGAGGGCGCCGGGGTGCTGCTCCTCGAACGGCTCAGCGACGCCCGCCGCAACGGCCACCCCGTCCTCGCCGTGGTCAGCGGTTCCGCGGTCAACTCCGACGGCGCCTCGAACGGCCTCACCGCGCCGAACGGGCCCGCGCAGCAGCGGGTCATCCAGGACGCACTCGCCAACGCCCGGATCTCGGCCGCCGACGTGGACGCCGTCGAGGGCCACGGCACCGGTACGACCCTCGGCGACCCGATCGAGGCGCAGTCCCTGCTGGCCACCTACGGTCGGGACCGCCCGGAGGGCCGGCCGCTGCTGCTCGGCTCGCTGAAGTCGAACATCGGCCACGCCCAGGCGGCGGCCGGCGTCGGCGGCATCATCAAGATGGTGCAGGCGCTGCGCCACCGGGTACTGCCCCGCACCCTGCACGTCACCGCGCCGTCCCGGCACGTCGACTGGTCCGCCGGCGCCGTCCGGCTGCTCACCGAGCCGGTGGACTGGGCGTCCGAGGGCCGCCCGCGCCGGGCCGGCATCTCGTCGTTCGGGGTGAGTGGCACCAACGCGCACATCATCGTCGAGGAGGCGCAGGCCGAGGAGTCCGTGCCGGTGCCCGCGCCGCCGGCCGCCGGTCCGGTGCCGTGGCTGCTGTCCGGGCGTACCGCCGACGGGCTCGCGGCGCAGGCCGGGACGCTGCGGTCGTACCTGGCGGGGCGGCCGGAACTCGACCCGGTGGACGTGGCCGCTTCGCTGGCCACCGGACGGGCCGCGCTGGCGCACCGGGCCGTCGTGCTCGGCGTCGACCGGGACGCCGCGCTCGCGGCCCTGGCGGCCGGCGAGCCGCACGCCGGGGTGCTCCGCGGCACCGTCGGGGACGGCGCGACCGCGTTGCTCTTCACCGGTCAGGGCGCGCAGCGCCTCGGCATGGGTCGTGCGCTGTACGAGGCGTATCCGGTGTTCGCGGCGGCGTTCGACGTGGTGCTGGCGGGCTTCGGGCTCGCGGGGGACGACCGCGACCCGGATCTGGCGGGCGGGCCCGACGCGGGCCTGCGGGACGTGCTGTGGGGTGACGACGCCTCGGCGTTGAACGCGACGGGGAATGCGCAGCCGGCGTTGTTCGCGTTCGAGGTGGCGTTGTTCCGGCTGTTGGAGTCGTGGGGGATCCGGCCGGACTTCGTGGCCGGTCATTCGATCGGTGAGCTGGCCGCCGCGCATGTGGCGGGGGTGTTCTCCCTGGCGGACGCGTGCCGGCTGGTGGCCGCCCGGGGTGTGCTGATGCAGGCGTTGCCGGCCGGTGGCGTGATGGTCGCGGTGCAGGCGACTGAGGACGAGGTGCGTCCGCTGTTGGTCGACGGTGTGGACATCGCGGCGGTGAACGGTCCGACGTCGGTGGTGGTCTCCGGTGTGGAGGCGGCCGTGGATGCGGTCGTCGCGGGGTTGGGTGAGCGGAAGACGACCCGGCTGCGGGTGTCGCACGCGTTCCACTCGCCGTTGATGGAGCCGATGCTGGCGGGCTTCCGTTCGGTCGCGGAATCCCTGGCCTACGCCGCGCCGACTGTCCCGGTGGTGTCCACGTTGACCGGTCGGCTCGCGGAGGCGGGCGAGTTGGCCGATCCGGAGTACTGGGTGCGGCACGTCCGGCACGCCGTCCGGTTCGCCGACGCGGTGACCACCCTGGAGTCCGCCGGGGTGACCCGGTTCGTCGAGGTCGGCCCGGACGGGGTGCTCACCGGCCTCGCCGAGCTGAGCGTGGCCGGCCCGCAGTTGGCCACGATCGCCACCCAGCGCCGGGACCGCGACGAGGTGGCCACCCTGACGGCCGCCGTCGCCCGGCTCTGGGCGACCGGCGGGACCGTGGACCGGGCCGCCTGGTGCCCGACGGGCTCGCGAGTCGACCTGCCCACGTACGCCTTCCAGCGCCAGCGCTACTGGATCGACACCGCCAACGCCGCGCGGAACCTCGCCTCCGCCGGCCTCGACGCCACCGACCACGCGCTGCTCGGCGCCGCCGTCACCGTCGCCGACGCGGACACCGTGGTCTGCACCGGCCGGCTCTCCGTCGACGCCCACCCGTGGCTCGCCGACCACGTCGTCGGCGGCCTGATCGTCTTCCCCGGCACCGGCTTCGTCGAGCTGGCCGTCCGCGCCGGCGACCGGGTCGGCTGCCCCGCCGTCGCCGAACTGACCATCGAGGCCGCGCTCGTCCTGCCGCGCGGCGGCGCCGTGCAGGTCCAGGTCGTCGTCGGCGCGCCCGAGGCCGACGGCAGCCGTCCCGTCGGCATCCACTCCCGTACCCCGGACTCGCCCTGGACCCGGCACGCCACCGGTCGGCTCGCCGCCGCCGCCACCCTCGGCGCCGCGCTCACCGCCTGGCCGCCGGCCGGCGCCACGCCGATCGACGTGAGCGGCCTCTACGCCGAACTCGACGGCGTCGGGCTCGGCTACGGCCCCGCGTTCCGGGGGCTGCGGGCCGCCTGGCGGCACGGCGACGAGGTGTACGCCGAGGTCGCGCTCCCCGAGGCGGTCAGCGCCCAGCGGTACGGCGTGCACCCGGCCCTGCTCGACGCCGCCCTGCACGCGGCCACCTTCACCGGCACCCTGGGCGACCAGGCGGTGCTCCCCTTCGCCTGGTCCGGCGTCACGCTGCACGCCGCCGGTGCCACCGCGGTCCGGGTCCGGCTCCGTCCCACCGGCGGCGCGCTGGCCGTCGACATCGCCGACGGCACCGGCGCCCCGGTCGTCTCGGTCGACGCCCTGGCCCTGCGGCCGGTCTCCCTGGCGCAGCTCGCCGCCACCCGCGACCCGGCCCGCGACGCACTGTTCCGCGTCGGCTGGGTGCCCGCCCCCGCTGTCGGGGCCGGCGCCGCAGCCGACTGGGCCGAGTGGGCCGACCCCACCGAACCCGTCCCGACCGCACCGGTCGTGCTGCTGCACTGCGGCGGCGGTCGGGACGCCGCGGCGGTGCACGCCGCCACCCACCGGGCCCTCGCCGGCCTTCAGGGCTGGCTCGCCGCCGACCCCGACCCCACGGCGCGGCTGCTCGTGGTGACCGGCGGCGCCGTCGCGCTCCCCGGCGAGGACGTCACCGACCTGCCCGGCGCGGCCGTCTGGGGCCTGGTCCGGGCCGCCCAGTCCGAGAACCCCGGCCGGATCCTCCTCGCCGACCTGCCCGGCCCGGCCGACCCGGCCGCTGTCGCCGCGTTCCTGGCCAGCGAGGAGAGCCAGGGCGCCGTCCGCGACGGCACCGTGCACGTCCCCCGACTGGTCCGGGCCACCGCCCCCGCCGACCCGGCGCCCGCCGCCACCTTCGGTGGTGACGGGGTGGTGTTGGTGTCGGGTGCGACGGGGTCGTTGGGTGCGGTGGTGGCGCGGCATCTGGTCGCCGCGCGTGGGGTGCGGCGGTTGCTGTTGGTGGGTCGTCGTGGTTTGGACGCGCCGGGTCTTGCCGGGTTGGTGGGTGAGTTGGAGGGCCTGGGGGCCGAGGTGGGCGTGGCCGCGTGTGATGTGGCCGATCGTGGACAGCTCACGAGGGTGTTGGACGGTGTGCCGTTGGCCGGTGTGGTGCATGTGGCGGGGGTGTTGGACGACGGGGTGATCGGGGGTCTGACGCCGGGGCGGGTGGATGCGGTGTTGCGTCCGAAGGTGGATGCGGTGCTGGCGTTGCACGAGGCGACGGCGGGCATGGAGCTGTCGGCGTTCGTGGTGTTCTCGTCCGCCTCCGGGGTGTTGGGCGCGCCGGGTCAGGGCAGTTACGCGGCGGCGAACGCCTTTCTGGACGCGTTCGCGGTGCACCGCCGGGCCCAGGGCCTGCCCGCTCAGTCGATCGCCTGGGGTCTCTGGGACACCGAGAGCGGCATGGCCGGCGGGCTGACCGACAGCGACCGGTCCCGGCTGCGGCAGGGCGGCGTCGTACCGCTGACCCCGGACGACGGCCTCGGCCTCTTCGACGCGGCCGTACGCACCGACGACCCGTTCCTCGTCGCCCTCCGGCTGGACCTCGGCGCCCTCGCCCGCGGCGGCGCGGTACCGGACGCGTTGCGTGGCCTGGTCCCGACCCGCCGCCGCGCCGCGGTCACCGGCCCGGACGGCGGCCTGCGCCGACGCCTCGCCGACCTGGCGGCCGACGAGTGGCACGGCGCCCTGCTCGCCCTGGTGGTGGAACGCGCCGCCGCCGTCCTCGGCTTCGCCTCCACCACGGCGATCGAACCCACCCGGGCCTTCAACGAGCTGGGCTTCGACTCACTGACCGCCGTCGAGTTCCGCAACGCGCTGAGCGAGGCGGTCGGGCTCCGCCTGCCCGCCACCGTCGTCTTCGACCACCCGAGCCCCGACGCGCTCGCCCGGCAGCTCCTCGCCGAACTCTCCGGCGTCGTCGAGGACGTCCCCGCCGCCGCGGCGACCACCGTGGCCGCCGACGAGCCGATCGCGATCGTCGGGATGGCCTGCCGCTACCCCGGCGGCGTCACCTCACCCGAGGAGCTGTGGCGGCTCGTCGCCGACGGCGTGGACGCGATCAGCGAGTTCCCCGCGGATCGGGGCTGGGACGTCGACCGGCTCTTCGACCCCACCGGTGAGACCCCCAACACCAGCTACACCCAGCACGGCGGGTTCCTGCACGAGGCGGCCCGGTTCGACCCGGCGTTCTTCCACATCAGCCCCAACGAGGCCCTGCTGATGGACCCGCAGCAGCGGCTGCTGCTGGAGGCGTCCTGGGAGGCGATCGAGCGCGCCGGCATCGACCCGACCACGCTGAAGGGCAGCCGGACCGGCGTCTTCGCCGGGATGATGTACCACGACTACGCCGCCAACAGCAGCACCGGCGCGATCGCCTCCGGCCGGGTGTCGTACGTCCTCGGCCTGGAGGGGCCGGCTGTCACCCTGGACACCGCCTGCTCGTCGTCGCTGGTCGCCATGCACCTGGCCGGGCAGGCGCTGCGCTCCGGCGAGTGCTCCCTCGCGCTCGCCGGTGGCGTCGCGGTGATGGCCAGCCCCGAGGTCTTCGTGGAGTTCAGCCGCCAGCGTGGCCTCTCCCGGGACGGCCGCGCCCGGTCGTTCGCCGCCGCCACCGACGGCACGAGCTGGGGCGAGGGTGTCGGCATGCTGCTGCTGGAGCGCCTCTCCGACGCGCGCCGCAACGGGCATCCGGTGCTCGCGCTGGTCCGCGGCTCGGCGGTCAACCAGGACGGCGCGTCCAACGGGCTGACCGCGCCGAACGGGCCGTCCCAGCGCCGGGTGATCCGGCAGGCCCTGGCCAACGCCGGACTCACGTCGTCCGATGTGGACACCGTGGAGGCGCACGGCACCGGTACGACGCTCGGCGACCCGATAGAGGCGCAGGCGTTGCTCGCCACGTACGGCCAGGACCGGCCGGCCGACCAACCGCTCTGGCTCGGCTCGATCAAGTCGAACATGGGCCACACCCAGGCCGCGGCCGGCGCCGCCGGTGTGATCAAGATGGTCGAGGCGATGCGGCACGGTGTGCTGCCGCGCACCCTGCACGTGGACGAGCCGACGCCGCACGTCGACTGGTCGGCCGGTGCGGTGGAACTGCTGACCGAGTCCCGGGAGTGGCCGCAGACCGGTCGGCCCCGACGCGCCGGGGTCTCGTCGTTCGGGCTCAGCGGCACCAACGCGCACGTGATCCTGGAACAGCCCCCCGTCGCGGAGGTGGCGCCCGCCCCGGCGGCGCCCGTGGTGCCCTGGGTCCTGTCGGCGCGGACGCCGGACGCGGTCATCGACCAGGCCGGCCGGCTGCTCGCCACCGTCGCAGAACACCCGGACCGGTCGGCGGTGGACGTGGCGTCGACCCTCGCGGGCCGCAGCGCGTTCGAGTACCGGGCGGTGGTGGTCGGCGCGGACCGGGCCGAGCTGCTGCGCCAGCTCGCAGAGGGCGTGCTGCCGGTGTCCCCGGTGACGGGTGCGACGGCGGCGCTCTTCACCGGTCAGGGCGCACAGCGCCTCGGCATGGGCCGCCAGTTGTCCGCCGCGTATCCGGTCTTCGCGGAGACGTTCGACGCGGTGCTGGCGACGTTCGCGCGGGCCGGGGGCGACGTCGGCAACCGGCCCGGGGGCGACGACCGTGCCGGTCTGCGGGATGTCCTGTGGGGTGACGACGTCTCGGCGCTGAACGCGACGGGGAACGCGCAGCCGGCGTTGTTCGCCTTCGAGGTGGCGTTGTTCCGGTTGCTCGAGTCGTGGGGGATCCGGCCGGACCTGGTGGCCGGGCACTCGATCGGTGAGCTGGCGGCCGCGCATGTGGCGGGGGTGTTCTCCCTGGACGACGCGTGCCGGCTGATGGCCGCCCGGGGTGCGCTGATGCAGGCGTTGCCGGCCGGTGGCGTGATGGTCGCGGTGCAGGCGAGCGAGGACGAGGTGCGTCCGCTGCTGGTCGACGGTGTGGACATCGCGGCCGTCAATGGCCCGACCTCGGTGGTCGTCTCCGGTGAGGAGGCGGCCGTGGAGGCGGTCGTCGCGGGGTTGGGGGAGCGGAAGACGACCCGGTTGGCGGTGTCGCACGCGTTCCACTCGCCGCTGATGGAGCCGATGCTCGCGGACTTCCGCCAGGTGGCGGCGTCCCTCACCTACTCGACGCCGGCCATCCCGGTGGTGTCGACCCTGACCGGCCGGCTTGCCGAGGCCGGTGAGCTGACCGATCCGGAGTACTGGGTGCGGCACGTCCGGCACGCCGTCCGGTTCGCCGACGCGGTCACCACCCTCGAAGCCGCCGGGGTCGCCCGGTTCGTCGAGGTCGGCCCCGACGGTGTGCTGACCGGGCTCGCCGCGCTGAGCGTGACCGGGCCGCAGGCGGTCACGGTGGCCACCCAGCGCCGCGACCGGGACGAGGTCACCACCCTGGCCACCGCCGTCGGCCGGCTCTGGACCTCCGGCGCGCCCGTCGACCTGGCCGCCTGGTGCCCGCCCGGCCGGCGCGTCGACCTGCCCACGTACCCGTTCCAGCGGCAGCGCTACTGGCTCGACACCGCCGGCTACTGGGCGGACGCCTGGGCCGGCGCCGCCGCCGGGGCGGGTGACGTCGGGGCCGCCGGTCTGGACGACACCGGGCACCCGCTGCTCGGCGCCGTCCTCACCGCGCCCGACTCCGACGCGGTGACCCTCACCGGCCGGCTCTCCGTCGCCACCCAGCCGTGGCTCGCCGACCACCTCATCGGGGAGAGCGTCGTGTTCCCCGGCGCGGGCCTGCTGGAACTGACCGTCCGCGCCGCCGACCAGGTGGGCTGCGGCGCGGTCGAGGAGCTGACCCTGGAGGCGCCGCTGGTCCTGCCCGACCGGGGCGGGGTCGCCGTCCAGGTCCTCGTCGGCGCCGACGACGGGACGGGACGGCGGTCGCTGGCCATCCACGCCCGGGGCGACGAGCCGGGCAGCCCGTGGACCCGGCACGCCGCGGGCGTCCTCGCCGCCGTACGGCCGGCAGCCGACTTCCCGCTCGGCGAGTGGCCACCGTCGGGCGCCACCGCCGTCGCGCTCGACGACTTCTACGCCGGTCTGGAGGGCAGCGGCCTCGGCTACGGCCCGGCGTTCCAGGGCCTGCGCGCCGCCTGGACCGACGGGGACGTCCGGTACGCGGAGGTCGTCCTGCCCGACCCCGTCACCGCCGACGCGGGCCGCTACGGGCTGCACCCGGCCCTCCTCGACGCCTGCCTGCACACGCTCGCGCTGCCCGGCACGCCCACCGACGACGGCACCGCGAAGCTCCCCTTCGCCTGGTCGGACGTGACCCTCCACGCCACCGGCGCCACCCGGCTCCGGGTACGGCTCGCCCCCACCGCGGACGGCGCGGTCGCCCTGCATCTCGCCGACGCCACCGGCCAGCCGGTCGCCTCGGTCGGCGCGCTGGTGCTGCGCCCGCTCGGCGCCGTCTCGGTCGCCACCAGCACCGTGCACGAGTCGCTCTACGAGCTGACCTGGGCGCCGGTGCCCACGGTGCCGCGCGGGACCCCGGCGTACGCGGACTGGACGGCACTGCCGGACGGCGGCGTACCCGAGGTCGTCGTCTTCCACGCCGGCTCCGGCGCCGACCCGGCGGCGGTGCACACCGCCACCCACGAGGCGCTCGCCGTGCTCCAGACCTGGCTCGTCGACGACCGGTACGCCGACTCCCGGTTGCTCGTGGTGACCCGGGGGGCCGTCGCGCTCCCCGGCGAGCCGTTGCCGAACCTGGCCGGCGCCGCCGTCTGGGGACTCGTCCGCACCGCCCAGTCCGAGTCGCCGGACCGCTTCCTGCTCGCCGACGTCGACGACCCGGCGGCCCTTCCGACCGTCCTCGCCGTCGACGAGCCGCAGGTGGTCGTCCGCGACGGCATCCCGTACGGCGCCCGGCTCACTCGGCCCACCCGTACCGCCGCCCCGGTGCCCGCCGCCACCTTCGGCGGTGACGGGGTGGTGTTGGTGTCGGGTGCGACGGGGTCGTTGGGTGCGGTGGTGGCGCGGCATCTGGTCGCCGCGCGTGGGGTGCGGCGGTTGCTGTTGGTGGGTCGTCGTGGTTTGGACGCGCCGGGTCTTGCCGGGTTGGTGGGTGAGTTGGAGGGCCTGGGGGCCGAGGTGGGCGTGGCCGCGTGTGATGTGGCCGATCGTGGACAGCTCACGAGGGTGTTGGACGGTGTGCCGTTGGCCGGTGTGGTGCATGTGGCGGGGGTGTTGGACGACGGGGTGATCGGGGGTCTGACGCCGGGGCGGGTGGATGCGGTGTTGCGTCCGAAGGTGGATGCGGTGCTGGCGTTGCACGAGGCGACGGCGGGCATGGAGCTGTCGGCGTTCGTGGTGTTCTCGTCCGCCTCCGGGGTGTTGGGCGCGCCGGGTCAGGGCAGTTACGCGGCGGCGAACGCCTTTCTGGACGCGTTCGCGGTGCACCGCCGGGCCCGGGGCCTGCCCGCCCAGTCCCTCGCCTGGGGCGTCTGGGCCGACGACCTCGGCATGGCCGGCGCGCTGACCGACGCCGAACGGCAGCGGATCGCCCGCACCGGCGTCGCGCCGCTCAGCGCCGAGCAGGGCCTCGCCCTCTTCGACGCCGCCGGCACCGTCGACGCGGCCGCGCTGGTGCCGATCCGACTCGACCTGCGGGCCCTCTCGGCCGGCGGAGCCGACCTGCCGCCGCTGTTCCACCGGCTGGTGCGCCGCACCGGCCGCCGAACGGCGCGGAACACCGCCGCGGACCTGGCGCGCCAGCTGGCCGAGCGGACTCCGGACGAGCGCGCCGGGCTCCTGCTCGACCTGGTCCGTACCCAGGCGGCGACGATCCTCGGCCACGCCGGCCCGGACGTGATCGAGCCCGACCGGGCCTTCAACGAGCTGGGCTTCGACTCGCTCACCGCCGTCGAGTTCCGCAACCAGGTCAACGAGGCCACCGGCCTGCGGCTGCCACCGACGCTGATCTTCGACTACCCGAGCGCCCGGGAACTCGCCGATCACCTGCACCGGGCGCTCGCCCCCGACGAGGAGGCCGCCGCCGCGGCCGCCACCGACGAGGAGCGGATCCGGCGGGTGCTGCGCAGCATCCCGCTCGGCCGGCTGCGCGACGCCGGGCTGATCGACACCCTGCTGGAACTGGGCGGCGCGGCCCCCACCGCGCCGCCGGCCGCAGCCGCCGGTGACACCCCCTCCATCGACGCGATGGACACCGAGAGCTTGATCAACATGGCCTTCGACGGTCTCGACCTCGACCTTGACGACGTTGACACGGGAAGCGTGAGCTGACATGACGAACTCCGACGACAAGCTTGTCCAGGCCCTGCGCGCGTCCCTCAAGGAGACCGATCGGCTGCGTACGCAGCACCGCAAGCTCACCGCCGCGCTCCGCGAGCCGATCGCCATCGTCGGCATGGCCTGCCGCTACCCCGGCGGCGTCTCCTCCCCGGAGGAGCTGTGGCGGCTCGTCGCCGACGGGGTCGACGCGGTAACCGGCTTCCCCACCAACCGCGGCTGGGACCTCGAACGGATCTTCGACCCCGAGGGTGAACGCCCGCACACCACGTACACCCGGGAGGGTGGCTTCCTGCACGACGCCGGCGAGTTCGACGCCGGCTTCTTCGGTATCAGCCCCAACGAGGCGCTGATGATGGACCCGCAGCAGCACCTGCTGCTGGAGGCGTCCTGGGAGGCGGTCGAGCGGGCCGGCATCGACCCGGCCACCCTCAAGGGCACGCCCACCGGCGTGTTCGCCGGGATGATGTACCACGACTACGCGGCCAACAACAGCACCGGCTCCGTCGCCTCCGGGCGGGTGTCCTACGTGTTCGGTCTCGAGGGCCCGTCGGTCACCGTGGACACGGCGTGCTCGTCGTCCCTGGTGGCCATGCACCTGGCCGCGCAGGCGCTGCGCTCCGGCGAGTGCACGCTGGCGCTCGCCGGTGGC
>NZ_JBAKHO010000081.1:0-15486 GCF_036902735.1 Micromonospora lacuserhaii | reverse complement strand
CCGAGCACCTGGACCGAGTCTGGCCGGACATCGATCCTGCGGAAAGTCTCTAAGTAGCCGCGATGCGAGCGCCGCCGTGACGACGATGGATGTCCGGGCTCGGGCTTTCGAGGCGGCTGCTCCTATCCTCTCTGTTCACCAATCCGCCGTGGCAGGTAGGCGGCGGTCGTCCCCGCGAGGCTGCCGAAGGACAGGGCGAAGGCCAGCGGGAGGAACAAGTCCCACGGGGGCGGCCGGAATACGGCAGACAGGGGCCGCGGGGGCGAACGACGCGTGGTCGATGCCCGGCTCGCCGACCCCGCCCCTCTGTGCTCGGCCCCAAGACAAAAATGGGTGGCCTCGCCAGCCCGTCCCGCCTTACCTTGCAACTGGATCTTTCTCCTCCGACCCACTCACGAGAGGACTTCACCCCGCGTGACGCCGCCTGCTCTTTAGACCTGACACCTTCCCCGTGCATCGGTCGCCGACGTCGCCGTCGGCTCTTTTCCCATGCCTTCCGTCAGGTCTTCAGAGGGATCATGTCTACGCGTCCTCATGTCGTTTCGTCCTGGACCCTTCGGCGCACGCACCTTCCCCTGCTCGCGTTCCGCTGCGTCCACTGCCATTCCGGCCTCGCCAGCACCGGCGACGGCAAGTTCCGCGTCAATGCCAACGGCAAACTCCTCGACATCCTGCTCCTGGTCGCCTGCGTTTCCTGCGACCGCACCAGCAAAATCACGGTTCACGATCGCGTCCCGGTCCGGTACCTGGATCCGATCCTTCTGGAGGGCTACTCCGGCAACTCCTCCCGCCGTTGGCCTGAGCCGGGGCGAGGGGCAAGGTGGCCTTGCCCCGGACTGCATCATGCGGCGGTCCGCGCGCGGTCGCTCATGACCGGGCGCGAACGAAGATCAGGGCCGGCCCGATACCGGCGACGAAGGTGAACGGCCGGGTGCATACATCCGGACGTAGCCGAATTGAGGACGTTCAGCGAGTGCCTGCCTATGGCACGCCCGCGTGCGCATCCGGACATCGACGATCGCTCGCGTGTACCTAGCCGAACGTTGACCTCGTCTCGTATGGTGCGAGGTCGCCGGCTCGGCGTGTTTCCGCTGGCAGCCCCCAGGCCCGGCTACAGCACCCTCTACCCGCGGTAACTGCGCGGTTGTCGGTACGCCGGTGGATACTGCCCGGCATGGCGAGCTTCAAGGACCAGGACCTGACTGATGCCGAGTTCCGCGAGTGTGACTTGACCCGCGCTCGTCTGATCGGGGTGGTAATGCAGGACGTTGTGATCGACGGGCTGGTCACCAATCTGGTGGTCAACGGAGTCGAGGTGACGTCGTACGTCGAAGCCGAGCTTGACCGCCGGTATCCGGTGCGGCTGCTGCTCCGCTCAGCCGATCCGGCGGACCTGCTGCAGGCTGTCAGGCAGCTGCGGGCCGGCTGGGCGGAGACGATCGAGCGGCTGCGAGCGATGCCCAGGGGTTCGGAGCAGCAGCGCGTCGGCGGCGAATGGTCGGCGGTAGAGACCCAGCGCCATCTGGTGTTCGTGCACGACTCGTGGTTCC
Organism: Micromonospora lacuserhaii; assembly: GCF_036902735.1. NCBI lineage: Bacteria > Bacillati > Actinomycetota > Actinomycetes > Micromonosporales > Micromonosporaceae > Micromonospora > Micromonospora lacuserhaii. Next base: position 13,936 of record NZ_JBAKHO010000081.1, on the reverse strand, counting down.
GCCGCTGCTGTCTGGGATCGACCGAGCCGTTCACCGCGATCGGGCTGGCGTCCGAGTTCGTCCCTGACCAGGAGGAGCAGGGCCTGGACCGAGCGGCGGCCCCCAGTCTCGACGAGGTGCTGGCCGCGCGGGACGTGCAAGGCGCTGAGCTAGAGCGTTGGCTGTCGACGGTGACGGCCGATCAGCTCTCGGCGCCCGCGCCAGTGCCGGCGGGCCCGGGTTGGCCGCCGTATGCCAGGGGAAAGTCGGTGCTGGAGTGCGTTCAGGTGGTACTGGACGAGGAGTGGGCGCACCACGGTTTCTGCGTTCGTGACCTCGATCTACTCGGATCGTGACCCTCGCCACGAGGTTGCGTGCGACTAGCAAGGATTCACTCTCATGCTGCGGACAGGTCATCGCAGTGCGGAGACCGAGCGGGTGGGAGGCGGCGGAGCGGGCCCAGCGGGGCGCCGAGTTGTTGACCACCAGACGTCCGTCGGTCACCATGCTGCGCATGCCCCATCAGTCAGCTGAGCCGAGCACCTGCGCAGTCCGGATGCCCGCTCGGCAATGGCGGAGGGTCGAACGCGTCCTCGACAACGTGGTTAACGTCGAGGCCGAGAACGGTGGCCCGCACGGTCTCGTAGAGGCCGGAGTCCAGATTCTTCAAGAAGGCTGGCGCCAAACCTCTGGTTGGACTCCTGAAACAACAGGCTCCACCGATCGGCCTCACGACGATCAAGAGGTGACAGTGTCGCTAAATGGTGCGCAATGGACATACGTGATCTCCTGCCTGGACCGGTGGGGCAACGTTGAACGCAGCTTGAGTGAGAACACGGCTACAAACTGCTCCTGATTCGGGAACTCGTGATCAGCCAAGCGGAGGCTTGTCTGCCAGGACAGCTCTGAACTTGGCGTTTCCAACCGTGCATCACGGATGCACTCATCTGCCGCTGACAACGGGCGGCCCTCGGCGATTCGGCCAGCGGGTCGCGAGTCAGGCGCTGCCCGGGGGCGGGTGGGGGCACTATCGTTCTGACGTGCACATCCGTTTCGACGTCCCCGCCGATCCCGCCTACCCGGGCCGCGTGGCCGCTGCGCTCAGCAGTGTTCGGCTACGTAGATACCGCGATATCGGCGCGATGCTGGCGGCGGTCGGGGTGATCGGTTTCGCCGTCTCGCGGGGGTTTTCGTGGGGTGAGCGGACCTCGCCGCTGTGGTTGTCGATGGTCTTGGCCGGCCTGCTGTCGATGCTGTACTCGCCGTGGGTGCGGTCGCGCGCCCGGCACCGCTCCAGTCGCTACGCCGTCGAGGGCGCCTACGACATCACCGACGACAACATCATGATGCGCAGCGGCTTGGAGTCCGGCGGCATCGCCTGGGACGGGGTCACCGAGGTAAGGGACACCCCTGAGTTCTGGATCGTGTACGTCGGCCGGATGCCGGCGACCGTGATTCCACGCCGCTTGATGTCCGACGAGGACGCCGAGACGTTGCGAGCCCATATGGCCGAACGTGGGCTGCTCCAACTCCGGTGAACTCATCTGCCGCGAATCGACGCTCGCACCTGTCTTCAGCCGACACGGCCATGGTTCACTCGGCCTCGTGAGGTCAGACTTCGAGCACTGGGCGCGGCGGGCCTTCTCCCAGTGGAACGCCATCACGATCAGCGCGACGCTCTTTGGGTGCCCTCCTGTTTGTGCTCGGCGTGATGGTGGCGAGATAAGCGGGCTTGACCAAGCCGATGGCACAGGCTGGTTGCGGTCGGTCGTACGGAGGAGCTCGAAGCACGAGCCGTACTCTTCTGCCGCCGATCGTGCGCGCCGACAACCTGCGAGGCGTCTGGGCCTGGTGCGGGCAAGTGCGGACGCGGTGGCGAGAGTCGGCCGAGCCGGCTGGCTCTCGCTCGCCGAAGCTGCAGGTTCGGCGACCGGGGTCTAGCTCGGGCCGCAGCCAACGCGCGGTCAACCCAAGGGGTGAGAGCAGATCAAGGTCGCTCCTCGTGGCCGTTCGCGTTACGGGGCAAGTGTCGTGGCGCGATCGAGCGCAGTCCGGGATAGCCTTGGCGTATATGGCTACCTATCGCAGCGCCTCAGTGCTTCTCTCCTCGGACGGCAGCAGGACCCCCGGCACCGCCGCGCTCTTCGCCGAGCCCGCCCGCAAGGGTGGGACCCCGCCGTGGGCAGGCGACTTCCGACCCGCCAACAGCGCCGGCAATGGCCCCAAAAACGCGGTCGGGAAGACCTTTACGTTGGAGCTGCCCGACGGCAGCACCGGCAAGGTCGTGGTCCAGAGCCTCAAGAGCGGGAAGGGAGGCGTCGTGCTGGCGTTGATGGGCGAGGACGCACCCCCCTTCTGATCAGGAAGTCGCCAGGGCGACGGAACAGCAAACGGCGTCAGGGTTTCCACAGCGGGTCACGGCCGACGAAGCCGAGGAGCCGGTTCTGCGGGTCGGCGTCGGCTGGTACGTCGACTCGCGCGCCGTACTGGCCCGAGGAGCGCATCACATCCTCGTAGTCGACCATGACGGCCAGGAGTAGTGCGCAGAAGTTCAGATCGAGCCGGTCGTCCTGGCCAGTCGCGCGGGCGAGATCCCATGTGTGCATGAAGACGTCGGCCGTGTAGAACTGGTCGATCGCCTGGTCCAGCGGTATCTCGCCGACATGCGGGTTCTGCAGGAAACCGCCGGGGGTGGCCGGGTCGTCGAGCACCGCCTGGACCGCGTCGCAGTGCACCACCCAGGCGGCCACCGGGTCCTCGTCGACACTCGGGCCGTGCGGAAGGTGTACACCCGCGCCGGCCGCCAGGAACGACGGGAACCATTCGGTCAGGTGTCGCACCACGTCGCGTGCCGTCCATTCGGCTACCGGCGACGGCACGTCCCAGTCGCGGGTACCGCGCACCCGGTCAGTGAACGTGGCGCCGATCTGCCGGTGCCGCTCGGCCGGAGCGTCAGACAGCGCCATCGGCCAGCAGCCGGTCGAGCTTGGCGTACCCCTCGTGCACGCCGGTCTCCATGCCGCTTTGTAGCCACGCATCACGGCCCTCGAAGCTGTCGCACAGGGACGACGCGAGCATCCGGGTCCGGCCGTCGCCAAGGTCCTCGAACGCCATGGTCTCCAGCGCCACGCCGTCGGGCTCGCCCTCGTAGGTGAACGTCTGCACGATGCGGTCCGGGCGGATCTCGTGGAAGCAACCGCGGAAGGCGAACTCGGCGCCCTCCGCGTCCTGGACGAATCGCCAGCTGCCACCGGTACGCGCGTCCCACTGGTCGATCTTGGTTGTCATGCTGTTGGGCCCGACCCACTGGACGAAGAGGTCCGGGTCCGTGTGCGCCCGCAGCAACTGTGCGGGCGTGGCGTTGAAGTCCCGGGTGATGCGGATGACCGGCACCTCTGGGTCGCCCTCGATAGTCGCCTCAGCGATCACGTTCATTGTTGTGCTCCTTCTGCTCGTCGCGGTTCATCGCCTCGAGTACGGCGTCGAGACGGCGGTAGCGCTCTTCGGCCTGGCGTCGATAGCGCTCGATCCAGCTGTCCATCAGGTCGAAGACCTCCGCCTCCAGGTGCACCGACCGCGGCTGTGGTCCGAGCGGACGACTGACCACCCCGGCGTCCTCCAGCACCCGGAGGTGCTTGTAGACCGCCTGCAGTGACATCTCGTACCGCGCGGCGAGCTGGTTGACCGTCGCGTCGGCGCTGGACAGGCGGTCCACCATGTCGCGGCGGGTCGGATCCGCCAACGCGGAGAAGATCCGCGAGAGAGTGTCGGCCGCCATCGGTGCCTCTCTGTTGCAACCCTTTGGTTGAAACCGAAGGTAGACCCCCGCAAGCCGCCGTGTCAACCAGTTGGTTTAAAGAGTCTCGAACCGCGGATCCGCCGGTGGGTAACGCGGCAGCCGTGCTCGCCCCGGACCGGCGTGTCGTAGTACGTGATGCTGCCGCAGGAGCTGTCGGCCATGACGCCGATACCCTTGGAGGTGGCGTCCGTAGCGTCGACTTGGAGTTCGGTCGCGACGATGTTGCTGACGTGGTGGCCGACGACGTTGCGCTCCCACGATCGCGGCGATCCGCTCTTCGCGGTTCACACCGAAACCCATGCGCTTGGTCGACACCCGGACCGTCGGTGCTGGCCTCGCCTTCCTCGCCTGCCAGCCCGTCCGAGACGCCTAGCTACCGCGGTGTCGGCATCGGTCGGCGAACGCCCCCTGGGGGTCACCGCACTCCGCAGGGCATGCCTCCCCTGGCCGCCCCGCGGCCTCCGGGCAGACCGCCACGTCCGCGAGGCCCGCCACCACCGCCGAAGCCGAACCCGGTAGGCGTAAGCGACCCGCCCCCGGATCGGCAAGAGAACAATTCGACCGTTGTCGTGATTACGTCCGGATCGGCCAAGGAGACCGACCGTGGGGTGCAGCGCGCATCACCGTAGCTGCCGCCGTCCCCACGCCGCGCAATGGCGACGTCAGCCACCAAAAGGCAGGCGAGCCGCACCCAACGGCGGTCGGTGTACGGACATCGTTCTCGCCTACCAGGATCCGGGCGGGCCCGTGATCCGTTACATGGCGCCCCACCTATGGACAGGCGACCGGAGGTAGGCCTCCTGACCGTGCTGGTGCTCGGACCGTGCCGCTCGGTCTGGGACTGATCTGGTGGCTCGCCCCGGGAGCGCCCCTGGTATCCGGCCGACCCGCCGCCGCCAGGTGCGTCCGGCCGGGACCAGCGAGACTGGTGGTACGTGGGCCTGTTCATCGGGATAGCGATATCGATCGCAGTGGGCGGCCTGCTGTACGGCCTGCGGCACGTATTCGGCGACTGGTATGTGCCCCACGACGCGGGCAACTGACAGCTTCAGCCCAGCCGTGATCGGTCGGGTCGCTCGACCCTGGGGCAGAGGCGGTCAGCTGCGTCCGGTGACCTCTACAAGTGTCTCCGGGCCGAGGGCAACTCCGTTTACGTCGAATGGAATCACCGAGACTGCCCGATCGGCAGCTCCGATCACCGAGGCAGGCACGAGGAATACTCCAGAATGAACCTCCGCGCGCACGCGGGTTGGCGACCCGACAGCGACGGCCGCCGCGCCAGCGGTGGGCAGCTGGCCCACCAGAGCATCGAGGACCTCGCTCACGCTGTAATCGTCTCCGCCACCCGCTGCACCGACGGCTGCCTGGTGCCGACCGGATAGCAGGCTCTCGACATACCAGCCGGACGGCCCGGTCCAGAGCCGCAACGTGTGCTCGTTGTCGAGCGAGACCGTGTCGGCGAGGATGTAGCCGGCTGGTGGCCGCCAGTCCCGTTCAGGCATAGCCGAGCTCGGGGCGACGCTGATGACCGCCGCGACGGCCAGGCAAACAGCCGAAAGCCCGATTAGGCTGCGGATGGTGGAGCTGGATCTGGCGATGTTCATGACACAACCCTCGCACTGGTCGAGGTCGGTCGGAGCGTCGGATCTTGTGCATGAGCATCGCCCACACTCCGTATCCTGAGCCGACGTTGCCGGTGATCGCGCCGGCAGCTCAATTGACCAAGAGCCAGATTGTTTCCCGCCGCCGGTGCACCGATCTGTCGCGATCCGGTCGTGCCAGCGAGCGGTGGTCGCGATGCGGTCTGAGAAGGTGTGTCTATGACGGCGCAGGCAGCGCTCCGGGCGGCGCTACGTGACGTAGTCGCGCCTGCCGCAAGGGTCGAGGGGTTCAAGGGCTCTGCGCCCACTTGGCGCATGAGCAACGCTCTAGGTGACTGGGCTGTGGTCAACGTGCAGTCGTCCGCACACAGCACCTCCGAGTCGCTCCGGTGCGTCATCAATCTCGCTGTCGCGCCCGCGCCATGGCTCGCGTGGCAGCAGCAATCTCTCGGGTCACTCCCCAAGGCAATCACCGAATCCCTGGGGTTGTACCGCCACCGACTGCACCCCACCGACACGCCTCCTGGCACGGACGGCTGGTGGACGGTCCGCGGTGCCCGAGATGCATCGGCGGCGGCAACCGACATGACCGAGCAGCTGGCAATTCACGGCTGGCCAACCCTGAAGCGGCTGATGGACCGAGAAGCCCTGCTCCACCAGATCCGCTGCGGAGACGTCGGATATATGAAAGCCAGGAACTTCGGGGTCTTCTTTGCTCGCGCAGAGGCCCTCATGCTCGCCGAGAATGGCTCCAGCCCACGGCTCGAAGAACTACTGAGCCGCGGCACGGCTAACGTCATTCCCGCCCAGCATGACAACGCCGTGAGATTCGCGAAATGGGTGCGGAACCGCGCAGCACGTAGAGCGTGAGCGGTCTGACATCGCGTAGAGAGCTCGTGCGACACATGACGCGAGAATCGGCGCTAACGGGTCACCGCTTTTGCGCCGCAGGCAGTGCCGTGCACACGCACGCCTTGTTGCCGTCCCGGTCGGCCATCACCCGTGTACGAGGGCGCCCGGCTGTCATCGACGATGATTGCGATGGCTGGCGCCGCTGCGGGCCGGCGACGAGCTGGCCGAGGTGCTGAGCGTGCTGGACACCGCCGTGTCGGCGACCCGTCGCGGTTGCGGCACCCCGTTCCTGCGGGGTGAGCTGACCCGGGCCGGGGAGGCGGTGCTCAGCACGACGTTCCGGGCCTGTTCGGACGCCGCCCGTAGCGCCTCGGCCGCACGACGGGACGCGCCATGACCTCGGCCGGCCCCGGGCGGACTAGCAGTAGTTGGGCTGGTCCAGCGGGCCGGGCTCCGGCCGCGGTGCTGTGAACAATGTAACCAACATGGGGTAGACGCCGGTGAATTTTGTTAGGGTTCAGCATTTCTTCATGCCGCCACCATTGAAGAAGGGGTCCGTCCAATGCATATCGTGGACACCGCGCGCTATCCACTGGCCGACCCGGGAAGCGACGCATGGGAACGCGTCGTTTCCCGAACGCGCACCGAACTGCGCGAACTCGGTTGCAGCGTGCTGCCGGAGTTCATTCTGCCGAGCAGCCGGGAGGCGCTGCGGTGGGAAGGCGCCGGGGTCGCCCCGCTGGCGTACTACGACGTTGAGGAGACCAACGTCTACAACATCGCGTTCGACGACGACCTGCCGGCCGAGCACCCGGGCCGCATCGTCATGCAGCGCGGCAACGCGTTCGTCCCGCGCGACCGGATCCCCACCGACAGTGTCATCCACCGGCTCTACATCGACCCGTCGTTCGTGCGCTTCGTCGCCGCCTGCTTCGAACTCCCGGAGCTGCACGAGCTCGCCGACCCGCTGTCCGGCCTGGTGCTCAACGTCGTGCAGCCCGGCATGGAGCACCCGTGGCACTTCGACACCAACGAGTTCACCGTCAGCATGCTGACCCAGGAGCCGGAGGAGGGCGGCGTCTTCGAGTACTGCCCGAACATCCGTTCGGCGGGCGCGGAGAACTTCGGCGCCGTCCGTTCGGTGCTCACCGGCGCCGACCGCTCCCCGGTGCGGGCCCTGACCCTGCGCCCCGGTGACCTCCAGCTGTTCAAGGGCCGGTACGCGCTGCACCGGGTGAGCGCGGTGCGCGGCGGCACCGCCCGGCACTCAGCGATCTTCGCCTACTCCGAACGCCCCGGCGTGATGGGCAGCGTCGCCCGTACGCGGCAGCTGTTCGGCCGGGTCCTGCCCGCGCACCGTGACGCCGAGCGCAATGCCGTGCGAGTCGACCAGTTGCTGGATTAGTAATCGCGAGGAGCCGCCCCCGTGCGTTTCGACCGGACCGGAAAAGTTTCCCTCGACGGCATCTACACGCAACCCGATCCCCGCGCCTATTTCACCACCCTGCGTGAGCTTGACTATTACATTCCCCAACTCGCCAAGCCCTATTTCCAGCAAATCATCGGGCAGTACCGCCAATCGCGGCAGGTGGCCGTCCCGACCGTCGTCGACGTCGGCTGCTCCTATGGCGTCAACGCGGCGCTGCTGCGCTGCGACGCCAGCATGGACGACCTGTACGACCGCTACGCCGGCGCCGAGTGCACCCGACAAGCGCTGCTGGAGCGCGATCGTGAGCTGGTCCGGGCGCACCGGTCCCCGGCCCGGTTCGTGGGGCTGGACGTGTCCCGGCCGGCGCTGGGGTACGCGTCGGCGGCCGGGTTCCTCGACGACGCCGTGCAGGCCGACCTAGAGGCGCGCGAACCCACGGCGCGGCAGCGCGCCCTGTTCGCCGGTGCCGACATCGTGATCTCCACCGGATGCCTCGGCTACGTCACCGGCCGCACGCTCGTGCGCGTGGTCCACTCCCGCCGGGACCGGCTGCCGTGGATGGCGCATTTCGCGCTGCGGATGTTCCCGTTCGAACCGATCGCCGACAGCCTCGCGGCCCTCGGTTACGACACGGTGCGGGTGGACCGGACGTTCCCGCAGCGCCGTTTCGCGTCCGACCTGGAACAGCGGCAGGTGCTGGAGACGATGTCCGCCGCCGGCGTTGATCCGGAGGGTCTGGAGACCAACGGCTGGTTGTACGCTCAGCTCTACGTTTCCCGGCCCATCGGCAGTCCCGACCCCTTGACCTTTGACATTGACCAGTCACTGACCCAAAAGGCCGCCCGATGAGCAGCGAATTCCAGGAGACCGAGTGAGCACGTTCGAAAACGAGGACACGCTGCCGCGGGTGCCGTTACCCGCGCTGGAGGACACCTGCGCCCGGTTCCTCGAGTGGTCTGCGCCGCTGCTGACCGAGGAAGAGTTCGCCGACACCGAGGCCGCGGTGCAGGAGTTCGGGCGGGCCGACGGCCCGGGGCCGAAGCTGCACGCCGATCTGGTGCGGTACAACGCGGATCCGGCCACGCACAGCTGGTTGGACACGTTCTGGCCGGCGCGCTATCTCGGTCGCCGGGACCGGATCGCGTTGAACGCCAACTTCATCTTCCTGTTCCGCGACACGCCATTGCGCGGGTTCGCCGAGCCGCAGGTGGAGCGCGCGGCGAGGCTCATCGCCGCCGCCGTGAACTACAAGACCCAGCTCGACGACGAACGCATCCCGCCGATCGTGACGCGCGGGCAGCCGTTGTCGATGGAGCAGAACAAGTTCCTGTTCTCGACCACCCGCATCCCGGGGCCGGTGCAGGACACCGTCCGAGCGCCGTACAGCGACGAGATGCCGGGCCCGTCGACGGCCCGGCACATCGTGGTGTTCCAGCGCGGCAACGCGTTCCGGATGGACGTGGTCGGTCCGGGCGGGCGCCCGTACTCCCTCGACGACCTGGCGGCCGGCCTGCGTGAGGTGCAGAAGGCCGGTGCCGCGCGGGCAGCGACGGCCACCGCGGCCGGTCATCTCACCACGATGGCCCGGGCCGAGTGGGCGGCGGCCAGGGACCGGCTGGCGGCACTGGATCCCGGTAACGCCGCGGCGCTGGACACCATCGAGACGGCGCTGTTCTGCGTGTGCCTAGAGGACCTGACGCCGGCCGACGACCTGGCGGCCTGCGACCAGTTGCTGCACGGCGACAGCGGCAACCGGTGGTTCGACAAGGCGGTGTCGATCATTGTGTTCGCCGACGGCACGGCCGGCATCAACGTCGAGCACTGCGGGCTGGACGGCACCACCATCCTCAGCTTCGTCGACACGATGCTCGCCGCGTCGCCCGAGGAACACGCCGCGCAGTCGGGTGCGGCGGCGCAGGGGGTGCCGGCGATCGAGCCGGTCACTTTCGTGCTCGACGACGCGCTGCGGGCCGACATCGCCGCCGCGGCACGGTCGTTTGCCCAATACGGCGCGGACACCGGCACCGTGACCCTGTCCTTCGACGAGTTCGGGGTGGACGAGGTCAAGCGGCTGCGGATGTCGCCGGACGCGTTCGTGCAGGTGGCATACCAGCTTGCGCACAAGCGGGCCAAGGGCTTCATCGGCGCCACGTACGAGTCCATCGCCACCCGCCAGTACCTGCGGGGGCGGACCGAGGCGATGCGCGTCGTCACGCCCGAGGTGCTGCGGTTCGTATCCACGATGGACGACCCCACCGCGTCACCCGACGAACGGCGGGCGGCGTTCCGGGCCGCGGCCGACAAGCATGTCGAACGGGCGAAGCAGTGCCAGGCCGGTGCGGCACCGGAGCAGCACCTGTGGGAGCTGCAGCTGATCCAGAAGCGGCGTGGGGCGGCGCTCGGCGTGCCCGAGTCGTCCCGGCTGTACGAGACGCCGGGGTGGCTCAAGATGCGCGACGACTACCTGAGCACCAGCTCGGCGCCGTCGACCAGCATCCGCTACTTCGGGTTCGGGGCCACCAGCAGTCGCTGCATCGGGATCGCGTACGTGCTGCTGCCCGACCGGTTCAACCTGTACCTCAGCACCCCGCGCCCGGTCGCCGGCATGATGTACACGTTTGCCGACCGGCTCCGCGAAGCGTTGCGTGAGCTGCGCGACCTGCTCGACGAGCGGTAGCTCGGGTCACGGGTCCGCCGCCGGCCGCTCGATTTCCGCGACCTGGTGGTCGGCGTGGCGGCGGACCCGGTCCCGCAGCGCGTCCCAGGTTTTGGCGGCGAGCCCGCAATGGATCGCCCGGGCGTCGTCGGCCAGCACCCGGCGGTGCGCGGCTGGCAGGCGGTCGAGGACGAAGTCGGCCGCGGCGTCCATGGACCGGATCCCGCCCGTCGCCAGGGTGGTCCGGATCCGGGCCAGCGTCAGGATCACGTTGCGGGTGTCCAGCAACGCACGGTCATGCTGGGCATTCCCCGAATCGCCAACCAGCCGGACGGCTGGCTACAGCCAGGCGCTATCGGTAGCCATTCGACCAGTTCTCGGGCTGCCGCCTCCGGGCAAGAGCTGGCTGGCCGGTGGACTGAGGCAAACCGGCCAGCCTGCTGCACTTGAAGCTGGCAATCGACGCCAGGGGTCAAGATTTGGGGATGGTCACGCGATGCTGGGCGCGGGCAGCGGCCGCTCCTTGGGGCTGGCGCCGAAACGGTTCGTCCCAGGCGTGCTGTCCGACACAAAGAACACCAGCAGGACGATGGCGCCCACGATCGGCACCAGTCCGAGCAGCAGCCACCACCCCGTCCGGTCGGTGTCGTGCAAGCGTCGTACCGCGACCGCCAGCGCCGGCAGCAGCAGCGCCAGGCTGACGATGATGCCGATGACACCGGTGGACCCGTCCGACCCGAGAGTCGTTCCCAGCACGCTGTCCAGGATGGCAGCGGCAACACCAACAAGGACGTTGAACAAGGTGAACCACCAGTACTCAGACCGGCGGGCCCGACCCGTGAAGCCGACGTACTGGGTAAGAACCGACCTGATCGCGGCAGTGAAGGACATAGCTGTCTCCGGTCTTTCGAGGGGGAGTTGCAAGGTCATCGCGGACGCAGCCAAGCAGATCGCCCCACCGGGGTCAACGGCCAAACAGCCGCCGAGGAGCAGAAGCCGCCACGCCAACAGGACGAACATCCGCATCTGCCGCGAGCCGCGCAGTTGCAGTTGAACTGAAGCCCGGCTGGGCCGTTTCGGGAGGCGCCCCAAGCGCTCGCCAGTACTCGACCTGGGGCCAGCGCTCTGACCTGCGGTGATGCGAATGAGCGGGTCGGCGTGACCTCCTAGAGATGACCGAAGTGGTCAGGCCTCACTGCTACTCGCCCTGGCCGGTGCCGGCTGTCGTCCTGGAGACCGCTGACGCCAGCCAAGAAGGTCTTGCAGCATCGACGTACGGCTCTGGACCCTCCCGTGCTGGCGTCGGCATGGATCCCGAGACCTGGCATCGCGCGCCCCTGCGCGGGTACGCGGCACGGTCGAGGTCGCCGCAGGGAGAGGCGTGTCGTGGTGGCGGAGATGCCTGGCCGGACGGCTGCACGTGATCGAGCGGGCGCTGCGAATGGAGTCGGTAGCCCCACTGCGCCAGCGAGCGGCGCGGTCAACCGGCGCTCAGGACGAGTTCGGCGGTCCGCTCCGGCTGGTCGACCTGCACGAAATGGCTCGCATTCGGCAGCAGGTGGAGGTCGGCGCGGGGGAAGAGCTCCGCGAAGCGGCGCGCGACCCGTGGATTGAGGGAGCGGTCCTCCGTGCCGAAGACCACCCGCACCGGCCGGTCGAATCGGCGCAGGTCGGGTATCCGGCGCCGGCGGATCAGCACGGTGCCGAGCAGGTCGTCGTTGAGTCGCCAGAACGCCGGCTGGGCCGCGGTGAACGAGTCGTACAAGAGGTTCACCACCGGGCCCCTGCGTTGGTCGTCCGAGATGAACTTGCCCACCTGCCAGATGTACAGGCGCCGAGCGAGGTCCGACCCACGGCCGGCCAGCCTCCGGGCTGCGTTGCGCAGCAGCGGAGTTGAGTACAGCGCGATGGCGGGTGGTCGGCGCAGCGCCATCGTCTGGTGGTAATAGGTGTTGAGCAACACCAGCGCGGCGACCCGGTGCGGATACAGCAGCGCCCAGTCGATCGCCGGTGGCCCGGACGCATCGTGGGCCACGAGCACGACCTGCTCCAGCCCGAGGTAATCGATCACCGCCGCGAGGTCGCCCGTCATGTTGTCCGCCGTGTACGGGTAGCCGTCGGGCTTGTCCGAGCGGCCCCAGCCGAGAAAGTCGAAGCGGACGACCCGCCGATCGCCGAGGTGCGGCATCAGCTCGTCGTAGAGGTGCAGGTTGTCGGGGAACCCGTGCAGCAGCACCACTGGCACTCCCTGGCTGCCTGTCACCTCGGCATGCAGTAGGTGCCCGGCCCGGGGGACCTTGAGTGTCTCGCGTACCGCTGCCATTCGACTCCGATCGCCGTGCCCTGAACCGACGCTAGCCCGGGAACCGGGCGATCCGGGTGGAAAGCGCCACTGCCAGGCGTGGGAGTGACATCCCGGCGCCTGGCAGTGCCGATAGCCCTCCGCAAGCGGGACGAGCTCCTTACGGCCGTCGACGCGGACGCCGACGATCACGAGCAGGCACAGTCTCGCCTCGTCGAGGCGCACGTTGAGGTGCGCGCCGTCGGCCCACACGTACACGTAGTCGGGCTTTGACAGGTCCCGGGTGGTGGAGGCGCGGGCCTCGTCCTGCCACTGGCTGAGCTGCGACATCGCGCGAAGAGATCATCGAGCACATGGCTCCCGGTGCCGACAGTTGGGGCAGCGCGAGCAGCGGGCATTTTCTGGCAAGATTGGCGTCGCCATGCCGGACCTCAGCATTATGGTCGGTGAATGATCAATGGTGCTCATGTGATCATCTACAGCCGCGACCCAGAGACGGACCGCGCCTTCTTCCGGGACACGCTCGGCTACCACCACGTCGACGCCGGCCATGGCTGGCTCATCTTCAAGCTCCCGCCGGCCGAGCTCGCCATGCACCCGACCGAGGGCGAGCCGGCCCACGAACTCTTCCTCATGTGCGACGACGTCGCGGCGACCATGGCCGGCCTGGCCGCGAAGGGCGTCGAGTTCACGATCCCGGTCACCGAGGAGCGGTGGGGGCTGCGCACCGCGCTGCGGCTGCCCGGTGGCGGCGAACTCGGTCTCTACGAACCGCGCCACCCGGTCGCAATCTGACGCGCCGGCTTGGCGGCTCGCCGAGGCTGGCGGAAGGGCAGCCCAGGCAGCAAGAAGGCAGCGAAACCCATAGCAACAACCGTGGCCGGGCATCACCAGATGGGCCGCAACCCTGCGCGTCTTGACAGTCCCTGCCACCCAGCCGGAGCCGTTGGTGCGACCTACCCGGCTCCCTCTGACGGTGGTCAGCGCGGGACGGTCGACGAGTTGATAAGCCGGCCTGTCGACGCAAAGGGTTACCCGGTGGGGAGCCCGTGGGTACCGTGGGGCACGACGGCGGTCGACTGGCCGGCGACGCATCCCGCGCTCAGTCCCGGAATCCTGGCTGCGCCGCCGCGCCGGCCGCCGACAGATCCCCCTGGACCTTCAAGCACCTCCGCCTCTCCACCGCCGACCTCGCCGCCGCCGAACAAGCCGGCACCGCTTCAGTGCGTTACATGATCCGTCGGGTGACATCCGGATCTGGCTCCCCTCTGTGTCATCCATGAAGGAGCGGGGCCGGTCAAGGCTGGGGGTTTGACCT